>CP047920.1:300000-600000 GCA_010202645.1 Candidatus Saccharibacteria bacterium oral taxon 488 | reverse complement strand
ACCAAATATGACCTGGAGATGCTCAAAGAAACTGGCTTTGTCAAAGGCATTGAGAATTATTCGCGCTATCTGACGGACCGCGAGCCGGGCGAGCAGCCGGCGACGTTGATTGATTACTTTCCTGATGATTGGCTGCTGTTGGTTGATGAGTCGCATATGACCTTACCTCAAGTCCGCGGTATGTATAACGGCGACCGGGCGCGCAAGGAAGTGCTGGTGGAGCACGGGTTTCGTCTGCCGAGCGCGTTGGATAACCGTCCGCTGAGGTTTGATGAGTTTGATCAGCATATTCATCAGGCGATTTATGTTTCCGCTACGCCGGGCGACTATGAAATTGCTCATTCGCCAAAGCCGGCTGAACAGTTAATTCGGCCGACAGGGCTGCTTGATCCGCCGATTGAGATGAGGCCGACTGAAGGGCAGGTTGATGATTTGATGGAGGAGATTCGCCAGGCTATTGCCAAGGGCCACCGCGTACTGGTAACCACCTTGACCAAGCGCATGGCCGAGGACTTAAGCGCTTACTTGACGGACAATGGTGTGAAAACGGCGTATCTACACAGTGAAATTGATACGCTCGAGCGCGGCGATATTCTCAAAGATCTGCGGCTGGGGACGTACGACGTCTTGGTTGGTATTAATCTGCTGCGCGAGGGGTTGGACCTGCCAGAAGTGAGCCTGGTGGCGATTATGGACGCTGATAAAGAAGGTTTCCTCCGTAGTGAACAGGCACTGATTCAGACGATTGGCCGGGCGGCGCGGCACGTGGACGGGCGGGTGCTGATGTACGGCGACAATGTGACTGACAGTATGCGGCGAGCGATTGATGAGACCAATCGTCGGCGTGCTATCCAGCAGCAATATAACGAAGAGCATGGCATCACGCCGCAAACCATCCAGAAGAAAATTGACGATGGCCTGCGCTCTATCATCCCGCAAAAAGAATCAGACAAAAAGCCAAAACTTGATTTGAAGAAGATTCCAAAGGACGAATATCCGACGCTGATCAAGGAGTTGACTGGTCAAATGGAGCTGCATAGCGCCAACCTGGAGTTTGAAAAAGCCGCGGAGCTGCGTGATTTGATTGCAGAAATTCGCCAGACCATGTAGAATGAGGGTAGCATAAGCGGAGGTAATAATTATGACACAAAAGAAAATAGCATCAACACCAGAGATGGTGCAACCGGTACAGGACGCAGATGTTCCGCCAGTTCCACAGTATGCATCACAGCCAACGGCGTATTACCCTCAGGCTACAGTTGATCCAAATCGCGGCAAGGCAAAGTGGCTGACATTTGAATATCTGCTGGCGATGGTATCAACAGTCGTTTCAGCGTTGTTATTTGCGCAGGTATTGGTGGCGTTGTTTGGCGCTTGGGTGAAGGTCAATGGTGCAACAACAACGACTTCGACTTCGATTGGTGGCTGGTTGGCTGACATATTGTCAATAAATATGGTGACACCAGGGACGGGTATCGTCATGGCGGGTGTATTGGCAACGCTATTTGCAGTTGTTGCGCTCATCACATTTGGTCGTGTCTCACGGGCTATCTCGGACCGCAACAACTACACTAGCCGGACAGCGTATAAAGTAGTAACATACGGCGCATTTGGTGCATTGATAATTCCAGCAATAGTGCTTGTAGCAAAAATAATAACAGTTCTCATTAGTTCACTGCTGTTTATCGGTGCGGGCAGTGCCGATAGGGTGTATGGTGCGCTATATCTCGCCGAGTTTGTGCCATATCTCCTGGCACTAGGTGTAATCGGCGCGACATTGTGGATGCTCAAGGGGATTATTTCTGGCCGTAACACATCTAAGACGATGTCTCTGATTTTGCTGGGTGCAACCGGAGCAGTGCTGGTCGCCGGGGCGATTACGGCAGCCGTCCAAGTACACGATACCGGGTCGACATACACTAGAACCAACGTGCAGCGCAACATTCGTTCGACAATGTGCGATAAGTACGGAGTTGGATGTGACTAACAAAGCGTCTGGGTGGGATAAGGACGGTGGGTTCGTCTTGCCGACCGTCCTTGTGGCGAGCATTATGCTGCTGCTGATTTTGTTGGCTGGTCTCCAGCTGGCGTCGGCAGCAGCTAATGCCTTGATGGAGCAGTATTATAATCAGCTGGCGCGTGAAGCGGCTGAGGCAGGCGTGGTGCGGATGAATGAATGTATCAGTCGTGGTCATGACAGTGCCATTGCCTCGGGCGTGCGTCCAGGTACCGATTGCCGCGGCAATGGTACGGCGATTGACGTATTTCGTAATGACAAATTACGTTCGTATTTTATTGGTGAATACACCTCAACAACTAACCCGCGGCGTGCTGATGTCAAGGGTTACCTTGAGTTGATCCGAAAATCTGATGGCCGCCCGTATAAAACCTATATTTACAATTCACGCCAGCAAGCTATCCCGGAAGTTGATTTTAAGGGAACGCGCGCCAGTAAGCGTTGGTGGTGTATCGGTGGGTCAGTCTGCCTTGATTTTGGTGTGGGCGGGTCAAATAAACCGACGCCACACCCTCATCCAACACACTCAAGTGGCCCATCCCATGAGGGTCTAACGACAATTTCCGATCGTAATGGTAATTTGAAATTCTACTCCGACGGACTTCGTATCTGGAACTCGGCACGGAATATTATGCAGGTTGATAGCTCGGCTCCCGATGGCAATCCAACATGTGACGATGGTCAAACGGCATACTATAGTGAATCACCACAGGGATTGTGTGGCTCGCGTACTGGTACGCAGGCAGTGGTTGCCTTTCCAATCAACAAAGAGGAATCTAAGTATCTCGTAGTATCAAACTCGGCAAATGGTCGTGAGCGGGCAAAATTCGGTACGTTATACTACCACGTTGTTGATTTTACCAATGATCCACTCGGACGAGTGACGAAAAAGAACATGTCCATTGGCATGGCGGGCAGTTTTTCGCGCAACTATTCTGGCGAGGCGATGAATGCCGTGCCGAATAATGCGGGAAATGGTGCGGTGGTGTATACCTATCGGCCGGGTTCGCCGAATCAAGTCTATGCCTTCAATATTTTCTCGACTGACAACGGAGCAACTATTCAGACACCAAATGCAGCAGTATATAATGTACCGTCTGGCCCGGCTCAGCCGTGTATCGTGCAACCAAATCCATCAAGTCCTTCGCGAACGGGATTCGGCTCAATTAACTTTAACAACGAGGCTACCAAAATGTTAGTGTTTATGGGTGGTAGTGCCTGTCCAAATCGTAATGGTAACGCTGGAGTATTACACGTATTTGATATATCTGGGGCTGATACCAATATGACACCAATAGCTCACTGGTCAGTTGGCGTGCATAACAACAACCCACTTGACAGTAGCTTAGGATATGCTGCTGATTTCTCGCCAAATGGTGACCACGTCTACGTCTCGAAGTTATATATTGGTGAATTATTCCGCTATGATATAACAAGTCGTAATAGTAGCACTATTAAAGCGAGCGAGCGATTCATCGGCTTCACTAGCTGTGAGCATTTCAGGGACTGTGCGGTTGCCGACTCTCTACCAAACTCGTCAGTGCCGAATCAACCTAGCTGGATGGGTCCTGGCTTTGGTGGCGATGGCGGAGGACAAGTTTTACGTGGCCCGGATGGTCGAGTATATGTGGCAGATCGTGGTGCCAACAAGATTAGTTATATTGAACGACCAGACGCACCAAATGCGGCAACCGATGCAGCAACGGCGGCAGCTATCGGCTGGAACCGCGGTGGGTTATCGCTTGGTTCTGGGATCAGTAGGTATGGCCTACCACAGATGGTGACGCTCCATTCGCCGCGGCTGCTGAGTTATTAGGTTTTCCTCGAGACAGTGCTATAATAGACTGCATGACAACTATTTCTACCAGTGATATTCAGCACCTGGCGAGTTTGAGTAGTCTGGCATTAGCCGATGATGAAGTTGATGGACTGCGCCAAGATTTGGAAAATATAATTGGCTATATTGAGCAGCTCGGCGAGCTTGATACGGCGGGCGTGGAGCCAACTTACCAAGTGACGGGACTAGAGAATGTCTGGCGCGAAGATGAGATTCAGCTGGGTATTCCTGCAGAAAAGCTGCTTGAGATGGCGCCTGAGAAACAGAATAATCAAGTGAAAGTGCCGCAGGTATTGTAATGAGTCGGATTAGTGATTTTACCGGAAAGAGCGCAGTCGAAAATGTTAAAGAAGCACTGCGGCGAGCGCGCGAAGTTGAAGATTATCACGCATTGTTGAGTTTAACGGAAGAACGGGCGCTGGAGCGAGCAGCCAAGGTTGATCAGGGTGAAATTTCTGGGCGGCTGACTGGCGTGCCGTTTGTGGTAAAAGATAATTTCTTAGCCTTTGGGGCGCCGACGACTGCTGCTTCAAAAATGCTCGAGAATTTTGAGGCGCCGCTCCAGGCAACAGCCGTTGAAAAGCTAGAAGCTGAAGGTGCAATTTGCATCGGCAAGGCCAACCTGGACGCCTTTGCTCACGGTGGTTCGACGGAAAATTCAGCCTTTGGTCCGACTAAAAACGCTGCGGACAAAACTCGAGTGGCTGGTGGTTCATCGGGTGGTTCGGCGGTAGTGACAGCACTTGACGTGGTACCGTTTGCGCTAGGTACCGATACTGGCGGTTCGATTCGTCAGCCGGCCAGCTTTAACGGTGTGGTCGGTGTCAAGCCAACCTACGGTGCGGTCAGCCGTTACGGCGTGGTAGCCATGGCATCGAGTACAGATACAATCGGTTGTTTCACCACGAACGCTGATGATGCTAATCTGGTGATGGAGATTATGGCGGGCCGCGATGATAAAGACATGACGACGCTGCCTGACTTTTGGCGGAACCAGCCAGGCTTTAGAAAGAAAAAGATTGGTTTGGTTAAGCAATGTATGACTGACGATGTGAACGCGGCGGTGCGCCAGAAAACGCTTGACTATGCTGAAAAACTGAAACAGTTGGGTTATGAAATTGAAGAAGTAGATCTGGACATGATGCAATATTCGCTGGCGATGTACTATATTATTGTGCCGGCAGAATTATCGTCAAATCTGGCGCGCTATGACGGCGTGCGCTATGGTCACCGAGCGGCCGAGGTAAAAACGCTAGCGGAATTGTACGGTCGTAGTCGCAACGAAGGTTTTATGACGGAGAATAAGCGGCGGATTATGATCGGTAGTTTCGTGTTGTCGAGCGGTTTCTTTGACGCTTACTACATGCAGGCGCAAAAAGCGCGCACGCTGCTCATCAACGAGTTCACTAGATTATTCGCTCAGTATGATGCACTATTGATGCCGACGGCACCAACACCAGCATTCAAACTTGGCGAGAACACTAGCGATCCGATCAAGATGTATCTATCTGATATCATGACTGTACCAGCTAGTCTAGCTGGACTGCCGGCAATTTCTGTGCCAGCTGGAAATAATGACGAAGGATTACCGATCGGCGTGCAGCTAGTTGGTAATTACCGTTCGGACGGAAGCCTGCTGAAACTGGCGGCGGAAGTGGAGGTCCTCTGATGGATGGATTGTTGATCGCACTGGTGGTAGCGGCGCTGGTGATCGGTGGCCTATTGATGCTATTCATTCAGTTGACGTCAAAACAAACGGAGAAGCTCGACCGGGAACTATACCGAAAAGTCTGGCAGGCGGTGCAGCGTGTGGCCGATACAAATAACCCCGATAGCCTGCAGATGGCGATTATCAAAGCTGACAAGTTGCTCGACCGGGCGATGCGCGAATATGGCGTTAGTGGCACGACGATGGGTGAACGACTCAAGGCGCGGCGTGGTCTGTGGACACATGAGGACGCGATTTGGTCGGCACATAAACTGCGTAATCAAATTGCCCACGAAAGTCGAGTCACCATCACCACCCAGACATTCAAGCGGGCAATGGCCGCATTTGAACAAGCACTAAAAGATTTGGGAGCGTTATGATGAGTGTATATGATGAATATGAAATGACTATCGGCATCGAGTGTCACGTCCAGCTGGCGACCAAAACCAAGCTATTCAGCCCGGCTGATAATGACGCGCGTAATGCTGAGCCGAACGAAAAAACGCACGAGATTGACTTTGGTCTGCCGGGCATGCTGCCGGTGTTGAATAAGTATGCCGTCGAGCTGGCGGTGCGCGCCGGTAAAGCGTTGAATGCGCCGATTGCTCGCGTTAGCCGGTTTGATCGCAAGCATTATTTCTATCCTGACTTGCCAAAGGGCTACCAGACATCGCAAATGTACCAACCGATTATTTTGGCTGGCTATGTTGACGCGCCGCTAGAAGACGGTTCGCTCAAGCGGGTGCGGATTCATCATGCGCACATGGAAGAGGACGCTGGCAAGTTGACGCACCACGACGGCTATTCATTGGTCGACCTCAACCGCGCTGGTACACCGCTGATCGAAATCGTTTCTGAGCCGGATATTCACTCTGCCGAGGAGGCCAAGGCGTACGCTTCGGAACTGCACAAATTGATGGTGTATGCAGGTGTGACGCACGGTGATTTATATCATGGCAATATGCGGTTTGATGTCAATATTTCGGTGGCCAAGAAAGGCGCGACAGAGCTGGGCAAGCGCGCGGAAGTCAAGAACCTCAATTCATTCCGCAGCGTCGAGCGTGCCGCTGAATACGAGTTCAAGCGCCAAGTTGACCTACTGGAGCGCGGTGAATCAGTGGTGCAGGAAACCCGTGGCTGGAGCGATGACCAGCAAATCACTACCTCACAACGCTCGAAAGAGGATGCCCAGGATTATCGTTACATGCCTGATCCGGATGTCCCGCCGATTGTTTTGACTGACGAGGAAATCGCCGGTATGCAGGAATATATGCCACTGATGCCGGGCGAGTGCCGCGAGCGTTGGGCTGATCTGGGGTTGGATCATTCGGTGATTACGACGATCCTCGGCCATCAGCCGCTCGCGATATTGCTTGACGCTATCAAGACGCTGACGGTGCATAACGAGCAAGCTGTTCTTGATGAGCTGGGAGTTGACAAGATAAAATATCAGCGGCTGGTCAAGCGGATCTTTAACTGGTTTGCTTCGACGCCGGAGGAGTTGATTGATATGGATCTCATCGGAGAGGGCTATGTCGGGCCGCGTCGGTTGACAGAGTTATCACTGCTCGTCGAGGATAACGAGGTCAGTTCAACTGGCGGCAAGGAGATTTTCCTTAGTCTATTCGACCAACAATATCTCAAACAGGGGCCGCGTGAGATTGCTCAAATCAAGAACTTGCTGCAGGTATCTGACGAGGGGGTGATCGTAGCCATCGTTGACGAAGTATTGAATGACCCAGCCTCGGCGGCATCCATCGCTGATATTCGCTCGGGCAAAGACAAAGCTATCGGCTACCTCGTCGGTCAAGTCATGAAGCGCTCTAAGGGCCAGGCCAACCCGAGTCTCGCCCAGAAACTAATCCGAGAGCGACTGTAATGAAAACATTCACGCGTATTCAGCCAACCACCACGCAGACTGTCGGCGAGGCGTACAAGCGCTCGGCCGTCATCAAGCGGTATCAAGCAGAGGATGGCGAACAGCATGAGTTTACAACCTTCTTTTCTGAGGAGCTAGTGTCAGTGTTGGTGGTGGCAGTGACGACGGATAACAAGATCGCTATGACCTATCAGTTTCGAGCTGGCCCTGAGAAATGGCTCTATGATTTTCCCGGCGGTGACGGGGAGCCGGGTGAAGCAGTAGAGATGGTAGCGCGGCGTGAACTAGTGGAAGAGACCGGCTGCACGCCAGGGCGCTTTGAATATATTGGTGAATGCTATGAGGGGCCGTACATCAATATCAAGATCGCAGTGTACTTGGCGACTGACTGCGTGTACAATGAGGATACAATTCACCTTGATCAAGCTGAAAGCAGCCAGGGCGCTGAACTACGGTTTGTTTCAGCGGCAGAGTTGTTTGCTATCGCTCGGGCGGGTGATTTATGTGTAACAGGGCCATTCGCGCTTTTGTTTGATTATTTAGATAACCTACGACAGGAGGAACTATCATGAAAAAACCAACCAAGGCTATCATCGCCGCCGCTGGCTTCGGTACGCGGTTCTTGCCGCAGACCAAGGCCATGCCAAAAGAAATGATGCCACTGATCGACAAGCCGATTATTCAGTATGTCGTCGAGGAATTAGTCGAAGCCGGCATCAAAGATATCATTATCATCGGTAGCGCTAACAAACGAGCAATTGAGGATCATTTCGACAGGCCGAACGAGGAACTGCTGGTTAATCTACGGGCGGGCGGCGCCAAGAAACAGCCACTGATTGACATCGTGAATAATTTGTCAGAAATGGCCAACTTTGTCTATATCCGCCAAAAAGGCCCGTACGGTAATGCCACACCGTTGACCTGCGCCGCCCATTTGATCAATGGTGATGAGCCGGTTATTTATACGTTTGCGGATGATTTTATCGCTGCTAGTCCCAGCCGATTTCGCCAGATGATCACTGCGGCGCAAAAATTAGACGGCGCGGTGCTATCGTGCAAGAAGATTATTGATGATGCTGAATTTGATCGCTACGGCGTGGTTAACGGTGAGCAGGTTGCTGACGGTGTGATCAAGATGACGAACATTGTTGAAAAACCAGGCAAAGCTAATGCCCCATCCGATCTCGCGAGCGTCAGTAGCTATCTGCTGCCGGGCGAGTTCTTTACCTATCTCGATAAGGCCAAACATGCGTTTGATGGTCACGGCGAATTTACAGTGCAGCCGATTATGCAGAGCATGATTGATGACGGCCATAGTTTTTATGGCGTAGAAATTACCAATGGCACGTACTATGACACTGGCGACAAGCTAGAGTATCTCAAGACAGTGATCGATTTTGGTATGCGTGATCCGAAGCTTGGTGCGAGCCTTCGTGAATATCTGGTCAAGCGGCTTGAGGAAAATGGCGCCAGCTAAATCGTCAAGAGAACGTGGCCATGAGGACAAGAAGGCCGCCGACCCATGTCCCTCGGTAGCCCGCCGAGCCATTGATCGCATCAAGCGTGATAACGAAAACGGCGCTCGGCAAGCAATGATTGAAGACTTGTTTTTTGATTTTCATCGATCACGGCGGCAGATCTATTGGATAAACTCTTGGCGCGGCTTTTTCTTTGGCATGGGTAGCCTCGTGGGCGTAACGGTGCTAATCATGGTGTCAGCTTGGCTGCTGGGGCGGTTTGCCGACGTCTTTCCAGCGCTGGCGGATTTTCTCAACCAGCTGATTGATACCATGCAGCGCCGGCGCTAACATGCTATACTGAGTAAGGAAAATAGGAGGTAACGCCCAGAGCGTCATAGATGATGATGGCTACGAAAAACACGACAGCTCAAGCCGCGGCTACGTTGCAGCCGTCTGATTACGTGCACCTACATAATCACACCCACCATTCGCTTCTGGATGGGCTGACTAAAATTCCTGACATGGTGGCTCGTGTGAAGGAACTGGGTATGGAGGCCTGTGCCATTACTGACCACGGCACGATGTCGGGCGCGATCGAGTTTTATAAAGCCGCCAAGAATGTTGGTATCAAGCCAATTATCGGCATCGAGACTTACGTGGCGGCGCGCACTCGTCACGACCGCGACCCGGCCAAGGACAAGGCGCGTTATCACCTGACGCTGCTGGCCATGAATCACAAGGGTTATCAAAACCTGATGCAGCTTAGCACCATCGCCAACCTCGAAGGCGTCTACTATAAACCGCGCATTGATCACGAGCTACTGGAGCAATACAATGAAGGTATTATCTGTATGTCCGGCTGTATCGGTGGTGAGCTGGGTGAGAATTTGCGCAATGATGATTATGAAAAGGCCAAGGAAATTGCTGGCTGGTACAAGTCAGTGTTTGGCGACCGATACTACATGGAACTTCAAGACCATGGCCACCCCGAAGCGCGCAGCCACTGGCCGGAACAGAAAAAGGTCAATGATTACATTGAGCGCATCAGCGAGGAACTGGATATTCCGTGTGTGGTGACCAGCGACGGTCATTACCTCAATCACGAAGACCAAGAGGCGCATGAGATTTTGCTATGCGTCGGTACTGGTGCGTATTTGAGTGATGAAAAGCGGATGAGCTTGAAGGATTTTGAGCTGCATTTGACCACACCAGAAGACATCATTTCGCGGTGGCAAACCACCAATCCGCAGGCAATCGCCAACACCAAAGCCATCGCCGATCGGTGTGACGTAGAAATTAAACTTGGCGATATTCTCATCCCGAAATTCCCAACGCCAAACGGTGAGTCCGAGAAAGAATATCTAGATCATCTGGTGTATAGCGGTATGGCGGCGCGCTACGCTGGCATGAAGCTGGAGGACGCCAAGAAATTGCCAAACGACGAGCTGCGCGCCATGCTGTCTGATGATCAAATTGAGCGACTGGACATGGAATTTGGCGTGCTCGACAACATGGGCTACAACGGCTATTTTTTGATCGTCCAGGATTTTATCAACTGGGGCAAATCTCAGGGGATTATCTTTGGGCCGGGGCGCGGTTCAGCGGCTGGCTCAATCATCGCCTATGCCCTGAACATCACCGACCTTGACCCGCTGCATTACGACCTACTGTTTGAGCGATTTCTCAACCCCGACCGTATTTCCATGCCCGACATCGACATCGACATTCAAGATACGCGCCGCGGCGAGGTGATCGAATATTGTGCCAAGAAATATGGCTCAGAACGAGTGGCTAACATCTGTACCTTTGGTACCATGGCGGCGCGTGCTTCGGTGCGTGACGTGGCGCGGGTGCTGCAGGTGCCATATGGCGAGTCTGATCGGCTGGCCAAGCTCATTCCACCGCCTGTGCAGGGTCGTCATGTACCCATCAAAAAGTCGCTGGAGGAAGACCCTGATCTCAAGAAAGAATACGAAAGCAACCCGACCGCCAAAACTGTCTATGACTTTGCCTCGCAGCTGGAGGGAACCATTCGCTCACACGGTGTGCACGCTGCTGGTGTGGTGATCGCGCCGGATGATTTGGTGAAATACGTACCGCTCGAGATGGCGCAAAAGGGTGTGGTGGCAACGCAGTATCCAATGGGCCCGGTTGAGGAACTGGGGCTGCTGAAGATGGACTTTTTGGGCTTGTCTAACCTGTCCATCATTAACAACGCTCTGCGTATTATTCGTAAAGTCTATAAAACGGAAATAGATTTATCAACGCTGCCGCTGGATGATGAAGAAACCTACAAATTATTCCAGCGCGGTGATACCACTGGCGTGTTCCAGTTGGAGTCGGCTGGCATGAAGCGGTACTTGCGCGAGCTCAAACCAAGTGTCTTTGAAGACATCATCGCCATGGTGGCCTTGTACCGCCCGGGCCCGATGCAGTTTATCGACTCATTCATCAAACGTAAACATGGCGAGGAAGAGATTACCTACTTACACCCCGGTATGGAAAACTCGCTGAAGAATACGTACGGCATCTTGGTCTATCAGGAGCAGTTTATGCAGATTTCCAAAGAGTGGTGCGGCTTTACTGGCGGCCAAGCCGACACCTTGCGTAAAGCGGTGGGTAAAAAGAAAATTGACCTGATGAAAAAGGTTAAGCCGGAATTTGTCGAGGGCGCAGTCAAGGTCGGTGGCGCAACCAAGGAAATTGCCGAGCAATTCTGGGACGCGCTGGAGGAATTTGCTAACTACTGTTTCAATAAGTCGCACGCGGCGTGTTATGGCTTGATTGCCTACTGGACGGCGTATCTCAAGGCGCACTATCCTGACGCGTTCATGGCGGCGCTGATGACTAGTGATCAGGACGACACCGAGCGCCTGGCCATCGAGATGACTGAGTGTAAGCACATGGGTATTGAAGTGCTCAACCCGGACGTCAATGAGTCATTCGTCGAGTTCGCGGTGGTGCCTGGTGAAAAGAAGATTCGTTTCGGCATGGCGGCGGTCAAGGGCGTTGGTGTCGGTGCGGTGGAAGAAATTATTCGTGCTCGCGAGGCTGATGGCCCGTTCAAGTCGGTCGAAGATTTTGCCAAGCGAGTGTCGACCGGCAAGTTTAACCGCAAGGCTTGGGAGTCGCTGATCAAAACTGGTGCCTTTGATAGCTTTGGTGATCGGTCTGACCTGTTGTTTAATCTTGACACCATTGTCGCCTTTGCTCAAAAAACTCAGAAAGAGGCCGCGTCGGGGCAGACTGACCTGTTTGGTATGCTTGGTGATGAGTCGGCTAATGTTCAGCCAACGATGCAGCTACAGCCAGCGCCGGCCAAACATACCAACAAAGAGCGGTTGATGTGGGAGCGCGAGCTGATGGGGCTGTATATTTCGGCGCATCCACTCGATGCGTATGAAACATATCTGAGTGAGCAAGCGCAGCCATTAACGCAGCTGGTGCCAGAATACGACGGTCGCCTGATGACGATCGGCGGTATTATCACGACGGTGCGCACCATCGTTACCAAGTCAGGCAGCAAGATGGCATTCGTCGGGATCGAAGATAAGTTTGGTGAGGGCGAAGTGATCGTTTTTCCGAATTTGTATGAGCAAGTCGGCGCCAAGCTCGTCCAGGACGCTGTCATTCGGGTGACCGGCAAAAACTCAGCCCGTGATCGGGATGGTAATTTGGGCTCAGAGAGCAAGATGATTGCTGATGAAATTGAACTGATTTCTGACGATGACCTCCGGCAGTATCAGTCAACTGGCCGTAAAATGGAAGCGCCAAGAATGAGTAATAAAGTCAAGCAAGAGCGGCGTACAGCGTTCCGAACTCAAACGACTCAGCGAGCAGGTGCGGCCCGAGTATCGACAGCGAAAGGGACGAACATGAAGTCAACACCGGCCGACACGACAAACACGCCACCGCATCCAGCAGCCACGCACGCCGTGCCCGAGACAGAAAAGCTATTTCTTCATATCAAAAACCCGAGCGACCATGATAAACTAGTAGCACTCAAGTCGCTCTGCTCCGAATACGCTGGTGCGACTGACGTGGTGTTGGTGCTGGGTGAGGCAAATAAGTCTGCCATGCGCATGCCGTTTCGTGTTGAGGCTGGCGATCAGCTCATGAGTCAGCTGCGTCAGACACTGGGCGACGAGTGTGTAGTCTTGAAATAAAATTTGCGCGTACTTTATTGAACTTTTATCTCTCGTCGTCGCAGGAGCTTATTATACCAGCGAATCATACCGCGCCGTACTGGTCGGCCGATCATATTACCAAGCGATGCACCGATGGCGATGGCCACGCCGATCATGATAGCTCGCGCCAATATCGCTAGGGACAGTAAAAATTCAGGGTCGGTCGGTGGATTTTCGATCACCCCCATCAAGCCGTTGTAGAGCGATAAGCCCGGCACCAGCGGCACGATGCCAGCAGCGATAATGGCCACTGAAGGAAAGCGCCATAGTCGGGATAATAGCACCGACATCAGTCCAACAACTGTTGCAGCAACGCCACTTGCGATAACGACTCCGAGCGGCCCAACGAGTGCACTCGATATCCACCACCCCAACACACCGACACCGCCGGCAATCAGCATTCCGAACAAACGCGCGTGATTGCCAGCCGCGAAACCTGCGGCAATGATCAGCGCCCCCAAGTATTGCGCTCGTATATCTGCCGCTAGCCCCAGCCGATCTGGTGTAGCCGGAAAGCTAATCCCAAATCGCTGAATAATATATAGCCCGGTCATTACACCGACAACAATACCCATCGTCGCCATAGTTACCCGCAGCAGTCGGGCATTTGCTGTTACATAATATTCATCAATCGCATCCTGAAAAGCGCCAACGATCATCAGCCCCGCCACCAACAGCACGATACCGCTGATCACCAGCATCGTCGTATCAACTTGCCAGCCCAGCCAGCCATTCAGCCACTGGGCAGCACCCGCCGCCAGGGTGATTAGGAGTGCGGTAATGATTTGCAGGTAAAATGTTGCGAGGCCCCATTTGTCCAGAATCCTCATCGTCGCCGTCGCCACAAAGCCCATCACAAACGCCAGTCCGCTCATCAGGATCGAGCCGTTAAATAAAATCACCACGCCCATTGACACGCTACCGCCTGCTAGGCAGACGATCCAGCGCGAGTGCTCTCGTGAGCCTGCTAATAATTCCTCAGTGCGTTTTTCAGCTTCGGCCAGTGGTAAATGATGGTCACGGATTGTGAGGGCGAGGTTTTGCAATGCCTGAATTGTCTGGTAATTAACGTATTTTAAGGTAATCGTCCGCACTAATGTGAGTGGTTCACGTTCGGTACCGCGATCTTGAGATATGGTAATGAGCGTTGAGCTGATATCAATATGAACCCGTCGCCTGCAGTATGTGCCAGTGATCCCTAGCGCCATATGTACCACGTCCCGAGCAGCCACCCCCATTGCTAATAATTCCTCGGCGATTGTCATCGTCATCCGCAGCGCTCGCATATTTGGCGTCAGGCTCTCGTCGATTTTATCTAATTGCCAAATGGGTTCTGGCGTTGGTAATCGTGGAATTCGTCCCAGTGATCGCTTGATAAATTCAGGTACTTTTCTTTTCACAGTTGTTTTCACATCACTACTATAGCGCCTCTTGGCTAAAATGAAAATAGCTTAGCGGGTTGAGGCCTGCGTAGGTGCTACAATAAGCTTATGGACGAACGGCAAATAGCTCAACTTGAGACAATAAAAAATAAAGTGCGTGATATATTAGGCGGCGACCCATCGGGTCATGCTGATGATCACGTTGAGCGAGTGGCGCTGCTGGCGGAGCGTTTTGCTAGCGAATGCAGCGAGCCAGTGGATCTGTACGAAGTGCTATTGACGGCTTGGTTGCATGACGTTGATGATTACAAATTAGTCGGCAAAGCGCAGGCAGAGAAATTGACGAACGCGGTCAATAGTATGGCGGAGGCGGGAGTGGCCGCTGACTTATGCCAGGCGGTATTAGAAAATATTGCGGCGATTGGTTATAGCAAACGGCTGAACGGCCAGCAGCCGCGGCGGCTGGCGGGGCAGCTGGTGTCTGACGCTGACATGTGCGATGCTATTGGTGCGGTTGGGATTGAGCGAGGGTTGATGTATGCCTGCCATCACGGTGGGCGGATTTTTGACCCCGCGGTTTGGTCAAATGTTGATCTAGCGGCGCACGAATACGACGTTAGCGGCAACACGCATGATACCGACGGCTTCATCAATCACTTCTTTGAAAAGCTGCTGAAGCTAAAAAGCTTGATGCTAACGGAGCCGGGGCGAATAGAAGCAGGGAAGCGCCAGCACGTTATGGTTGATTTCCTTCGTGCCTATTTCCGCGAAAAGGATGTGCCGGAGTGGAGTGAGTTTTTGGAAGGGTATTTACTTGATATAACTAAGGCAAATGATTTACAATAGGCGGACAAGGACTATAGTATGAGTGAAGTTTCAGAAAATATATACCCACTGCTGGTAGAACACAGCATTCATGACAGAATGGAAGATTGCGAAGTCTCGTATAGCGTTGTCGGCGGGCTGGGTCTGCATGCAGTTACCAACGCTGCCGAAATTGATTGGGACAATCACGTTGTGTATCTGCCTGGCGGTGTGTGCTTACCGTGTTTACGTGAAAATGGTACGGTGCGAGACCTTGATACATTAGTGCAAAGCACAGATAAGGTTGTTGTGAAGGGTTGTCAGCGGGAAATGACCGATGCTATCGGTGATAAGTTAGTAATTTCAACCTTTGGACTTAATCCATACAAAAAAAATCGTCGTGGTATATTTGATTTCGTCGGTGATCGTTATATTGATGATGAAGGTCGTCTATACTGGCGCCTTGGCGGTATTGAGACGGAAATTCCTTCATCTAGTCTTGATCAGTGGCTTGTGAAGAAAGATGGCGAGACAGTATGCGCTATCCTTAATCCAATTGCTCAATTAGGAGCGTACGGATGTCGTTCAATTACTGGCTGGCGTCCAAAGGACACAGAGAAGGTTGAGGAATTAGTAAATGTTATAATGCCAAACCACAAAATTTCAGATATTCCGCAAGATTGTCGTGATCAGTATTATACGTTCAGGGAACAATCAAAAAAGTTGCCGAAGCTAGAAAAAAGTTAGGCTGGTTTGGGCTAAAGGCTGGATTGCTATCATTCCTTGAGCGTCAAGAGTGGGCGATACGACTTGCTCAGGGTGAGCTGGATGGCGTACTAAGCGGCATCGTCGGTAAGGCTTGACTGTCTGTATAAGTTATAATGATACTGTGAATCAACGGTTGCAGCAAAAACTTAAAACCCTACCGCGCACTCCCGGTGTCTATTTTCACAAGTCTGCTAGCGGCGAGATTATTTATGTGGGCAAGGCGGCGGTGCTAAAAAACCGCGTGCGCCAATATTTTCAGGATTCGCGCGGGCGGGACAATAAAACCATGGCGTTGGTGGCGGAAATTGCTGATACTGATTGGATTGAGACCGAGAGCGAAGTTGATGCACTGTTCCTTGAGAGCGAAATGGTCAAACGTTATATGCCGCGTTACAACGTGCTGCTGCGTGATGATAAATCGCAAACGTATGTGCGAATCGACATGAAAAGTGAGTGGCCGACTGTCAGTTTTACGCGTAATCCAGCCGATGACGGCGCGGAATATATTGGCCCGTTTTATAATGGCTTTGCTCTGAAAAAAGCTTTACGCTATTTGCGGCGAGTGTTTCCGTATTTGACCAGGCAGAGGCGACCGGGGCAGTCGAAGTTGGATGAAGATTTGGGTTTGAGTCCGCGGCTGAGTGATGGGCCGGAGCTATACAAAGCTAATCTACGCAAACTCATCAGCTATATCAAGGGTAATCGTAAAGCCATCGCCGCCGAGCTGGAGCGCGACATGAAAACGGCGGCTGGGCTGCATGATTTTGAGCGGGCGGCTGATCTTCGCAATAAGCTGCGCGCCATGCAGGAGTTGCAGCGGCGGGTTTGTTTTGGCGACAAAGAGTTTTTGGATATTTCTAAGGACAAGGCGCTGGCTGAATTGGCAAAATTATTGGGTCTAAAAGATATCCCAGCGCGCATTGAGGGCTATGACATTTCGCATATGAGTGGCCAGCAGGTTGTCGCCAGTATGGTGGTATTTACCAATGGCGCGAGCGACCGGGCAGAGTACCGCAAATTCAAAGTTAGTGAGAAAAATGATGACACGGGTAATATCCATCAGACGATTTTTCGCCGGCTGAGCGAGCGTCATCTAAAAAGCTGGGGTCGTCCCGATCTGCTACTGATTGACGGCGGTAAAGGTCAACTAGCGGCGGCCATCAGAGCGCGTGATGAGCGTGGTGTCACCGTGCCGATCATCAGCATCGCCAAGCGTGAGGAAGAGTTGTTGGTACATAAAATTGGTTCGCAGATTGATATGGCGTTTATCAAACAGATCCAGTCGCAGCCACGGGCAGATATCGCGATTCACGAAGACGGCGATGCTTATATAGTGAATTTACACCCGAGTCAGCGCAACGCCGGCTCGCATTCAAAAAACTTACGAGCTAGCATTGAGCAAAATTATAAAGAATACTCGAAGGCGGATGAGAATGCTCTCGCAACAACTGACATCGTCAAACTGTTCCAGCGTATTCGCGACGAATCGCACCGCTTTGCGGTGAGCTATCACACCACGCTGAAGCGTCAGCAGCAAACGAAAAACCAGCTGGAGGAAATTCCTGGCGTGGGGCCAAAAACCCGTGCGAAATTGCTGAAAAAGTTTGGTAGCATCAATCATATACGGAACGCCCCGCTGACTGATCTCGAAAAAATTGTAGGTAAAGAGCTAGCGAAAAAGATTATGCTTATGCTATCATCATAAGTATGAGTCGCAAGTATGGATTTACCGTCATAGAAATACTAATTGTCGTTGTGGTTATCGGCATCTTGGCGGGTATCGGTCTCGTCAGCTATAATGGCTGGCGCAAAGAGACGGTACGTAAAGCCATAACGTCAGATCTACAGAATGCGCTATCAGCGGCGGAGCAGGAAAAAAACTTCAAAGGGTCATACCCAACGACATTGCCGCAGTCATTCAAGAGTGGCTCACCAGACATCGTAATCACTGTACGGACAATCCCGCCGTCTGGTTCGACGCCGGCCGCGATCTGCATTGAGGGGACGAGTAGTCGCCAGCAGCTCCAGCTGCACATTAAAAGTACTGAGCGCAAGGTAGTCGATGGCGTCTGCTAGCATTATGATATAATGAAATGTAGTCATGAGACGACAATTTGCAATATTTTTTGTTAGGTGGGTACTTAATTCTGTTGGTATCTGGGTGGCGGTGCGGCTTCTCGGGACGAGTGAGCCAGTGGTCGAGACGACGGCAACGTTTGTCCTCGCTGGCCTCATCTTTTCGATCGTCAACTCTATCTTAAAACCAATCGTTGTCATTTTATCACTACCGGCGATCTTGCTCACGCTCGGTTTATTTACGCTGGTGGTGAATGGCATCATGGTATATATATCATTGGCGCTGGCGCCGGGATTATCCATGAGTTTTGGCTCGTCAATTCTTGCCGGAATCATACTCAGTCTGGTAAACTATATAGTAAGTAGCGCCTTCGTTATCAAGCCGGCGCCAGAATAAGGAGAAAGCATGTCACTTGATACTATTTTGCCGTATGTCACATTAGGATCAGCCATTTTGATGATCATTGCCATATTATTGCAGCAGCGTGGTGCTAGCTTGGGCGCAGGCTTTGGTTCGTCGGGCGAGCTGTTCACCACGCGGCGAGGTTTTGACAAGAACTTGTTTGATGTGACTATTGTGTTTGCTGTTGTGTTCGTGCTGTCGATCTTGGCGAGTTTGGTGTTGCCGAGTCTGAAGGGCTAGGAGCGCGCCTTGGACACAAAAAAATCATCTTGGAAAAAATTTCTGCGGCTGGACTTCACAACGAAAGACCTCGATGGACGGGCGCAGAAACTAACCAAGACGACCCTGCGTCACGCGCATACGTTTATCTCCTTGCGCCTCGAACATTTGGCTGGAGTCAAGCGACATGTCTTGGGATGGATCTTTCTGGTTATTTTGTTAATTACGGTCAGTATGGTGCAGTGGCTGTCGTTTCGCGAATTGTATGCCAATAATAATGCGCCGGCTAGCGGTGGGTCATATTCAGAGGGCGTACTAGGTCCGCTAGAGACGCTGAACCCAATCTTTGCTCGTAGTAGTGCCGAAAAGTCGGCGGCCCGACTGATGTTTGCGAGTCTTTATAATTATGATACGACCGGACATATCAAGGGGGACCTCGCTGAGTCAGTCACAGTCAATGAGGCCGAGACTGAGTACACGGTCAAATTGCGCCGTAATCTCAAGTGGTCAGACGGAGCGCCACTGGATGCTCGCGACGTGGTGTTTACTGTTAATCTACTCAAGGATGCACGGACACAATCGTCAATTACTGGTTGGCAGTCGATCAACGTCAAGCAGGTTGACGAGCGGACAGTGCAATTTACCCTGCCGGCCCCGTACGCACCGTTCATGCACGCCCTCACCTTTCCGGTTTTGCCTCAACACAGCCTCAGTGAAGTTAATCCGGCTGAGCTACGCGAGCATGGTTATGGTAAGTCGCCCGTAACTTCTGGGCCGTTTGCTATGCGGATTCTACAGAATGCCAATGCTGAAGGGTCGAAAAAAGTGCTTCATCTCGTGGCGAACTCACAGTATCATCATGGTGCGCCAAAGCTGGATCGCTTTCAGCTGTATGTATATCCGACGCGGGACGAGATCACCAAAGGTCTCAAGACGAGTGAAATTATGGCGACACCGGAGTTGTCATACATGGCTCAGTCAGACCAGATCCGTCATATGTATGCCTCGCGGTCGTACGCTATTAACGATGGTGTCTACGCATTATTTAACACCCAGAGCGAAATGGTGAGTTCGCGCAAAGTTCGACAAGCACTGGTCCAGTCGATTAATACCCAAGCACTGCGTGAGAAGTTTGCCTTTGCCAAGAAGCTACTGCATGGCCCAATTTTTGACGACCAAGTGGATGGGCAACTGGCCGGTCGTTTGCCGTATGACACAGAAGCAGCGAAAAAATTACTGGACGAAGAAGGATGGAAAGTAGTCGGTAATCAGCGCAAAAAGGGCGAGCAGGTTTTGCAATTGTCGTTCGTGACACTCAAGGGCTCTGATTTTGAAACTATTGCGCGTGAACTCGTAAAAGTCTGGCAGGAAACGCTACATATCACCGTTGACCTAAGGGTGGTTGATCCAAATGATGCCTCGCAGAACGTTTTGCAGTCCGTCCTGCGGCCGCGTGGCTTTGATGTACTACTGTATGAGTTGGTACTGGGTGGTGATGCCGATGTCTTTGCCTACTGGCATTCATCACAGGCCAATCAAGGTGGTCTCAATTTTGCTAACTATAACAGCGCGGTGGCCGATGATGCCCTCGCGGCTGGTCGCACCAAACAAAACGCCAAGCAACGAGTTAGCAAATACCAAACATTTACCAAGCATTGGCAGTCCGATGTGCCAGCCCTCGCATTATATCAAGTGCAACTGGATTACATTCACTTGCGTTCCGTGTCGGCGCTTGATAAGTCAATGCGGTTGGTATATCCCACCGATCGGTTCGCCGACGTGATCTACTGGACGGTTCGCCAAGATTCAGTTTACAAAACACCGTAGGGTCAGGTATAATGATGACAGTCGTGCGGGCGTGGCGGAATTGGTAGACGCGCTAGCTTGAGGGGCTAGTGAACGCAAGTTCGTGGAAGTTCAAGTCTTCTCGCTCGCACCAAATGGGATTATTGTACATCACTATGTTGGACGTGTCAGAAACTGAGAGACCTCAAGCTCGTCAGATTGTTAAAACACTTATTAGTGCCCTCGTAGCAGTTTGGCAGACATCACCGCGTACTATCATTATTCAAGCGGTTGGAGCGATATTGACGGCATCATTACCGCTCGCAACAACATATTTTGCAGCGTTAACAACCACCGCATTGACAGAGGCATATACCGGTGGTGGTGACTCGCAGCAGCTACTCGTGTACGTAATTATTACAGTGGTGCTTGGCGTGGTCATGAGTTTTTGGGGAATTGTGCAAGCCTATTTTGAGCAGTTAATGCGTTACCAGCTAGAATCGAGTATTAACGATCAGATGTATGCACGGCTTCATGGACTGGATTTTTGGCGTTATGATGACCCGGCGACAATTGATATGTTTGATCGAGCGAAGCGCTTTGCCGGTTCATTTTCGTATCTGTTTTCACGCCTAACTAACATCGTGACAAATATTATCTCGTTAGTGATAGGGTTATGGATTATCTCATCAGTTGGTTGGTGGCTGGGCCTGTTACTTGTCGTGGCTATCATCCCTAGTGGTATCGTTCAGTTCCGGCTATCTCGTTTGACATCAAACTATTGGCGCAAAAACACTAATGTCAGGCGGCGTATGTGGTGGATCGAATATGTGGTGAGTAGGCCAGAGAATGTTGCTGAATTACGATTGTATGGCATTGTCAAGCATCTGTTAACAGAGCGGGCTGCGCTACGTGATAAGGATCAATTACAGATGATTAAATATGAGCGCAGCTTTATGGGTAAGCGGCTTGGTGGCGAGGCACTGCAGGCAGCTGCAGAAGTGGTGGCGCTGGTGTGGGTAACACTAGAAATTATTGCGCATCGCCAGTCGATTGGTCAGTTTGTATTGGTACAACAAATGGTGGGTCGAGTACTTGGTAGCGTTGATAGTTTGATTTCAATATATAACTCCATCGATGAGGAGGTGATAAATATGGCTGATTACCAGCGGTTTATGGAGTTGCCATTGGTAAATATCAAGCCAAGCCTACCGCTTAGTGTAGACAAATCGATTACGATTAGTAATATCAAGTTTCATTATCCAGGTAGCAAAAATCTCGTACTCAAGGGTTTGTCACTAGATATTAAGTGCGGTCAGCATGTGGCGATCGTCGGTGAGAATGGCGCAGGCAAAACCACGCTGGTGAAATTATTGACGGGATTGTATCAACCGACTGGCGGCGAGATTTTGATTGATGGACAGAATCTTCGCGAGGTGAATACAGCTGATTGGCATCAGAAATTAGCCGTGCTAAGCCAGAGCTTTATTCGCTATGATTTTGCGACGGCTCATGAAAATGTGTGGTACGGCGATGTTTCTCGTGGATTAGATCGGCGACGGTTGGCGGCCGCACTCAGGCAGGCGGAAGCTGATGATTTCGTGAAGAAGTTACCAAAGGGCGGAGATAGTTACGTTGACAAGTGGATGATGGATGACGGTGATGACAGAAGCGTGGACCTGTCCGGTGGACAATGGCAGCGGCTGGCGTTGGCGCGTAATTTTTACCGTGATGCACCAATTGTTATTTTGGATGAGCCGACCAGCGCTGTTGATGCGGCGGCTGAGGCACGGATTTTCCGTCATCTCTTCAAGCAAAAAGATAAAACGATCATCACTATCAGCCATCGCCTAAGCACCGTGAAAAAAGCTGATACAATTTACTTTATGAAAGATGGTCGAATTGTCGAGCAGGGATCGTGCAGCGAGTTGATTGCCAAACGTGGTGAGTTCTATGAAATGTTCAAAGAACAACTATAGTTTGCTATAATGAGTAAAGTGGCGCGTTGGCGGAGCGGTTACGCAGAGGTCTGCAAAACCTTTTAGACGAGTTCGACTCTCGTACGTGCCTCCAGGATTGTCGATAAAAGCTCTCTTGGAGAGCTATAGTATAAGTGAAAATATTGAGTGAAATAAAGTTGAATTTGCAACTGAATTTTTGTATTTTGCGAAGGGAGAATATTGATTTATGTTTTCAATATTAGGTGCGGTATTATTTGGAGTTATAGCAACTATGACAGTTCTTGTTGCTTGCGGTTTGCCTTTGGGTGAATTTACTATGGGCGGACAACATAAAATCTTGCCTAAGAAATTGAGAGTTATGGCAGCTATTTCGGTGGCTATTCAAATTTTTGCAATGATAATTATTTTGCAAGCTGGAGGTTTTATTCCTTTATGGTTGTCTTTTGGGGTTACTAAATATATTTGTTTCTTCTTTGCCGCTTACCTATCTTTGAATACTATTATGAATATGATTTCAAAAAGTAGGAAAGAAAAATATGTTATGACTCCGATTTCACTTATATCCACGATATGTTTTTGGATAACGGCATTTCAGATGTAGTATGTAAAATGGGGATAATCTACAGACAGTTTGTCTAATTGAATAGAATAATTTTTGAAACAGTAAATCGAGTTTGGCATGTCGGTCAACAAGACCAGCATCATTTATGTTTAGGCCAACCATTTACGCCATATTGGTGTGTAGAGCAGTCGCTCGTACCGAATGGAGTCATTTTTGAGTGTCTCAAGATATTGCGCATAACTATTGAACGTATTGCCGCCGTGGATGTGTACAATTTGCCGCATAAATATAGTATACTACGGGTAGGCGCGAGTGGCGGAATTGGTAGACGCGAGGGACTTAAAATCCCTTGACCAAAAGTCGTGCGGGTTCGATTCCCGCCTCGCGCACCACAATTGTTACAAAAGCCGCCGATAAAGGGCGGCTTTCGTTATGAATAGTTGAATTCTAGGGTGCCAGATCCAGATAAATTAGGTGTTTCGTCCGGTCATCTTTCGCCGAAAGATATAGATAGCGAGTGTAAAGATAACGGTGGTATAACACAAAACAATCAGTAGATGTGGTGTGATGACTTGCCAATTCCCCTCAATACTGCCTTTAATGGCGGCAACACTGTGGTAAAATGGCAGTGCTTCCGCAACCATTTTAAAGCCACCGCCGATGAGATCAACCGGGACAAATACGCCCGACAGCCAGCCAGCGACATTGGTGAGCAGGGCGCCACATATACCGCCAACTGCTCGCTCGTTAATGAGACTGCCGAAGAATAACCCACATCCAACAAATAGAAGCGACGTTACCGTTGTAATAACGATTGCCCCAATAATATGCACTGAAAAGTCGAGCCCGATACAGCAGGCGATAACGAGGGTAATCACTGCCTGCATGGTAGCAATGATAATCATCGGAATTGTGTATCCAATGATAAAATCTCGGGCTGTCATAGGCGAGGTAAACAGACGCATCAGGAATGATGAAGTTCGGTCTTTTGCTAGGAGCATACCTGAGAATAGTGCTAGGAATGCCGTACCGAACATTGCGATACCTGGTGCCAAATTTTTGATGGCAAACATAGTATTATTGGCTTCGGCGGGAATGCTGGCATTTATAATAGAGAGCAGTCCAAGCAAAACGAGTGGAAAGACTAATCCAAAGAATAGATTGATCGGATCGCGTACAACTTCTTTTGTACAGCGTTTAGCAAATAGTAATGATCTCATCGAATACCTCCTACAAGTGCGACAAACGCATCCTCGAGAGTGCGTGTATTGGTTTGTTTTTGCAGTTCTGCTACTGTACCGATCGCCACGAGCTTGCCGCGCGCCATAACGCCGACACGATCAGACAATGCTTCAATTTCCTCGAGATAGTGAGTTGTCAACAGCGTCGTCACTGTACCTTTGAGCAACTGGATCGCCTCCCATAACTCACGGCGCGAAAAAATATCAAGACCTAGCGTTGGTTCGTCAATGAATAATATTTTTGGATTTGAGATGAGCGCCATGGCGATCGACAGGCGTCGCTGCATGCCGCCAGACAAATGCTTAGCTTTTTTATGTTCGACAGTTTCGAGCTTGAATTGGCTTGCCATACGTGAGGCGCTCTCACTGGCGTTATGAGCAGATTGTCCGTAGAGTCCAGCAATCAGTTCGAGATTCTCGCGGACTGATAAATTACCAGCTACAGCAGTTTCTTGCGGTGAAACGTTGATCATCTGTTTGACTGCCTGAGGTTTTTCGGTAATACTATTGCCGAGTAAAATAGCATCACCTTGTGTTGGTTGGCTTAAGCAAGATAACATTTTAATCAATGTCGTCTTACCTGCACCATTGACACCAAGTAGTGAAAATAACTCACCCTTTTCAATTGATAGATTAAGGCTGTCGACTGCGACAAAGTCACCGTAGCGTTTTGTTAAGTTGGTCGCGGTGATTGCATTCATAATTTTATCTCCGTATCATTGAGTACGGCGGTGATTGTATCAATGACTTTATTCTTAGTCGGAATAGCAATTCCTTGCTGCTTGTCGCCGAGCATGATAAGTGTATCGCCAGGCTTGATATTAAAAATATCTCGTGCCTCTTTGGGTATCACAATTTGCCCGCGTTCGCCAACCTTGACTGTCCAAGCATGTCTACTCTTTGGTTTTGTCATATAATTCCTTTCTTTCATATAAATATGATTTATATGAATAAGTATACGACTATGATGAGCTGCGTGTCAACAATGAGTTGGCATGATTTTGCCACTATATGACTCGTGTGTATGGTATAATTATGTGTATAAGGTACTAACCATAAGGAGAATAGAACATGGATGCAGTAATAATAACCTTAATTATCGTTGGTGTCGTTATCGTTCTGATCGTGGCGTTTTTGATCGGTACGTACAACGGACTGGTGACGCTGCGTAACCGCGTCGAGGAAGCATGGAGTGATATCACTGTCCAGCTCAAACGCCGGACTGACTTGATTCCAAACCTGGTCAACTCAGTCAAGGGCTATGCGACACACGAAAAAGAAGTGTTTGAAAAGGTTACTGAAGCGCGGTCGGCTATTATGGGTGCCAAAGGCGTGGCCGATACGGCTCAGGCAGAGAATATGTTAGAGGGTGCCCTAAAGAGCCTGTTCGCTGTCGCTGAGGCGTATCCGGAACTGAAGGCTAATGAGAACTTCTTACAACTGCAGCAAGAACTGGTCGATACGGAGGACAAGATTCAGGCGTCGCGTCGCTTTTATAATGGCGGCGTTCGCGATTTGAACACAAGGATTCAAAGGTTCCCAGCTAACATGGTTGCCGGCATGTTCGGCTTCCAGGCCAAGGAGTTCTTTGAGGTTGCTGATCGAGCAAGTGTTGAGAATCCAGTCGAGGTGAAATTCTAAGGCGGGATAATCTTTGCCTGAACTAGGCCGCTCGCCTATTTTCGGCGGGCGGTTTTTGGTATAATAACTACATGTATAGTGCAATTTCTCATAATAAGCGAAACACCGTGCTGATCATGGCAGTGTTTGTGGCGATTATCGGCGTAATCGGTGTGCTGGTCGGTATGTATCTACGGAACTATTCATTGTCGTTGATCATTGTCGGTTGTGCACTGCTTTATGCATGGTTACAATATTATATCGCTGGTAAATTGGCCATGGCGATGAGCGGTGCGCAGCAGATTGAAAAGAAGGATGCGCCGGAGCTGTGGCGGGTAGTAGAAAACCTCGCGATTGCTTCCGGCATGCCGATGCCAAAAGTCTACATTATTGACGATCCAGCGCCAAACGCGTTTGCGACGGGCCGCGATCCAAAGCACGCTATCGTCGGTGCGACTACTGGACTACTAGAAATTATGGACAAGCGCGAGCTGGAGGCGGTGATGGCACACGAGATGAGCCATGTGCGCAACTACGATATTCGCGTTAGTATGATTGCCTTTGGGTTGGTGAGTGCTATCGGGTTGCTTGCTGATATCGCACTCCGGATGATGATTTATGGCGATGATGATGACGGGGATACCAGTCCGGTTGTCTACGTCGTGGGTATTATAGTAGTAATCTTGGCACCGATTTTAGCAACGATTACGCAACTGGCAGTCAGCCGCCAGCGCGAGTATCTCGCGGATGCCTCGGGCGCGCTATTGACTCGCGACTCGGAGGGGCTGGCGATGGCGCTGGAGAAGTTACAAAGTTATGGTCGGCCAATGCGCAGGCAGAGTACTTCAACGGCAAACTTGTTTATGAATAATCCGCTGCGCCCTGGCTTTTTCTCAAAGTTATTTAGCACCCATCCGCCGCTAGAAGATCGAATCGCACGTCTGCGAAGTAATGCAACGAAGATGTAATCATGACGAAGCCAACTAAAAAACAACACACCACGCGGCGTAAACGAGCAACTTCAAAAGCGGATAGTCGCGCCGCGACAAAAAAAACAGTATCGTTAAAAAAGAGGCTCAATAAGGCTTGGCAGCGGCTGATGCAGCGCCGTCAAGCGTTTCTCCGCCGTCGGCCGCACCGTAGTTTTCGAGTGACCAAGCGGCGTGACTATCGTCGTTCACTCAAGCTGCCGGGCTACTTCGCCCTGACTGGCCAAGTGTGGCAACTGATGCGAAAAGACTGGCGGATTTTCGTCGGACTGGCGGCGATATATGCAATACTGGGTGTGTTACTGTCGGGATTAATGTCGCAAGATACGTATCAGCAGCTAAAGGATACAATCAATGGAACGAATCAGGGGGGTGCCCTGGGCACTATCGTACCGACGTTGATGCTATTTGCTGGCGTGGTTACCAGTCAGCTTGGTGGCTCGACGAGTAGCGCTGGATCGTCGCAGCAGGTTATTGGCGCGCTGATCGGGCTGTATATATGGCTGACGACAATTTGGCTGGTTCGCGGCGTAATTGTCGGTAAGCGTCCAAAGATTCGCGATGGGCTGTATAATGCGGGCGCGCCGGTCATCGCCCTGTCGGTCCTAGTGTTTATCGCGCTCATTCAATTATTACCAGCAGCGATAGCGGTCATTATTTATGGAGCAGCCGACACGTCGGGCATGTTACAGCAGACGGTGGTGCTGATGTTGGCGGCCGGCGCCACCATATTAATCGTCACCTTGTCGATATATTGGCTGACGAGTACGCTGTTTGCTATGGTAATTATCACTCTACCGGGGATGTATCCACTAGAAGCGGCGCGACTGGCCTCGGATGTTGTCTTGGGGCGGCGGATGCGAATTTTGCTGCGGTTAATGTGGCTGCTGCTGGTGCTCGCCGTGGTTTGGGCGGCGGTGCTTATTCCGGTTATTACGATTGATGGCGCACTCAAAACGGTGATACCGGCGTTGAACTGGTTGCCGCTGGTGCCGCTCGTGGCGTTGATGTTGGTGGCGTTCTCGATTGTTGCCTCGGCGTGCTACATCTATCTATTCTACCGAAAGGTCGTCGCTGATGACAGTGCGCCAGCTTGATAGGCAGGCGGCCGAGCAACGAATTGTCAAACTGCGAGATCTGATCAATGATTATCGCTATCATTATCATGTGCTTGACGAATCGATCATGAGCGAGGCGGCGGCTGATAGCCTGAAACATGAACTGTCGCAGCTGGAAGAGCAATTTCCGGAACTTATCACGCCAGACAGCCCAACCCAGCGGGTGGCAGGAAAAGCGCTCAGTAAATTCGCTAAGGTTCAGCATCAAACGCGGATGATTTCACTGCAGGACGTGTTTGACCGGGCGGAAGTTGCGGCATGGATAGAGCGTATGCACAAAGTGCGTAGTGATATCACTGAAGAATTTTTGTGTGATATCAAGATGGATGGCCTGGCCTGCGCGCTAATTTATGAGGACGGTGTGCTGACGCGGGCAGTGACGCGCGGCGACGGATTAGTTGGTGAAGACGTGACTATGAACGTGCGTACGATTCAGAATGTGCCGCTGACACTGCGCGCCAACCAGCGATTTGCTCATTTTTTGCGTGGTCGAACGGAAATTCGTGGTGAAATTGTGATGCACAAGGCTGACTTTGCAGCATTAAACCAGCGTCGGCGAGCGGCTGGTCAGCCAGAATTTGCTAATCCGCGTAATTTGGCGGCGGGGACGATTCGCCAGCTTGATCCAAAATTGGTGGCAGAGCGTCCGCTCCATTTTGTTGGCTATGACATCATTCGTGATAACCTCGAGGACACGCCGACGATTGCCTTTGGCTATCAGATGATGAACGAGCTGGGTATCACTACCAGTCGGCAGACGCAAATTGTCTATGGCTTGGACGAGGTGATGAGCTATGTTAATCATCTTGATGAGCTGCGTCAGTCGCTGCAGTTTAATACCGACGGAGCAGTCATTAAGCTTAACGACCGGCGACAGTTTGCTGAGCTCGGCATCGTTGGCAAGACACCACGAGCGGCAGTGGCGTATAAATTTGCCGCCGAAGAAGCCACGACCATTGTCCGCGATATTGTTATTTCCATCGGTCGAACCGGTGCGGCTACGCCAGTAGCGGTGTTTGACCCGGTGGTGGTGGCCGGTACGACGGTGCAGCATGCTAGCCTGCATAACGCCGACGAAATTGCCCGGCTGGATGTGCGGCGCGGCGACACGGTGGTGATTTTCAAGGCGGGCGACATCATTCCGCAGGTGCAAACTGTACTGAAAGAATTGCGACCGGCAGATACTAAGCCGATTGACTATCCAGCAGAGCTGGCGCGCCAATATCCGGAACTAGAATTTGTGCGGCCAGCAGGCGAGGCGGTGTACCGGGTTAAAGGTTTGAGCGGTCCGCTGATTTTGAAGCGAGCCCTAGCGCATTTTGCCTCCAAAGGTGCGCTGGATATCGATACGCTGGGCGAGAAAAATGTCGAGGCGCTGGTCGAGGCTAAGTTGGTCAAGGACTTGGCGGATATTTACCGGTTGACGAAAGACGATTTGCTTAGTTTGGAGCGTTTTGCTGAGATTTCTGCACAAAAGCTCATCGATGCCATTGCTGCCAAAAAACAGCCAGCCTTGGAGCGATTTTTGTTTGGCCTTGGCATTCGGCATGTTGGCGCGCAGACGGCGATTGACCTGACAAGTCACTTTGAGAGTCTTGAGGCTATGTCTCGCGCGACCATTGATGAGCTGCGCGAAGTGGATGGCGTGGGTGAAATTGTTGCCGAGTCAATCGTGGCGTGGTTTGCTGATGAAGATAACGCGACGCTGCTCGAAAAATTTACCGATTTGGGTGTGACACCGCAGTTTAGTCAAAAATCCGACCGACTAGCTGGTCAAAGTTTTGTTATCACCGGCACCCTGCAGTCGATGGGTCGTGACGCCGCCGCGGAAATAATCCGTAATCTCGGCGGCACTTTCCAAACCGCTGTTGCAAAAGATACAACATATTTGGTAACCGGTGGTAAAGTCGGTGCCAGCAAGTTGAAAAAAGCCGAGCAATACGGCACCAAAATTATTGATGAACAAACATTGTTAGAGCTTATACAATAAGGAGGTAATAACCATGACTCAGCAATCACATCGCGCCCTCACTATCAAACCCGCCGACACGGTTGTGTTTACGGCGATGTCCAAGAAATATTTTTACATGAGATTTTTCGTCACGAAATTTGCGCTTGAGCAAGGTGTTGTGCCGATCAATCCATTTACCAGTTTTGACTACTTTTTGCTCGACGCGGTGGAGCGTGATACGGTGCGGCGCGCTAATAATACGCTGGTGGCGCGCGCTGATGAGCTGTGGGTGTTTGGCGACATAGCTGATGGCGTGCGGGCGGAAATAGTTCAAGCCTGGCAGCAACATAAAGCCGTCCGATTTTTTGCGTTTCGTAACGACAAGCATATTTACGAAGTTGAGATTGGCGAATTGGTTTATGAAGACGGCGTTGAAACAGTAACTCAACGGAAGTAATGAGATGATCCGATTTTACTTACAAAAATTAGTGCGTGATAAAGTGGTAAAAAAGTGCCTGGATGATCCAGAATTTTTGCATACGGAATACCGGACATTAGACAAGCAAGAATTTCGCCGCGAGCTGCTCCGCAAGGTTCACGAGGAGGCGGATGAGATTCCGCTGGATGATAATCAGCGCGATGAATCGCTCAAAGAGCTGGCTGATTTGCAAGAAGTCGTTGATGCGCTGCGCCAGGCCTTTGGCTTTTCTATAGAGCAAGTTCAAGAAGAAATGGCACGTAAAAAGCAGGATAATGGTGGCTTTGATAATCGGCACTATATTGAATACAATGATTTTACGGATGACAGTAGATGGGTGGAAATACTGCGCGCTCAGCCGGGGAAGTATCATGAAGAAACAGTGGATAGCGAAGAGCAGAGCCATCGTACGAGGATTAGCAAGGGTGTATACCGGTACAGCAAATCAGGCAAGCTGTACGAGGTGATCGGCCTCGCATTGGAAACTGAGACGGAAGATCTTTTGGTGATCTATCGACCTCTCTATGAAAATGAATATGAACTATTCGCCCGCCCCGTCAGTATGTTTACGGAAACAGTAGTGCTGGACGGGAAATCTGTGCCGCGATTCGAGAAAATAAACTCCAAAGCTCAGGTGTAAGTGTGATGAAGACAATCACTTTTATCACCGGCAATCAGCACAAAGCAGATTATTTATCGCGCATGCTGGACTTACCGCTGAAACATCGGGCGGTTGATTTAGCAGAGATTCAATCAACTAGTTTGGAAGAAGTTGTTGAGTATAAGGTGCGTCAGGCGTATGTAATCGCCAAATGTCCGGTTTTGATTGAGGATGTGGCGCTTGAGTTTACAGCATTGGGAGGACTGCCGGGTCCGTTTATTAAGTTTTTTGTCGAGGCGCCGAACGGTTTAGAGAATCTTTGCCGGATGCTTGATGGCTTTGGCGATCGATCGGCAGTGGCGGCATGTGTATTTGGCTACTACGACGGCCAGCGGATCAAGTTATTTCGCGCTGAACTTCATGGCGCCATCTCTGAGCATCCCATAGGCGATGGCGGCTTTGGCTGGGATAAAATATTTTGCCCGGATGGCTACGAGGGTAAAACTCGTGCCGAATTAACGCCAGATGAGGACGCTGAGACGTACCGCTTATTCAAGCCAATCGATGTCGTCCGCCATTTTCTCGCCACACTTGAATAAACACATGCTATTATTTATATATGAAAGTGATCTACCTAGCTGGCAAAAATCTCGATAGGGCGAATCGCGTGGCGGCAACTTTAGAGGCCTCCGGCTATAGCATTCCGTGCAATTGGTATTATAATTACAAAGACGACGAGACAAATTTCGGCCCAGAAGATGAGGTTCAGGCCATTCGCACTGCCGATGTTTTGGTGTATCTATGGGAATCCGACCAGGAGAGTGCGCGCTACGAAGTTGGCATGGCGATAGCGCTTGGTAAACCAGTGGTGGTCGTTCATGATACCCCAAAATGGTTTCTACAACTGCCAAATGTTCATGCGGTCTCACGGGATGAGGATATTATAAAGGCGCTGAGTGAGGTTGGTTGACGAAGGATTCCCTATGGCAAAACCAGTGCTACGGCTACACTAAAATAAGAAATGCTATAATAAACCCCATGACAAAACACATCAATCTCGTCACTGGTAACCCACGTAAAATCGAGGAAGCGACAGCTACGCTGAGTCAATACGACATAGCGGTGGAGATTATTAATCTAGATATTGATGAGATCCAGCACCGTGATCCATTAAAAATTACCGAGGCTAAGGTTCGGGCAGCGTACGAGAGGGCTGGCAAGCCGGTTGTTGTCAACGATAGTAATTGGGAAGTGCCCGCGCTCGGCGGCTTTCCGGGTGGCTATATGAAGGATATCGCGCACTGGTTGACGCCCGAGGATTTTTTGGCGCTGCTACGCGATAAAGACGATTGGCAGATTATTCTCCATGATATTGTTGCTTATTACGACGGGCATACTCTACAGACGTTTATCTTTGATCAGCCGGGGAAGTTTGTCGCTCCGCCGCGTGGCAAGAGTGGTGCGTCGGTTAACAAGATTATTACGATGGATGGTAGTAACGGCCTGACGATGTCCGAGGTGTTTGATCGGCGCGATCAAGGCCTGGCGGTTAGAACCGACACGTTGCAGCAATGGCATCAATTTGCGCAGTGGTATGTCACCCAGTAGCCCTCGTTGCTAGGCGTGCACCCCGCGCTATGCTGGCAGTGATGAGCGTGGCGCCAATCACATCATCAACGCTGGAGCCGCGCGATAGATCGCTGATCGGCTGAGCAAAACCCTGCAAGATCGGCCCGTATGCATGGCCGCCAGCCAGGTGTTCGGCTAGCTTATAAGCGATATTGCCAGAATCAAGATCAGGGAAAACAAGGACATTAGCTCTGCCAGCAACCGGACTGTCCGGTGATTTTTTCTGGCCGATAGCCGGGACGATTGCCGCGTCTAATTGCAGTTCACCGTCAATGAGTATATCGGGCTGTTCTGTTTTGACGAGCTGCAGTGCCTGGGTGACGAGCTCGACACTGTCGCCACCAGCGCTGCCTTTCGTTGAGTATGACAACATAGCCACGCGCGGCTCCCAGCCAAGTGACGCCGCACTATCCGCCGAGGCCACAGCAATTGCCGCTAGCTGCTCGGCGTTTGGCTGAATGTTCATGCCACAATCAGCAAAGAATAACAAACCGTGTTCGCCGCCCTGAAACTGTGGGATATCCATCACGAAAAAGCTAGACGCATACCGAATATCGGGCGCTAGTCCAACAATTTTCAGCCCAGCCCGCAGCACGTCTTTCGTTGGATGATCAATCCCAGCCACCATAACGTCAGTCTCGCTGCTCGTTAGCATCGTTGCACCGCGACTGATAGCGTCCTCTTTTCCATCAAGCAGCACCGGCTGCACCGCGCCGCTTTCTTCTAGTGCGCGCGCTGCCTGCTGGATGATGTGATTATCGCCCTCAGGAAATACCACGCGCGGCGGGTTTAAAGCTAAAATTTTTGCTAAGTCTCGTATGTGCTGATTCATGAGTATAGTATAATGGAACTATGAACGAATTGACAATTGAACGCGCATCCCACATCGCCGAATCTGATGTGGCAGACATTACTAACCTCATCGCGGCACTCACCAGCAAGCCACATCCAGCCGACACCGAGTTATTACAGCAGATCATTGACTCGCCGAGCCATGTGTTGCTGTTGGCGCGGTTATCAGGCAAAGTCGTTGGCATGGCAACGGCAGCACTGCTACTTGGGCCGGCTGCTGGGCGTAAAATCTATCTTGATGATTTTGTGACCGACCCGACGGTACAGGGCAAGGGTGTCGGCTCTCAACTCTGGGACGCCGTCATTGACTGGGGTCGTGAACAGGGTGCTCAAAAACTGGAGTTTACATCGCGCCCAGAACGTGAAGCGGCGCAGCGATTCTACTTGAAAAAAGGCGCGGTCGTACGTAGCACTAATGCCTTCGCCAAACAATTGTAGGTAAATATTGATCAAACCCCTTGTGCTTTTTAACAAAAAAGCGCATAATATCGTCAGAGCTGGTACGCATAGGGGCGTTTCCTATGCTGCCATCCAAAACAAACACACGAAATTGCCCCGGGTGGGCGCGTAACAGCTCTTTTTTATTCGTCAAGTGGCGCGTTTGACAGCGCTTATGGTATGATAAAGGAGATGTTCAAGAAGTCGTTTGAGAAAAAAATGATACGCTATGTCCGGCAATTTTTTGCCGACCATGCTGATGTCAAGTTGATCGCAGTGACCGGGAGTGCTGGTAAAACGAGTGCTAAAACAGCGATCGCTACTGTGCTATCGCAGCAGTTTGCTGTCGCCATGCACGCTGCTGAGCCAACGTCGCACTTACAAACCCTTCTGCAGATCATGGGCGTGCGCTACCCCGAGAATCGTCCGGAGGAGAAGTGGGGATTTTGGCACCGCCGCAAGATGATGCGAGCTGTCAAAAAGCGTACTCGCGCCGAGCATCCCGAAGCCCAGATTATTGTCCAAGAGTTCAGCCCGATGCAGCCTGGTTTTAATGCGTGGTTTCAGCAGGTTATTTTGCCGGACATGGCCGTTGTGACATCGGTAACCTCTGGTCGTATGCGGGTTGAACATACTGTCGAAGAGGTGGCTGGCGAGATGCTAACATTGGCGAATAATGCTCGCTTTGCGGCCATTAACCGTGATGATATCGACGGTCGATTTGCCGCATTTTTGACAAATCCCCAGATGACGACATATGGTACCAGCGAGGTCGCTGAGTATTATTTTGAGCAGCATGATTTCTCGCTGGAGCATGGTTATGTCGGCAAGATTATCGGCCCGGAATATCCTGATGGCATCGCGGTGATGCTGCCGCTGCTTGGTGAGCATAATCTGCGGCCAGCCGTCGTGGCGATGCTCGCCGGGGTGCGGATGGGTATGACGAAAGAATTGATTGAAAAGGGTTTGAGCCAGCTAAGTTCGCTGCCGGGTCGGATGCAAGTGCTTCGTGGTGCGGATCAGACGATTTTGATTGACGATAGCTATAGCTCGTCGCCGCTGACGGCATTGTCAGCACTACAAACGCTGTACAGTCTCGAGGTGCCGCAGCGTATCGTGGTGTTTGGTAATATGAATGGGCTACGCAAGGATACGCAGGCCGGTCATGCGAAGCTCGGCGCTCAGTGTTCGCCAGACGAGCTGGATTGGGTAGTGACCGTCGGTGAGATGGCTAATCAATACCTGGCGCCGGTAGCACGTCGTCGCGGCTGTCAGGTCAAGGAGTGTCGTGATGCGCTGATGGCCGGCGGATTTGTACGCGAAAAACTTCATGCGGGCGGCGTGGCTCTCTTCAAAGGTTCAAGTGGCGGTGTTTGGCTCGAGGAAGCGATTAAAATTAACCTACACAGCACCGAGGATGAGAAAAAATTAGTGCGCCAGTCACCTGACTGGATTAAGCGAAAAAATGAATTTTTCTCGCGCTTTCGCGGATAGTGATACAATGAAAGTATAACGAGGAGGAATATGGACGACAAGGGTACGAATAGCAAGAAAACACCAGCGGATAAAGCTGCTGCGTCAACACCGCCGGCAGCGTCGCAATCGACGGTCGCATCAAGCTCATCACAGTCGACAACGACTCCGCCTACACAGGCTGATCAGCCTGCATCGACGCCGGCACGACCAGCATCGCCGACGTCGCAACCACCGATCATGAATTCGGTTATGCCGCCAAAAAAGAAAACCGGCCTCATCATCGGTATTGTTACCGGCTCGGTCGTATTGCTACTGGCTATCGCTGCGGTACTATTGTACTTTTTCTGGTGGCAAGATCCGCAGAGGATGGTAACTGATGCAGTGGTTAATTCATTCCAGACCAAAAGGTGGTTTCCTCAGGTAAACTCGTCATGGACCTTGGTAGCGGCAATCGGGCTGACATTAAGATTAAAGCCGTTGCCGACTCACCAAAATCAAAAACCGAGGCTACCATTACATTAGCGATCAACGGCATGGAGATCCAGCAAGACGTCATCCTCACAATGGTGGCTGATGGCAAGGGTACGATTTATATTAAGAGCGAACATCTAAAAGATATCGTGCGCCAGATGGTAGAGACGATCATCAAGGCTCGAAGCCGGGGAGTACTACCAGATACGCGGTCGACGATGATACGCGACCAGATCCTCAAACAGCTTGATGAAAAACTTAACAAAATTGAAGGCAAGTGGCTTAAGGTATCATTTGATGAGCTTGGAGCATCACATACAAACAAAGACACGTGCTCTCAAGAAATCTTTGATTTAATCAATGCTGACCAGCAGGTGCGTAGCGAACTGATCAACGCGTATCGCAAAAACAGCTTTGTGACGGTCAAAAAGGACACTAAGGTCGAGCCGCGTGATGGTGCGCCTGGCTTTGAAATTGATCTAGCTTCGGACGGTAAAATGTCAGACAAACTACGCGCATTTGTCGACTCCCTGGGGGATACAAAACTTGGCAAGAAAATCAAGGAATGCTATGGTGACAAAGTATTCAATACAGCAAATAAAACTACGTCGTCAAAGAGATTGCCCACTATACGCATCTGGGTCGATCCGTGGTCGCATCAACTGAAAGCGATTGAGATTAAGGCACACGGTTCAGATGGCAACAAGGACCAGAGCCTTACTATGGATATGACATTCGATTACAGCAAGTCAGAACAGATTGACATACCACCAAATGCCGATAATCTTAAATCAGTACTTCGGGATTTTGCCGGCTCATCACCAATACCGCCGCCGTTTGCTAGGGGTGGTACCTCCACGGATGAGAACGATGAAGACACCGACACTAGCGTCGAGAGATGATATACTAAGGAGTATGAGACGCTACAATCCGACGGAAATTGAGAAAAAATGGCAAGATAAATGGGAGGCTGACGGCACCTATGTCACTGATCTTAGTGATACAACGCGCCCAAAATACTACAGCTTGAGTATGCTTCCTGGTATCACTGGGGCTGGCATTCACATCGGTCACGGTCGGACGTTTCAGTTTGCTGACATCAAAGCGCGCCTGAAGCGTCAGCAAGGCTACAATGTGTACCATCCAATTGGTTGGGACAGCTTCGGACTGCCAGTGGAAAATTACGCTATCAAGGTTGGTAAAACGCCGCGGGTAGCGCACGATGAAGCCAAGGTTCATTTTAAGGAGCAGCTGAAATGCCTCGGCTTTAGTTATGATTGGTCAAAGGAGATTTCCACCGCTGACCCCGAGTATTACAAATGGACTCAGTGGATTTTTACGCAGCTGTACAAGCACGATTTGGCATATCAAAAGGAGCAACTGCAGTGGTGGTGCGATACCGACAATACGGTGTTAGCTAACGAGCAGGTTGAGGGCGGCAAATGTTGGCGCTGCGGCAACCCCGTTACCAAGCGCAACCTCAAACAGTGGTTTTTCCGCATCACGGCCTATGCTGATGAGATTTTGGAGGCGACTGATGACTTGGACTGGACGGAAATGGTCAAAACCATGCAGAAAAATTGGATTGGCCGGTCGGTCGGTGCGGAGGTTGAGTTTGCGGCTGAAGGCTGCGACGATGTCATCACTGTTTTCACTACGCGTCCTGACACGCTGTTTGGCGCGACATATGTGGCGTTGGCGCCAGAGCATCCGTTAGTATTTCAGTTGGTTAATGCCGACACGCGTGCCAAAGTTGAAGCATACATTCAAGCGGCGCAGAAAAAATCCGACGTTGAACGCCAAGAAAATAAAGACAAAACAGGCGTCTTTACTGGCAGTTACGCTATCAATCCAGTCAATGGCCAAAAGCTGCCAATCTGGACGGCTGACTACGTACTGAGTGGCTATGGCACGGGTGCAGTCATGGCAGTGCCAGCGCATGATGAACGCGACTTGGAATTTGCCGAAAAATTTGATTTGCCAGTAGTGCAAGTGATTGAAAAGCCAGAAAACTCGGCGGATGCTGGCTGTTACACGGGTGAAGGCGAATTGATTAATTCGGGCGATTTTGACGGCCTGCGCAGCGAAGAGGCTCGTGAACAGGTGGTGGCTTGGCTGGAGCAACAGGGCCTGGGTCGGAGCAAGACTACCTATAAGATGCGTGACTGGCTGATTTCTCGTCAGCGGTACTGGGGTGCGCCAATTCCAATGGTTCATGTTGATGGTTTCGAGCCAATTACTGTTGCGGATGAGTGCTTGCCGGTGATTCTGCCAGAAGTCGAGAATTTCAAGCCAACGGGCGGTAATACGTCAGTCTTAGCGCAAGTTGATGACTGGGTGCGCGTGTGGGTTGATGTTGAAACGGGTAAAACCATGCCGATTACTGAGCCGAAGCCAGCGGGCAACAATTGGCATGAAGGGCGGCGCGAAACGGACACATTGGATGGCTATGCCTGTTCCAGTTGGTATTTCCTGCGTTATCTTGACCCGCATAATGACGCCGAGGCGTGGGATCCAGAGCGCATTAATCACTGGATGCCGGTTGATTATTATAATGGTGCTGACCACGCGGTAGCACACTTGCTATACAGTCGTTTTTGGATGCGATTTTTCCATAAACTTGGTTTAGTGCCGACACCGGAGCCGTTCAAGCGAATGATGTATAACGCCTACATCATGGCGCCGGACGGTCAAAAGATGAGTAAGTCCAAGGGCAATGTCATCGATCCGATGGAGATTATGGACTCTGGTTACGGTGCCGATGCGCTGCGTGTTTACGAGATGTTCATCGCGCCGTACGATATGGATGCGCCATGGGATCCACGCGGGGTGCCGGGGACGTATCGGTTCTTAAACCGAGTGTGGAACATAGTGCAGGAGTTTTTGGCGGCGCCATCCTCCTTCAGAGTACACTCTTCGCTCGAATCTCCACAGGAGATTACTCGTGAGCGTTCGGCTGGAGTGTCCGCTACTCGCGAACCCTCCACAGCCTCTGTCGGAGGGGGTGACGCCGTCACCCTTCTCCGCCTAACGCACTCAACCATCAAAAAAGTCACTCGCGACATCGAGGACGAAAAGTTCAATACGGCCGTAGCGGCGATGATGGAGATGGTCAATGGCCTATACAAGTTCAAAGAATCACACGGCATGCAAGTGTCGGAAACGTGGCGGTTCACCCTGGAGAGTCTGCTGCAGATTTTGGCACCATTTGCGCCGCACATCACGGAAGAGTTGTGGCAGGAACTGGGCCATACCGACACCATTCACGTCAACCATTGGCCAAAATGGGATGAGCAATATCTGGTGAGCGATGTGATGACGATCATCGTGCAGGTCAATGGCAAGCTTCGATCGAAGCTTGAGCTGCCGACCGACATCGACCAGCAGGGCGTTGAAGCAGCAGCTCTGGCTGATGAAAAAGTTTGCTCCTATCTCAATGCCCGGGCACCGAAAAAGGTGATTTATGTGCCAGGGAAGTTGGTGAATATTGTTGTCTAGATATTAACTATTAAAGGGTCTGGTTGTTACCGAGCCGTTCTCGTGTACCTCGACCCGTACGCGTGTTCCCTGCGGAAGACCAGCGAGCTTCTTGGATTCTGTGGCACAGCCCACTATATCAATCTGTGGAGTATGACTAGCACCGGCATCTCTTACAGCAAAATCTGCTGCTGCACATACATCTGAATCCTTTGTAACACCAGCCTTAGGATCGTAATGCATCATATAAGAGCCAACTAGGGGTGGTCCTGGCGGCTCTTTATCGGCGTTGGCGATACCGTTAATGCCGACGCCGAGACCTGCCGCCATTGCCGCCAGCATCGCCCATGACCCGATGGCCAGTTTCAGTTCACCTAGTCGACTTAGTGCTTCCCCAGACTGAGGGGGTAGGTTTTTCTCATCCTTTTTCTTATCCATGGTTGGTAGGACATATCCTTTCTATCGTAAGTGATGTCTATGATATTACCATAAATATTATATAAAGTCAACAATACCCCCTGACAGCGTATTGCCACTGCTCTGCATCCCCTTGAGAAATCTATCAAAAACCGGTATAATGAAGCCCAAGTGTTACATAAACTGAAATAAAGGAGATTTTTCTATGGCACAACCAAAAAAGCAGAGCAGTCCGCGCAAGACCGGTCTGCGTCGCAGCCACTTGGTACTGAAATTAGCACGCCGCGTCAACGGGACGTCACCAGTGAAGGTCAAGACGACCAAACGTGAGACTGGTAGCAAGAGCACAAAATAAACTAACACGAACAGGAACGTTTTTGTCATGGCTTCAAACCGTCACTTAGGACGAATCGTCGCGTTGCAGACGTTATACGAGATTGAGTTTCGCCAGGAAGTTGGCGACAGCGAGATTAATGTCGCCGATATCTTGACGCGCAATCTTGAGAAATACAAATCATCAGTCGATGATGTCGAGTTTGTGCGAAGTCTGATCGATGGCGTCACCGTGCATAAAGCAGAGCTTGATGATAAACTTCGTCCGCTGGCGCCAGAATGGCCGATTGAGCAGATATCGCGAATTGATCGGACGGTGTTGCGGCTCGGGCTGTATGAATTATTGTTTTCTCGGGCAGTGGTGCCGCCAAAGGTGGCCATCAACGAAGCAGTGGAACTGGCAAAAACGTTTGGTTCGGATAACTCAGGGAAATTTGTGAACGGTGTGCTCGGCACAGCGTATCGCTCCCTTCAAGAGGACGCCGATGAAGACAAGCAGCTTTGATCATATCAAGAAATATTTTGGCGGTCGCAAAAAACCGTCGATCCAGGAAATAGTTCGCGAGCCAACCGCCGGCGGCGTGGTGTTTCGACGTAATAAAAAGGGTGATGTTGAGTTTCTACTTTATCAAGACGCGCGGGATCGCTGGACCATTCCCAAGGGCCATGTTGAGCCGGGCGAGACAGCACAAGCCGCCGCCAAGCGTGAGGTTGGCGAGGAGGCTGGCCTCAAGAATATCGAGGTATGCGGCTGGCTGGGCAAAATTAATTTTCGCTACCGCCGGCTTGATAAATTAGTACTGATTTCGCAGCAAGTATACCTGATGAAGGCGCTTGATCCGGACGAAAAACTACAAAAAGAAGACTGGATGAATGGCCTCAAGTGGTTTACCTTTCATGAGGCGCTGGATGAGATTGAGTATGAGGATATTGGCAAGTTAATTCTGCTCGCTATGAAGCGAATCAGGCAGGAGAATCTATAGATGAGCGGGATGAATACGGCGCCGTATCAGGAGTTTGCGCGTGAGAAGCTAGGGTTTGAGTTTAATAACTTGGATCTGTTGATTACGGCTTTGACGCATCGTAGCTACGTTAATGAACACAGAAAATCAGTCCACGGGCATAACGAGCGGTTGGAATTCCTCGGTGATGCGGTGTTGGAGTTAGCGGTAACGGAGTATTTATTTACGCACTTTTCTGAGCCGGAAGGAGTTTTGACGGCGTGGCGGGCGGCACTGGTGCGCACGGAAAGTATCGGTGCGGCGGGTGATAAATTAGGTTATGGGCCGCTGATTCGTATGTCAAAGGGTGAGAAAAATGGTTCAGACCGGGCGCACTTGCAGATTTTAGCCAATGCGTTCGAGGCGGTGATCGGCGCGATTTATCTGGAGCGCGGCTTTGATGATGCGCGCGATTTTATTCATAAACATATCATCGTTAAGTTGGACGGAATTTTGGAATCAGGCAGCTGGCGCGATCCGAAGTCGTATTTACAGGAAATTTCTCAGCGCGTTGATGGTCAGACGCCGGTGTACAAAGTTTTGGGCGAGGAGGGCCAGATCATGATAAGGTATTTACGCTCGGGGTGTTCGTCGGTGAAACGCTGATGGGGCGCGGCGTGGGCCCGTCCAAACAAGTGGCTCAACAGCAAGCCGCCCGTCAAGCGATCGCTCGATATCGGGCAGCGAATTCTGAATAGTGATTATATCTTTTCTCAGCGTCTAACCGGTGTTATAATCAAAAGGATGAGTAACACAATTTTTAAACGTACCAAAATCCTAGCGACTGTCGGTCCGGCAACGATGAGTCAGGATAAAATTAGTCAACTTATGCAGGCCGGTGTCAATGGCTTTCGTCTGAATTTCAGCCACGGTAGTTATGACGAGCGGCGTGAGCAAATCGACTGGATTCGCACGGCCAGTCATGAGCAGGGCAAACCAGTTGCCATTCTCCAAGACCTTCAAGGTCCAAAAATCCGCCTCGGCGTTCTCAAAGATAACATGCTGACGGTGCGGGCTGGTGATATGCTGACGCTTGATTCGTCAATCACAGAACACGATGGAAGTTTCAATCTGCCTGTCCAATATAACCTCGCTGAGAAAATGAAAGTTGGCGAGCCGCTGTATATGTTTGATGGCAAGATCAAGTCGATCGTTCGTGAAATTGCTGGCCCAACGGCCATCAAGGTGGAGGTGCAGAATGACGGATTTTTGATGAGCCGTAAAGGGTTGAATCTGCCAGATACCGATTTTGGTGGTGATATCTTGACACCAAAAGATATCGCCGATATTGAGTGGGCAGCCAATCAAGATTTTGATTATGTGGCGCTTAGTTTTGTACAGACGGAGGACGACATTATCGATCTGCGCTCGCGGCTGACGGCGCTGGGCTCGGATGCGTATATTATTGCCAAAATCGAGACCAAGTCAGCGATCTCTGATGAGCATCTGGAGGAAATCGTCAAGGCGAGTGACGGCATCATGGTGGCGCGCGGTGACCTGGCGGTTGAGGCTGGGGCCGAGATCGTGCCAGTTATCCAACGGCGTATTATCGCTCTTTGTCGTAAATATTCTAAGCTCAGTATCGTCGCGACACAGATGATGGGCAGTATGGTTGACAATCCTGAGCCATCTCGCGCTGAGGTGAGCGATGTTGCCAATGCGGTCATCCAGGGTGCTGACACGGTGATGTTGTCGGATGAAACGGCCAACGGTAAATATCCGATCGAGACAGTGCAGGCGATGCGCCGGACGATTATGTACACTCAGGAGCACAGTGATGTCATGGCGGTTGAGTCAAGCGAGAAGCGTCGTAAGCACGATGCGCTGCTCAGCTACACGGCGGCGCGGTTAGCCACAGAGCTTAAGGCGCGGGCAATTATTGCCGAGACTAGTACGGGTGTAACTGCGGTGAATGTCGGCGCCTTTCGGCCGAATATGCCGATTATTAGCGTGACTGATAGCCAAAAAACCGCTCAAAAATTAGCACTCAGTTACGCCACGCGCTCATACGTTCGTCCAAGTGGCCTGGGTTCGGCCAATAAATTAGCAGAAGAATTGAAGGCCGAAGGTTACTTTGGCGAGGATCCAGTGACGTTGGTGCTGGTCAGTGGTCATCAACCGGGCCGGCCGGGCAAGACCGATAATATCCAGATCCGGACAATGGAGTAGGACGAGAAAAGGGTGGGCAGATTTTTCAAGCAAACAATTCATGACGTTAATCTCCGCGGGCTAACCGTCCTGGTGCGGGTTGATTATAATGTGCCCTTGACTACGACTGGTGGGATCGCCAGTGACTTACGAATTCGTGCTAGTTTGCCGACTCTATGCTATCTATTAGAGCAACGCTGCAAGATTGTTTTGATGAGTCACCTCGGGCGGCCAAAGGGGGTCGATCCGGCATACAGTCTGCGTCCAGTGGCGCGCCGACTGGCTGAGCTGCTCGGGCGGCCAGTGCAGTTTATTGATGGCTGTGTCGGTGATAAGATTCGTCAAGCAGCGCGGCATATGGCAGCCGGCGACATACTGATGCTAGAAAATTTGCGGTTTTATGATGAGGAGTCGCGTGACGATATGGTGTTTGCCAGGGCAATTGCTCGGGCAGTGCGGCCGGATTATTTTGTGCAGGATGGTTTTGCGGTGGTGCATCGAGCCCACGCCAGTACCCATGCGATTACATTATATGTGCCGGGGCTGGCCGGTGATCTATTGGTGCACGAATATACCGCGCTAACCGCAGCGATGTCGCATCCAGCGCGACCACTAGTGGCGATTATTGGTGGTGTGAAGATTGCTGATAAGATTGCGCTGATTGAGCGGCTGATTGATAAAGCTGACACGATTCTCATCGGTGGGGCGATGGCCAACACCTTCCTCGCCTATCGCGGCCATAGGATGGGCCACAGTACGGTTGAGCCGGATCAAGAGCAGGTGCTGGCGGCCATCTACCGCCGTGCTGCCGAGAAAGTTGGTGGTGAGCGGGTCGATCAGTTTTTGCGGCTGCCTAGTGATGTAGCGGTGGCTTTGTCACCAGAAACATCGGGCGATCGCCATGAAGTGTCGGTTGATGGGATCGGTGACGGTGAGATGGCGCTAGATATTGGTGCTGAGACGATGGCGCAGTTTGCCTCGGTGATTGCCTCGGCGAAAACAGTCATTTGGAACGGGCCGCTGGGGTATTCGACTAATCCGTTGTTTGCTCGGGGGTCGGCTCGGATCGCCGAAGCCATCGTACAAAATCACGGCGTTACGTCAATTATTGGTGGTGGCGATACGGCGGAGTTTGTCCTTGGGTGGGATGGGCATGACGGCAAGCAATTTTCGCATATTTCGACCGGTGGCGGAGCCAGCCTCGAGCTGATGAGCGGTAAAAAATTACCAGGTGTGGAAAGTTTACTAGACGCACACGGACTAAAATGATACACTAAACATAAGCATTATGACGCGAAAAACACTCATTATCGGCAATTGGAAGATGAACCTCACTATGCATGAGGCCAGTTTGTATTTACATAAGCTGATGGAGCAGCTGCCAGTCCGCCGCGACGTCGAGGTGGTGGTAGCGCCAACGATGTTGACACTGCAAAGTTTGAGCTTGCAAATCAAGCGTCGGATCGTCAAGCTCGCCGCCCAAAATTGCTACTGGCGTGACCATGGTCCGTACACCGGCGAGGTGCCAGCGGCACATCTACATGGTATGGTCGATTATGTCATTATCGGCCATTCGGAGCGGCGACATATATTTATGGAGAGCGACAAGGATATTCGTTTCAAGGTGCAGGCGGCACTGCGTAATCGGCTTCAACCAATCCTCTGTATTGGTGAAACGGCACACGAGCGGACGCTAGGCGAAACGCGCGAGGTGCTCCAGGATCAGATTGTAAATGGCCTGGCAAATATTACAGCTGAGGAAATAGACCACGTGGTGATTGCTTACGAGCCAGTCTGGGCGATCGGCAGTGGTGAGTATGCGCAGCCGAGTGACCTTGCCAAGGTGCTCAAGGTGATTCGCCGGCAGATCACGCATTTATTTGGCAAGGAAGCAGCCGAAGCGATACGCGTGGTATATGGCGGCAGTGTCTCAGTCGATAACGCCGGTGATTATCTCGCGGTGGTGGGACTTGATGGACTGTTGATTGGCGGAGCGAGTCTGGACGCATATCAATTTACGGAGATAGTAAAAAAGGCGCATAAAGAATAGGGGGGCTTATGTCAGACATTGATTTTGACGAACTTGATCGGGCGGTGACGTCACTGATGCAGAAACGGGCGGAAAAAGAAGCGGCTCAGCAGGCGGCCGGTGTTGATACGGACGTGGCGACGTCGACGGCACCCGCAACCGGTGCTACTGAAGATGTGACAAATACATCATCGTCTGCACCAGTTTCTCAACCAACTCAGCCAACCGCTGCTCCGACCTCAACACAGCTCGAAACAGCAGATCAGGCCAGTACCCCTATCTCCCAGTCCGATTCAGCCGCCCAAGGTGGCGCTGCTACGCTGTCATCCGAGGCTGTTCGGTCTAGTTCTCTCGCCTCTCGGCCCGAGCCAGTGGCAACATCTCCGGTAGTGCCGTCACGCCCTCAGTCTCAGTCGGTAGCGCAGCCCACCGTGTCATTATCGACGCCGCTAAGCAGACCGGTAGCTACCGCACCGCAGCCGATTGAGAAGTCTGAAACAACATCAACGCCGCCGTCACCTGCCGCCACGCCATCAACACCGATTCCGCCATTGACCATCAAGCCGCTAACGCCTCCGTCGCCGACCGCTGCACCGGCATCGACGCCGGCACCGCTGTCGACGCCCGTGTCTGCGCCCGCATCTCCAACCCCAACCATATCAGCCGTACCCGCATCCGAGTCAACAAGTACCGATACGAGCAAGCCACCAGCCCCGGCCAAGACAACACAATCATCAGCCTCATCGGACACTCCAAGTGCGCCGCCGGCGGCTGCAGCAACACCAGCGCCGACTGCTGTCCCGATTTCTGTTACAAAGCCAGAGCCAAAGCCTGTCTCGAAGCTAACGCTCGAGCCGATACCGTCGTTCAAGACAACCTCGTCGCCTGTCTCGCCGTCGCCTACTTCGATACCAGAACCGCCGACCCGGTCAATAACCCCGGAGTCTAGTCATGACGAGCCACACAGTGAGTCACAGGGCGAGCCACCGACCTCACTACAGGAATCATCTACCAGGGAGACGGCTTCACCGTCGACGGAAGCCAATGGATTTCCGCGCGCTGCCTCAGAGACTAAACCGGCTGTGGTATTTCCAGATATCAAAACACCAGATAAAAAGGCAGACGACCAACCCGCCTCAGACGCGCCGCAGGATAAAGTGGCCGATACGTCAGCAGCAAAACCAACTGACGATTCCTCTGATACAGAACGCGGTAACGAGTCAACTGTCGCTCCCTCACCAGCTATTTCGCGTCGACCGTCTGGCCGTTTCATGGATGTTGTACATCCGTCATCTGTCATGCGCGGGCATAGCGTTTCTCAGTCGCGCGCTGGCGTGACGCTTCAGCCGACTGGTTCGTATCTCTCCAGTCGGACTGGTAATGACGGCCAGCAGGGTGTTAACATGGCTGAAACTACTGAGGACGTGTCAAGTGATATGATGGCAGATGATAGCACCGCTCACTCATCGGTAGCTGATCGCGAGATCAAGCGTCGACCACCACGCCTCGTTCTGCAGCCCGATCCATCGCATGTGGCTGAGGGTCTAACGTCAGACAATGTGTCGCTCAATACCAAGGACGTGCCTGATTATGAATCGATGGCCAGTGAAGCCGAAGCTAGTACTGACAGCGCCTTTATCGAGGAAGGCTTACTAGCAGAGGACGCTCCGGCTAAGGCAGCTGATAGTGAAGGGCTGACCATGGATGAATTAACGGCCGATGATGATCGTCTGGTGACGGATGCGGCGGCTGGAGACGAGGTAGTAGAACACCATGATGAGGCGGCTGATACTGACATTGCTGCTGATCGTACGAGCCTTGAAGCGACCATTGATGAAATTGAAGCCAGCGAGGTCAGTGAGCAACTCGACGCAGATGCTACATCGGTAGGCGCTTCGTCCAAGCAGCCCGCCGCTGATACATCGGAGCTAGACAGTGAGCTGATGGCGATCGAGTCGATGGACGAGAGTGACGCTGAGATAGCTGGTGATGAGACGCCACGTCGACCGCACACTCCGGGCGACATTCCTCAGCAGTACACCGCCGGTGACGAGATCGCGCCAGATCCAGAGCCGATGTTTGATGCGGCAGCCAGCCAGCCAGCCACCGGGGAAGCGCTCCAGCCTGATAAGAAAAAATCCGGCATCGGGACCATTCTATTGATCATTCTTTTTGCCCTTATCGGCGTTGGCGGCGGTGCAGCGGCGTACTTTTTCCTGCTATACTATAAGTAATGGACATCCTATCTGAACTCAACCCCGAACAGCGGCGAGCCGTCCAGCATGATGGCGGGCCGCTGCTTATTTTAGCGGGAGCGGGGAGTGGTAAGACAAAAACCTTAACGCATCGCATCGCCTATCTGATCAGCGAGCGAGGGATTTTTCCCAGCCGTATCTTGGCGGTAACCTTCACCAACAAGGCTGCTCGAGAGATGCGCCAGCGGTTGGCTGATATGTTGGGCGAAGACGCCTCGGATCGACGCTTCATGCCGTGGATGGGGACATTTCATAGTATTTGTGTGCGGCTACTGAGGATAGACGGGATGTCAATTGGCCTCGGTCGTAATTTTATTATTTATGATGAAGATGATCGGCTGGGTCTGATCAAGCAGTTGATGAAATCGCGTGGGCTGACTGATCGCGATATCAGGCCACGCCGTATCGCTGCGGCTATTTCTGCGGCAAAAAATGACATGCTTTCACCCGATGAGTATATGATGCAGGCGGTCGGCCCCACTAAGCAGCAAATTGCCGAATTGTTTGCTGCGTACGAGACCGCTATGCACCGGGCTGGGGCGCTCGATTTTGATGATTTATTGCTTAAGGCGGTGGAGCTACTGCGCTCCTCGCCTGATATCCGTCACAAATGGCAGCAGCAATTTCGCCACATTCTTATCGACGAGTATCAGGATACCAATGCGGTGCAGTATGCACTGATCAAGCTGCTAGTCGGTCCAGAGCGTAACCTCTGTGTGGTCGGCGATGATGCACAGTCAATTTATAGTTTTCGCGGTGCAGATTATACCAACATTCTTCATTTTGAGCGTGACTTTCCGGGTGCGGCAGTGATTAAACTAGAGCAAAATTATCGCTCAACAGGTGCAATTTTAACGGTGGCAAATAACTTAATCCAACATAATACCCAGCGCACCGACAAAAACCTCTGGACAGAAGCGGTTGGCGGGATGACGCCGCAATTGTGGCAACTGTACAGCGAGGCCGAGGAGGCACAAGCAGTGGCTGACGAAATTCATCGCCAGGCCAGGATGGGCCGAGCCTATAGCGACATAGCAGTACTGTATCGCACCAATGCCCAGAGTTACGCCATAGAGCGCGCGCTGCGTCAACGGCACATCCCGTATAAGATTGTGGGCGGTCTGCGGTTTCTGGATCGAGCAGTCGTCAAGGACGTACTGGCGTATCTCCGGTTATTATATCAACCCAGTGACCGCGTTAGCTTCGCGCGGATTGTCAACTTGCCGAAGCGTGGTATTGGTGCGGTGACCGTAGCGAAATTTCTTGACTGGAATGATCAGTCGGGTCGGAATATTATTGAAGGGCTAGTGGCGGTTGATGAGGCCGAAAGTTTGACCGCTCGCGCCAAGCAGTCACTGCGGGCATTTGGTCAATTGCTGCAAAAATTACAACAATTACTGAACGGCGCACCGGCCGAGGTTATCGAACAAATTATTGAGCAGACTGGCTACGGCGAGGCGGTAAATGATGGCAGTGTGCAGGCCGAAGAGCGGCTGGAGAACCTCGGTGTTTTGGTAGCTGAGGCGCGCGCCTACGCTGATGTATCGACATTCCTCGAAGACATGGCGCTGATGTCATCAAGCGATGGCCAAGCGGATCAGCAGGTTACCTTGATGACGCTGCACGCTGCGAAGGGTCTGGAGTTTCCGGTGGTGTTTATGACTGGCTTGGAGGAGGGGATCTTGCCGCATGCACGGGTATTTGACAGCGGTAAAGCGGATGATGTTGAGGAGGAGCGCCGCCTCTGCTACGTGGGAATAACGCGGGCCCGAGAGGTGCTGTTTGTGACCTGTGCTAGTTCACGGACGCAGTTTGGTCAGATTGGCTATAATCTGCCGTCGCGATTTCTCGATGAAATGGGGCTGATGAGCGGTGGTCTGGATGCGCCTGCCGCGCCGCCAGCCGATGACGTGTTTTATGATGACATAGGCCTAGGGGTCGGTGACCACGTGCGAAGCCCACAATTTGGTGCGGGTGAGGTGGTGGACGTTGACGGAATGGCGGTGACGGTGCAATTTGATGATGGTAAGACGAAAAAGCTTAATGTAGAATTCGCCAGATTAGAGAAAATTTGATATAATACATAGCAGTTTGTGGCACTGTCCACGAGCGAGATTATGGAAAAGAGTTTATCTATTCGCTACCATTCAAAGAAGATTTTTCTATTGATCGGTTTGCTCGTGCTTGGAGTGACATTGATCCAGCTAGCGGATGCTGCACTGGCGCAGGGTACCGAGCGTCCATCACGGAGCGACGGCCAGCGTCTGATGAGCGTCTACGATAAGGGAGTCGAGAAAACAATTATCACTCGGGCAAAAACGGTGCGCGAGGCACTGAAGGCGGCGCGGATTGAGGTTGACGAGCGGCGAGATGTAGTGGAGCCAGCACTTGATGAAGAGCTGGTCGCTAGTTCATATAACGTTAATATTTTTCGAGCTCGGCCGGTAACGGTAGTCGATGGCCGGGCGCGTATTCGGCTAACCACGGCCGAGCAAACCCCGGCGGCAATTGCCAAAGCGGCGGGGATCAAACTCTATAGCGAGGATATTGTCGATATCCATGCCGCCGAAAACGTGGTTGCCAGTGGCACGAATGCAGTCTTGACCATCAAGCGGGCCACGCCGCTACAGCTCAATCTCTACGGGTCACTGGCTGAAGTACGCACCCACACGAAAACCGTCGGCGCGCTACTCAAGGAAAAGCGTGTCCAGCTGGCCAGTAACGATACCGTATCAATGCCGCTCGAGGCGCCGATTACTAGTGGTATGCGGCTGAATGTTTGGCGCAACGGTAGGCAGACGATCACAACTGATGAAGATGTCGCTTTTCCGGTCGAGACAGTGCGGGATGCCAATCGCGAGACGGGTCACAAGGAGGTGAAAGAGGCGGGCGAAAAGGGTCGGCGGACGGTGACTTATGAGATTGAGGTGCAAAATGGCAAGGAGGTGAGCCGTCGGGAGCTTGCTAGTCAGGTAACAAAACAGCCTAAAAAACAAATTGAAATTATCGGCACAAAGAATGCCGCTATGCCATATACTGGTGGCGGCAACAAAGATCAGTGGCTATCTTCGTCAAATGTTCCGCGTGACCAGTGGGGCTATGCCGAGTGGCTGGTGCAGAAAGAAAGTGGCTGGAATCCAAATGCTCGCAGCCGGAGTGGCGCCTGTGGTCTCGCACAGGCGTTGCCGTGTAGTAAAGTGCCAGGAAATCCGCTCAACCCAGTTGATTCGCTGAATTGGATGCATGGCTACGTGATGAGACGATATGGCTCGTGGGAAAAAGCGGTGGCGCACAGCAAGGCCAGAGGGTGGTACTAGTAATTATTAGATAAATATGGTATAATACGTCCGTTAATTAAGTACTAGAGCAGAATGATGAACTGGTGGAAATGGCAAATGGAGAAAGGCTGGCGGCCAGTTGTTTTGCTGGGCTGCTTCATGGCTTTCGTGGCCGGTGCGGTTGGCCTGCTACTATCTCAACCTACCCAAGCACAAGATAATCATGCCCAGTCGTCAGCGGAGCGGCTGGTGACGATTCGCGACCGTGGCCACGAGCAGACGATCATGACCCGAGCACGCACTGTACGCCAGGCGTTACAGCTGGCGCGGGTAACGGTTGATGAGCGGCGTGACGTTGTTAAGCCAGACATTGATATGGAGCTGACAGGAACAACATTTACGGTGACAATTTTTCGGGCTCGGCCGGTAACGGTCATTGATGGTTCGCGGCGCTCACATATTACCACAGCGGAGCAGACGCCGCAGCGAATCGCCAAAGCGGCGGGGATCACGCTGTATGTCGAGGATAAGGTTGAATTTATGACGAGCGATAATATGCTGCTGGATGGGACAAACGTGCTGATGAACATTACCCGTGCGCCACTGCGAACCGTGACCGAGGAGGTTGACATTGACTTCCCAGTGGAGCAGATCAAGGATGCGAATCAGCCGATTGGTTTTAAGGAGATCAAGCAGCTGGGCGAAAAGGGTATTCGTATCGTGACCTACCAGGCCCAGGCTGAGCGCGGTGTTGAGATTAGTCGTAAGGAAATAAGTAGCCGTATCAGCAAACAACCTAAAAAGCAAATCGAAGTGATCGGCACCAAGCCCAAAAATCCGTTAACCAAAGGCAAGGGTGCGCAAATATTTACCGACTCCAAGGGTGTGGCGCACCGCGAGACTTATTATGATTTACCGATGAATATTGTTGCTAACGCTTGCGGCGGCGGTGGCTACACGGTGCGGGCGGACGGTGCTAAGGTGGATAAGGACGGCTATATTTTGGTGGCGGCAAATTACGGTAATTATCCGCGCTGTTCGGTGGTGGAAACCAGCATGGGCCCTGGAAAAGTGTATGATACTGGCGGTTTTGCGGCCCGGCATCCGCATGGGTTTGACCTGGCGACTGATTGGACGAACGGGGACGGGCGTTAGATGGCGTCAGCGCGTGGGCCGAAAAAAGAATTAGGCCAGCACTGGCTGCGCGACCCAGAAGTCTTGGCGGATATTGCCGAGGCGGCGGAGCTGAGTAAAGATGATGTGGTTTTGGAGATTGGGCCGGGACTTGGCACATTAACCAGCCGGTTGTTGGCGCGAGCTCAGCGCGTAGTGGCGGTGGAGTTTGACGGGGATTTGGCGCGCAAGTTGCCAGGACAATTTCCCGGCAAAAACCTGGAAGTGATCAACGAAGATATTTTGCAATTTGATTTGAATCAGTTGCCGGCTGGCTACAAAGTGGTCGCCAACGTACCGTACTACATCACTAGCAAAATTGTCGAGAAGTTGATGACGGCGGAAAATAAACCGAGCTTGGCGGTGCTGTTGGTGCAGAAAGAGGTTGCCCAGCGTATCGCAGCGGAGCCTGGTGAAATGAGCATTTTAGCGGTTAGTGCGCAGCTATTTGCCGAGGCAGACCTCGATATTAAGGTGCCGCGGCAGTTCTTCACGCCGCCGCCAAAAGTTGATTCACAGGTGGTGGTATTGAGGACTCGCACCGAACCACTGGTCGCTTCTGAAGACCAAAAAGATTTTTTCCGCATTGTCAAAGCCGGTTTTTCGGCCAAGCGTAAAAAATTGCGTTCCAGCTTGAGCAGCGGACTGGGTGTTAGTAAAGATAGCGCCGAACAGTTGCTGAAAAAGGCTAACATTTCGCCTGATGTCCGTGCTGAGGATTTGGCGATTGACGATTGGCAGCGACTACTGAGTGAATGGCGGGCGCGATGATTGCGGCAGATCAGCCCGTCTGCTTTCCGTCCGATCTGCTAGTTGCGGTTTCGTCGAAAAATGACGGCACCATGCTCAATCGTATTCGCGGTCGCCACGTAGCTGACGTACTAGAGAACCGGCGGCGGTTTTGTGATCAAATTGGCATTACCTATGACGACGTTGTCTATCACGTAATTTCATATGATCAAGCGCAAACTTTTGATATTATTACCGAAGTCACTGAAACTGACACAGTGAAATACAACAACGAGGGGATTTTTGCTGACGCGCTATATACCGAAATGGCTGGCGTCGGCTTATTTTTGCCAGTGGCGGACTGTATCGCCACCGTCATCTATGATCCAAAACGCCGGGCGCTTATGCTGGCGCATTTAGGTCGACATTCGACGGTTGCACAGTTGATGTCTCAGGCCGTTCAGTATTTTGTCGAGCGCGGTAGCCAGGCAAAAGATTTACAAATTTGGATGTCACCAAGTATTACGCAGAAAAATTATCGTATGGATTATTTTGATCATACAAATGATACTAATTGGCACAATTTCTGCCGTCAAACGGCTGACGGAATTTATCTGGACATGCAAGGATTCAATCGTTCGCTAGCCATCCAGACTGGCGTGCCTGGTGATAACATTTTCATTTCGCCAATTGATACGGCGGACAATCCAAATTATTTTTCGCACTCATCGGGTGATACGGCGGGGCGAATTGCGGTAGTAGCAATGATGCGCGGGTGAGCCCTCGGCGAACGCATATCAGTGAAAATTGTTCCAGATGATGATACAATGAGTAGCATGACTAAACAACACGCCTATATCACTACTGCTATTCCTTATGTCAACGGTTTGCCGCATATCGGACACGCCATGGACTATATGTTGGCGGATGTGTGGACGCGCTATCAGCAGCAAAATGGTCGTGAAGTACGTTTCCAGACGGGCGTGGATGAGCATGGCAATAAAATTGCTGCCAAGGCTGCCAGCCAAAATCAGACACCGCAAGCCTATGTCGACCAAATGCATGGCAATTTCCAAAACATGATTGCCGAGTTGAATATTTCAGCGACGGATTTTATCCGCACAACTGACCCGCATCACGTTAGTGCGGTGCAGTATATTTGGCAGAAACTTGCTGCGGCCGGTTACATCTACAAAGGCACTTATGAGGGCTGGTATTGTCAGGGCTGCGAGGCGTTCGTCACTGACAAAGAAGCGGCTGAAAATAATGGCATTTGTCCTGATCATCAGTCGCCGTACCAACGGCTGAGCGAGGAAAATTATTATTTCAAAACCAGTGCTTTTTCGGAGAACATTCGCCAGGCCATTGAATCAAACAAGATGAAAATTGTGCCTGAATTTCGCAAAAAAGAATTTTTGGAGTTGATGAAAGATGGCCTGAAAGATGTGTCAATTTCGCGTCCGCGCAAGAACCTCAGCTGGGGTGTGCCGGTGCCGGGCGACGACACGCAGGTGATGTATGTTTGGCTGGATGCGCTGAGTAATTACATCACGGTCATCGGCTATCCTGATCGAGCTGATGAATGGCAGGCATTTTGGCCGGCGGATGTACAGGTGATTGGTAAGGATATTCTTCGTTTTCATGCCGGGATTTGGCCGGCGATGCTGATGGCGCTGGACTTGCCGCTGCCAAAAGTGCTATTGGTCCATGGCTTTATCAATGTTGGTGGTACCAAAATGAGTAAGAGTCTCGGTAATGGTGTTGGTCCGGTTGATATCATCCCGCACTATGGTGTCGAGGCCTTTCGCTATTATTTTCTGCGCCACGTGCCAACTCAGGATGACGGTGACTTTACTTGGGAGAAGTTTGAAGCGGCTTATAACGGCGAGCTGGGTAATGATCTCGGTAATTTGGTACAGCGGGTGGCAAAGATGGTGCAGAGTTATCAAGCCGGCGTCATTGGCGATGCGCCGCAAGCTGAGCACGATATGGGGCCGTACCGTGCTAATATGGAAGCGTTAAATTTCAATCTAGCGATAGATGAGATTTGGCAGATTATCCGTTCATTGAATCAATATATCGAGCGCGTGCAACCATGGCAAGTTGCTAAAAAACGCGATAAAGATCCAGAGGCGGAAGCGCATTTGGGCGAGATTTTGGCACATGCCAGCGGTACGTTGCTTCAAGTATCCAACATGCTTCGTCCATTTATGCCGCAAACTGCTGAGAAAATTCACGACATGTTTGCCAGTGGTGTCGTGCCGTCAGAGCTGACACCATTATTCCCGCGCAAATATCTACATACGTCCGATCCGCGCGCCCCAAAAGTAGAAGCCCAGGGTAAATAATAATGATTCTGACGGCGGAGAATAGTATGGCGGCAGACTTACGCTTGATTGACTCGCACTGTCATCTGCATGATACCGAGTTTTTCGCGGACAATCGCGAGGAGCTGTATCAGCAAACAATCGCGGCGGGCATCGGCATGATTTGTGTTGGTACTGACGAGCGCAGCAGCCGTCAAGCAGTGGAGTTTGCCGCGAATCGCGACTATACTTGGGCGGCAGTTGGCATTCATCCGCATGACAGCAAAGATGGCTGGGGTGAGGTGGAACAACTGCTTAAAGGTAGAGAGGATAATTCACCAATTGTGGCGATTGGCGAGATCGGTCTTGATTATTATTACAATCATAGCCCGCGCGAGGTGCAAATTCAGGCGCTGGAGGCGCAACTGCAGCTGGCGGTGGATTATAATCTGCCGGTTAGTTTTCATGTGCGTGATGGTGCGCCCGACCAGCCGTCGGTGTGGGATGATTTTTGGCCAATTTTTGATAATTTTCATGGCCTCCGCGGCGTGCTGCACAGTTTTACTGATACGCGCCTCAATTTGGAGAAGGGTTTTGTCCGCGGACTCTACGTTGGTTTGAATGGAATTAGCACGTTCACCAAAGACCAAGCACAGCGAGAATTATTCGCCTCCATCCCACTGGAGCGATTATTATTAGAAACTGATGCACCATTCTTGACACCGAAGCCATTTCGTGGTAAGCTGAATAAGCCAGAATATGTGGAGTTGGTGGCAAAGTATTGGGCGGCGGAGCGCAAGCTAGTGCTTCGTGACCTCGAAAAGGCAGCGACCGATAACACGGTAAAACTTTTTGGCTTGTAAACGTGGAGAGATAATGAATCAGCAGCCAAGACCAATCACAGAAATGATGTCGATTCAAAAGGCGCGGGCCGAAGCGCTGGATTTGGCGACGCAAGCACACCCAGAGCGATCACAGCGAGTGGCGCCGCGTCTATCCGAAGCGGCGGTGCGCGGTAGTGCCGAGGTGGTAGCTGATACGGCCGAGCCGGCAAAGATATCGCTAGAGGAGCGACGAAGACTGGAGAGCTGGGTTGAGGAATGTTTGCAAACTGTTACAGCAACTGGTGAGCGCATTGGGGAGTATCGAATGAAGCATAATGCGATCGCGGCACAAGCTTTCGACGCGTCTGACGCCATGCCAAAGGATCATAGAAATAATTATAGACGAGCAGCCTGAAAGGAGGTGATTTATGCCAACGATTCTCAAAAAAGCCCTTGGTCTCGTCTTGGCGGATAACACGCGTCTTTCACGCTCGTCTCAATTGGCAAAGCCTGCTCACGCCGCCTCGGCGCCAAAAGTCCCGAAATCGACGCGCTCACTACTGCGACTCACTCGTAAAGATCGGCCGCTGAAGAAATTGACTGAGCGCGAACTGATTCAGCTGGAGAGTGAAATTGGTGCAACAATTTTCGGCGAAAAGCCGGCTCACGTCGTCCGACGGACGTTCTTTAACCTCGATAAAACGACGTGGATTTGGCACGAAGAAGTGATGAGCAAGGACGGCAAGCATCATGAGCTGACGACGCGCTACGAGGTGCAGTCGAAGGGCATCTTGAAAATTCAGCCTAATTATCAGTATAACTACCTCGAAGGGCAGGAATTACAAAACTTTGTGCTGGCAGTCAATGAATATCATGAACGAGTGGCGCGCCAACTATATAATCGTGATCCGAAAACTGGACAGCTGGTGTAGTCGCCGTCTGGGCTGCTTGGTATAATAGTATGTGTGGAATCCTCTATGATATATCTTGATCACGCTGCTGCCACGCCGATGGATCCGTTAGTGGTTGAGGCAATGCAGCCGTATTTTTCCGAGAAGTTCTTTAATCCGTCCAGTCCATATGCACCGGCGGTCACTGTCAAGCGCGACTACCGCGAGGCAAAGTCGCGTATCGCGCGGGTGCTGGGTGTAGGTGCGGATGAACTGGTGATGACGGCTGGCGCCACGGAGTCAATCAATCTGGCGTTTACCGCGGCGGGTGGCGTGAGTTTGATCTCGGCTATCGAGCATAGCTCGGTTATCAATTCTGCAAAAGCGCGCTCAGAGGTTCGGTTCATTCCGCCGACGAACAATGGGCGCATTGATCCACAGACTGTTAAAACATTGCTAACGCCAGACGTTAGTTTTATGAGTATCGCGCTAGCGAATCATGAGCTCGGGTATATCCAACCCATTGAAGAAATTGCGGAAGTTGTGCGGCTCGAGCGCGTCAGGCGCCAGGAACATGGCGAATCAACGCCGCTCATGTTTCATACTGATGCCTCGCAGACCACGGCGCTGATGGATGTGAAAATTAAACGGCTGGGTGTTGATTTGTTGACGTTATCAGCGGCAAAGGTTTATGGACCGAAGCAGGTTGGTTTGCTATGGCTGCGGCCGGGTGTCAAGCTGCGGCCAACCATTGTCGGTGGCGGCCAGGAGGCGGGCCTACGTAGCGGCACGGAAAATGTGGCTGGTGTGGTCGGCTTTGCGACGGCGCTGGAGTTAGCTGCCAAGCGTCGCAGCGGTGAAGTAAAACGTCTGCGAGGTCTGCGTGATGTGTTGGCAAAAAAACTATTAGCGGCTTTCCCCGACATGATTATTTCTTCTGATCAGAAAAAATCCTTGGTTAATTTCCTCAATATTTCGTTTCCTGGTGTTGATGCTGAGCGATTGATGTTTTTGTTAGAAGCACGCGGCGTGCTGGTGGCGACAGGTAGTGCCTGCGCGGCTAATTCGGGGACGCGCTCACACGTTTTGGCGGCGATTGGGCTGAGTGATGCGGCGATTGATGGTAGTCTGCGGCTGACGTTGGGGCGGCTGAACGATGAGGCGCAAGTTATGCGGGCGGCGGACGAGATTATTACTGCAGTGCGTACGGAACAGGAGCGAACGCAATGATTCATCGACTAATTGGTTTGGTGCTAGTTGCAGTTGCAGTCATCGTTGGCTTGAGCCATTATCTATCACCGGATGACTTGAAAGATTGTCCGCGTCCGGGTTCGGGGCAATGTCAAAAGGCAGGCGCGATCATTGTTATCAGCGGCGGTGATACCGAAGCGCGTACGGCTGAGGCAGTTAAATTATATCAAGCTGGCTGGGCGCCGACTGTCATCTTATCTGGTGCCGCGGCTGATAAATCCGGCCCGTCTAACGCCGCCGCCATGAGAAAACAAGCCGAAGCGGCGGGTGTGCCAGCTGCGGCTTTGGTGATGGATGAGCGTTCAGAAACCACCAAACAGAATGCCCAAGAAGTGGCGAGTATCATAGCGCAGCGCGGCATCAAGCGTGTCATTCTGGTTACTAGCGGCTATCACATGCGGCGGGCACTGGCTGAGTTTTCGGCACAACTGCCAAATGTTGAGCTGCGGGCACGTCCGACAACGCACGACAAGCATTGGAGTACATGGTGGTGGCTGACACCGTGGGGTTGGTGGCTGGCGGTCGGCGAATTGCTGCGGATCGGTTTGTTTGCACTGGGAGTGTCGCGCTGATGGCTCGGGTGTTCGTCGGTATGTCGGGCGGCGTTGATTCTTCGGTAGCGGCAGCACTATTGGTTGAGCAAGGTCACGAGGTGACTGGTGTGTATATGAAAAATTGGTCGGAAGATTTGCCGGGTATGCATTGTCCGTGGGCGGAAGATGTGGCTGACGCCAAGCGCGTGGCAGTGGGGCTGGGAATTGATTTTCAGGTGTTTGATTTCCAGAAAGAGTACAAGCAAAATGTCGTTGACTATATGATCCGCGAATACCAGGCAGGTCGGACGCCAAATCCTGATGTGATGTGTAATCAAGAGGTGAAGTTTAAGTTATTTTTAGAGGCGGCGTTGGCGGCGGGCGCGGAGTATATTGCGACGGGGCATTATGCACGAGCTGAACATGTAATAGACGGTGCAGCATTGGGTAATTCTGGCGCGGTTGTCTCACGCCATGGTGTTCACGCTGATCCGTCGCTGTCGCCTGCGGAACTCACTGCGTTCAGACAGTCCTCGGCGATTCAGGACGAATCAACGCTTACACCTGGGCTCGTCAAAGCGCCATCACTACCCAACACTGCTCGCTTGCTTCGGGCTCACGATAGCAATAAAGATCAAACCTATTTCCTGTACCGGGTGACGTCCGGGGCGTTGGCAAAAACTATGTTTCCGCTCGGTGATTTTACCAAGGCTGAGGTGCGTAAGATGGCTAAAGAACGGGGTTTGTGGACGGCCAGCAAAAAGGAATCGATGGGGATTTGCTTCGTTGGGCAAGTGGGGATTCGTGAGTTTTTGTCAGAATATGTTGAGACTAGCCCGGGCGACATTATTGACCAAAAAACGGGCGTGGTCGTTGGGCAGCATGACGGAGCGATATTTTATACCCTGGGTCAGCGCCACGGCCTGAATGTTGGTGGCGGCTTGCCGTACTATGTCGTCGGTAAGGACATGGTAAAAAACGAAGTTTATGTGTCCCGCTCAATTGATGATGGTAATTTGTGGCGGAAAGAGTTGACACTGGCTGACGTTCACTGGATTGGCCAGCCGCCAAAAGGTGGTACCTGTCAAGTTCGGGTGCGGCATCGGGCACCGCTCATTAATGCGGAGATTACGCGTGTGAACGACGACGCTGGCGAGAAGGTGACAGTGCAGCTGTCTGAACCGCAGCGCGCCGTCGCCCCGGGTCAGTCAGCCGTAATATATGACGGTGAGGAATGCTTGGGCGGCGGGATTATTTGCTAAGTCATTTAATAGATTACTGTTGCTATCGCTCCGTCTCTGGATTGATCATGATGGCAATTAACACCGGATGCTTCAAGATGGCGTTCCTCTTTTTCTACTCTGTTGGCTACGGCTTTTGTTGGGTAAATTATACACTTTGCGTCAAGCAATGATAAAAAGTTAATTAGCGATTACTTGAAGTTTCTGTGATAGATTCATGCGCTCACGAAAATCGTAGCCCTGTTCTTCAAAACGTCTCAATTGTTGGTAGTCGAATATGTTATCTAACATAGAGACAATTATTCCTGAATAACCAGCTCGAAGATTATCTTTGTTAGTCGAATTATTAATTGTCATATCCTGTAAGTCATAAAAAAACAAGTGCATTGATCCATCGGGCAAAGCGGCAAATGATATGCTGTCTCGCGACAGGACGATTCCCGATTGTGTGAGCGTGGCGATATCGGCGCCAAAACTAGTGATATAGGAAGAAATATCTGAAAAATGTTCAATGTGAGAAAGTGGACCGTGTGTATATGTCTGTGTTCCATCCTTGCCGTCAAAGACCCTAAAAGGAAGATCAGAAAACGGTGTCATACTTAGTGCTGGTAGCTCTTGACCGTTTATAGTAGTGGTTATTATTTCGTATTCAGGAACAGTGAGAAGTCCTAATTCAGACAGTAGTTTCGCGTTTTCAGGTTCTTGTAATACGCTGTTCCATTTCTCTTCCTGTGTATCGTGACCGTCGATACTATTCGGCACCGCTAGCGCCCTTCTTTTTCCATTAATGACCGTGTCAAACACTGTTTTTGAGCCGCCTTCGCCAAGTAGACCCAAAATAATAAAATCTGTATCATCGATTTCTCTTGGTTGGATATGTTCATGTGGCATACTTGGATATTATAACAGATAGAAATAAAAAGTCAATAGCAGACTCAAGACAGAATTGACGTACATAGCGAAATAGTGTACACTCTCTAGGAGTAATACATTAATCAAAGAGTTGTAAGAAAAGGAAGAAATCACACATGCTAGCAATTCGTTTGCAACGGTTGGGTCGCAAGGGTTATCCGGTGTACCGCCTGGCAGTACAAGAGGCGCAGCGCCATCCATCAAGCGGTCGCGTGGTCGCGTATGTCGGCAGCTACAATCCACACACTAAGGTGGCAAATATTCAAGTTGAATTAGCGCAGAAATATTTGGACAATGGTGCCCAGCCAACACCGCGTGTTGTTAAGTTATTGAAAGAAGCTGGCGTCACCTTGCCAAAGTGGGTTAAAGAGCCAGCTGCTGATAGGCACAAAGCCATCCGCAATCCAGAGAAGCTTCGTAAGAATCAGCCAAAAGAAGAGCCGGCTCAGTCGGACGCTGACGAGCCAAGTGCCGAATAATACGACGTGATAAACTGAGACATTTCCCGCCCGCGATGAGGGCGGGATTTTCTTGACAATGGAGGGCTTAGTCGCGTATTATTTGAGGTAATAGTACAACGAAGTAACACGAACATAATAGGGGGTTTATGAAATATTTACAACGACGCAGGCGCTTGCTGCCGACGCTAACAGCAGGGGTTATGATGCTTGGTGTTGGTGGCCTGACGCTACTTGCGATGACGCAGCCAGCGAAAGCTGATGCGATTAACAACACGGATTTTGTTATGACGATCGACACCACGAAACCGGGCGTATCAAACACCGATCAATTTACTATACCGGTGACAGGCGGGGGATATAATTATACGGTTGACTGTAACAATGACGGTATTCCTGACGCTGTGGGCGTGACCAGTAGTCACACCTGCACATACAGCGACGAGGGTCGTCACACAATTCGTATCGGCGGTACATTCCCGCAGATTTATGTGAATAATGCCGGTGATCGTTTGAAAATCATGTCAGTTGACCAGTGGGGAACGGGTGCGTGGCGCAGCATGGACTCGGCGTTTCGGGGCGCTGAGAATATGGATGTCAAGGCGACTGACGTGCCGAACCTCACGAACGTAACGAGCCTGCAAGGTATGTTCGACACGGCTCACTCGCTCAAGGGTGAGGGTGCCAACTGGCAATGGAATACATCAAATGTGACGACAACTGCTAATATGTTCCATGGCGCCGGACAGTTTAACCAAAACATCGGTTCGTGGAACATGGGAAATGTGACGAGCGCTGGCCATATGTTTGCGTATGCAGGGGCGTTCAATAACGGCGGCAGTTCGTCAATTGCCAGCTGGAATACTGCAAAACTTGAATACGCTGATAGTATGTTCGAGTGGGCAAATTCGTTCAATCAGCCGATCGGGCTGTGGAATATGACGAAAGCACATGCTATGGTGCGGATGTTGGCTAATGCGCGGGCATTCAACCAGTCGCTGGCTGGCTGGCAACTGACCTCGCTACAAGATGTTACGGGGAATCCGTATGCTGGCGGGACGAATATGCTTGATAATACGGCGCTATCGGTGCAAAATTACGACGCGACGCTGATTGCCTGGAATAATGCAGTACTCAAGTCACCAGTGACGCTGGGTGCGGCCGGCCTGAAATATTGTACGGCGGAGGCGGCGCATGCAGCGCTGCAAAAGGCAGTGGCCGACAGTGGTCACGGCTGGACGATCAATGGCGATGCCAAGCAGTGCCCAACCTACACGCTGACGTTTGATACCGGCTCAGGCTCACCGGTACCATCTCAAACGGTCGCCTACACTGCCAAGGCGGTGCGGCCGGCTGATCCGACGCGGGCTGGCTATACCTTTGCTGGGTGGTACGCTGATCCAACTTATCTGATGCAGTGGGACTTTAACGTCCATACGATGCCAAATTCTAACTTCACGCTATACGCTAAGTGGAATGCTGTGCCAACAGCGCCGGGTAATCCAGGTGCTCCTAACCAGCCGGGTCAGCCGAGCCAACCGGGGCAGCCGGGCGCTTCGCAAGGCCGAGCGGGCAGTCAACTAGCTGATACCGGTACGAGTTTGCTGGTAGCCATCGGGGCTGGTGTTGCTGCCATCATCAGCGGTGCAGTGCTGCTGATGCGGAAAAAACGCTCATAAAGATCCAGAGTATCTGAGGCGACTTGTGCTATAATTGCTCCTATGAACGCTCAAGAAATTCGCCTCAAATATCTCGACTTTTACAGCAAACAGGCTCATGCAGTCATTAGGCGCGCGCCGCTGATTCTAACCGACGATCCGACCACGCTCTTCACTGGTGCGGGCATGCAGCCAATGATCCCGTACCTGCTGGGTGAGCCACACCCTGAGGGTAAGCGAATCGCTGATTCACAGACGTGCTTGCGGGCCCAAGACATTGATGATATCGGTGATAACCGCCACACGACATTTTTTGAAATGCTCGGCAACTGGAGCCTGGGTGATTATTTCAAACAAGAGCAGATCAATTGGATGTGGCAATTCCTGTCCGAAGAGGTCGGACTGGACATGAACCGGATTTATATCACCTGCTACATTGGTGATGAACGCTACGATATTCCTAAGGATACTGAGGCAGCGGAAATCTGGGCGGAGCTATACGAAAAAGCAGGCCTGAGCAGCGGTCAGGCCGATATTGGTTCGGAAGAGGCCGGTTATGCGCGCGGCATTCACCCGGGCGAGCGAATTTTCTTTTATGATGGCAGCAAGAACTGGTGGAGCCGTAATGGTGGTCCAGAGACCACGCCGATAGGCGATCCGTGTGGGCCGGACAGCGAGATGTTTTATGAGTTTGACTTCATTGAACATGACCCGAAGTTCGGTGAGCATTGTCATCCGAACTGCGATTGCGGTCGTTTTATGGAGATTGGCAACAATGTCTTTATGGCCTATAAAAAGGTGGCGGACGGCGTGTTTAAGCTACTAGAAAAGCCAAACATTGATCATGGCTCAGGCCTGGAGCGAATTGCGGCGGCCGTGAATAATGACCCCGACGTTTTCAAGATTAGCTTGCTGTGGCCAATCGTCGAGAAATTGCAGGATTTGAGCGGCAAAAAGTATGATTCACATACCGAAAGTATGCGGGTAATCGCTGATCATCTGAGGGCCGCTACCTTTATGGCGGTCGATGGCTGTGTGCCGAGCAATAAGGAGCAAGGTTACGTGATGCGCCGCCTGTTGCGCCGGGCGATTCGCTATAGTTTTGACCTAGGGATCGAGCAGAATTTCCTCGAGGAGGTCGTGCCGGTAATTGCTGACTTATATGAAGCGGATTTCCCAGAGGTTAAGGAAAACCGCGAGAGTATCATCGCTGTGCTGGTCAAGGAAGAAAAAGCCTTCCGCCAGACGCTGCGTAAAGGCTTAAAGCAGATGCGACATTATATCGACGACGGCTTGACTGGCGAAGAATTATTTACGCTGTATGATACGTTTGGTTTTCCGGTGGAGCTGAGTACTGAGGAGGCCTATAAACAAGGCATCAAGCTTTCTGATAATTGGCGCGCCGAATTTGATGCGAGAATGGCCGAGCAGCGCCAACGTTCCAAGACAGCGCGCAAAGGACAATTTAGTGGTGGTTTGGAAGGCCACGATCCAATCCATTTGAAATATCACACGGCGACGCACCTGTTGGGGGCGGCGCTGCGCAAAGTTCTGAAGGCGCCGGATTTGCAGCAGCATGGCAGCAATATCACTGCTGAGCGCCTGCGTTTTGATTTCAATCACGATAAATTGACGCCAGAGGAAAAACAGGCGGTGGAGGATCAGGTCAATGCGTGGATTGATGCTGATTTACCAGTCAGCTTTGCCGTTTATCCGACTGACGAGGCGCTAAAAATGGGTGCAATCGGCGCCTTTGGCGAGCGCTACGGCGATAAAGTAAAAGTCTATTCCATCGGTGAAGGCGACAATATTGTTAGTTTCGAAGTTTGCGGCGGCCCGCACGTTGAACACACGGGTATTTTGGCTGAGGGTGGCAAACGCTTTACAATTACCAAAGAGGAGGCGAGCGCTGCTGGGATTCGGCGTATCAAGGCTGTCCTCAGTGAGGGTGGCGCTGCAGACGCCTCCTGATTCAGTTTTGTGTAGAAGTAGGGTCTCGCGTGGGCCGAAGGCGCTATCTATCAAGCTGCTCCAACATAGCAAACGGGTCGTTGTCTGTACGAATTGTCTCGCTGAGCCGTTTGCAGGCTTGAACTGCGCGATCAGTTATTGTGTCTGGATTAGTCTGGAGAAGGTGCCCGTGCGTCGTTGATGGGCTAATTATTGTCTGGGCATCAACTGCACCGGTATACGGGTTTACGACAACGGTGAGGGTATCTTTGATTGCTTGCTGTCCGACTTTCCGTAGAACTTTACTACTGCGCAGCACATATCGCTCTTTGGTGCGCGGTTTTGAAGTGTGTTTTGACCGCGTCTTTTTATGTATGGTATCAATCGCGATCACATCAGTCATTCCAAGCCCAACAGCCGGTTCAAAAAATTCACTACAAAAACGAGTAAGACGATCCTTCTCTACCATGGGTATTTCATCAAGTAACTGCCATATAGTATTGTCACTAACCTCACGTGTGGGGTTTGTATAGTATTCGCTTGTACGGATGGAATCAATTCCACCCAGGGCGGCCACGATATCTTTATTACTAAGGAGGCCTGTCCAGGTTGGTGTATGCTTTGGCCGAACGAGCCGTCTTCCGAATTGACCTTCCCGTAGCTCAAGGTCGGCAGCAAAGGCCAGGCTGCCGGCGATAAGTTCTCTCAGGGCAGCCAGGTGTAGTACCGTATCCTTTTCACGATATGTACCTGTGATGCGTACGGCATTGGGCGTACAGGTATTATTAATAGTATCAGCATGTAATCCGATAATTTCATCTTTTAAGGTGTCACGCTGTTCGGTGGACAGTTTGCGTGACGCAGCGTATGATAGAGTATCGTCATCATGACGGAATGCAGAAAACATATATGTATTATACAACTAAATAATATTTTGTCAAAACTAGCCAATCCACACCCAAATGGTATATAATCATAAAGACTATGGTGTTAGATAGGCTTTTCAAGAAGACAGACAAAGATGAACACCAGTACCTCGTCGGTCTCGACATCGGTACGGAGTATATTAAGGCGCTGATCGCCGAGATCAAGGATGATGATATCGAGATCATCGGAGTTGGTCGGGCGCAGCAGAATCTGGGCGACATGCACCAAGGCGCGATTGCTGATATCGCCGGTGTGGTGACCAATTGCGAGGCGGCGCTGACCGAGGCCGAGGATAAGGCCGGCGTTCAGGCCAAGCGGGTGATCATCGGTATCGCCAGTGAGCTGGTCAAGGGTGTGACCAACACGATTCGCTATCGCCGACCACAACCTGATAAGCCGCTGGACGTTGCTGAGATGGAATTCATCATCGAGAAGGTACAGGAGCGAGCACAGGGCAAGGCACAAGCGCAGATTGCACTGGAAACTGGCAACGAGGACGTCGAGGTAAAGCTGGTTAACTCAGCATTGGTCAGCATTCATATTGATGGCTACAAGGTGTCGAACCCAATCGGTTTTCAGGGGCGGGACGTCGCGGTGCAGATTTATACGGCATTTGCGCCGATGGTGCATATCGGGGCGCTGGAAAAGGTGGCCGACGAGTTAGCACTGGAGCTAATCGCCGTGGCGGCCGAGCCGTTTGCAGTCAGCCGGAGTGTGCTCGGTACAGACGCGAATTCTAACTTCACGGCGATCTTGATCGACTGCGGTGGTGGCACGACTGACATTGCGGTTGTCAATGACGGCGGCGTTGAGGGCACCAAGATGTTTGGCATCGGTGGACGGAGCTTTACGCGGATGATTGCGACGGACCTTGATCTGGGTTACAAAGAGGCAGAAAAATTGAAGGTAAATACTGATAAGGAATATATCAAGCCAACCCTCAAGCGCAAACTTGACGAAGCGATTGATAAAACCCTTGAGGTATGGCTGTCGGGCGTTGAGCTGGCGCTTGGCGATTTTGACAGCGTTGATCATTTGCCGAACCGGATCTTGCTGTGTGGCGGTGGCGCGAGCTTGCAGCAGCTCGTTGATGCACTGGCCAATCAGCCGTGGTACAAGGAGTTGCCATTTACGAAAAAGCCAACCATTCAGCATATCAAGCCCTCTGATGTCATCGGTATCACTGACACGACCGGTGATATTACCGATCATACGTTTATCACGGTAATGGGCCTGCTGCGGGTTGGGTATGATACAATGGTAAGTAATCAAGACGCTCATGGCTTGATGGATAAAGTTAACCGATTACTCAAAATATAGATGAATAAAGATGTTATTTACATTGACGTCGAAGATGATATCACCGCCATTGTTGGCAAGGTAAAGGCGTCAAAGGAACGGATTATTGCGCTGGTGCCGCCCAAGCGAGTTGGTGTGCTGCGTAGCGCGGTTAATATGCGGCTTATCGCTCGGACGGCCGCGTCGGTTGATAAGCGGGTGGTGTTGATCACCGGTGATACGATTCTGTCTGGCCTAGCGGCGGCGGCCAAGATCCCGGTGGCCAAGACACTCCAGAGCAAACCAGAGATGGCCGAGGTGCCGGTACTGAAGGTGGACGACGAAAATGACGTCATTGATGGGCGCGAGCTGCCAGTCGGCGAGCTAGAAAAGAGCGCGCAACCTGTTAATGAAACGGATAAAGCGATTGATTCGGCCATCGCTGATTCATCCAAAAAACAGGACGACGAAACGCCGAAGCCGGCGGATAGCGCTAACAAGAACAAGACAGCACCAAAAGTCCCGAACTTTAATCTATTTCGTAAAAAGTTTCTGCTGATCGGCGCTGCCGCGCTGCTACTCATTGGGTTTTTGGTATGGGCGATTTGGTTCGCACCGCACGCGCGAGTGATTATCACGGCCAAGACAACAACGGTGACGGTAAATAAGAAAGTGACACTCAGGACTGACGGGACGACTGATCCGGCTGCTGACGTGATCAAGGCGCGCCGGCAGGAGCAAAAAGCAGAATTATCCGTTGAGTTCTCGGCAACTGGCAAGAAGAAAGTTGGTGAGCGGGCCAAGGGCAAGCTACGGGTTGCGACTGATTCCATTAGCCTGCTAGATAAGACCATTCCGGCCGGGACATCAATCCGTACGAGCGGTGGGATGACCTTTACGACTGATAGCGCGGTGACGTTTAGCCGCTCTAACGCTTCGGGTTCAACCGTCATGGTGACGGCTGCCAATATCGGGGCGGAATATAACGGTGAAAGTGGTTCGGTATCGGGAATGCCATCAGGGGTTAGCGCTGCCCTTGTCGGTGAAACATCAGGCGGTAGCAGCCGCGAGGTGACGGTGGTCAGTAGCGATGATGTCAAGCGCGCCGGCGACTTATTGAACGAAAAAAAGGCCGACTCTCTCCGCACCAAGGTCGAGCAGTCATTCGGCGGATCAACTGTTGCTATCAAAGAAAGCTACCAAGAACAGCGTAGTGCGCCAACTCCAAGTGTCGCCGTTGATAGTGAAGCGACTGGTGCAGTGACGCTTAAAACAGTGGTGACCGCCTCGATGGTTGGTATCGAAAAATCAGAGTTAAGCACCTACCTCAAGGCGACCGCCAACAAGGAACTAGAGGGCAAGCAGTCGCAAAAGATCTATAAAGATGGTGTTGATAGCGCGCAGTTTGCGCAGTTCAGCGGCCAGGGCAGCAACTTCATCGCTCATATCACCGCCAATGCCATCGTCGGTCCAACCATTGATGAAGAAAAGGTCAAGGAGCAGTCGCGCGGTAAAAGTTATGGCGACATTCAGTCAGCGCTCGAAGCGATCAAAGGTATCGAAAATGTTGATGTGAAATTCTCTCCGTTCTGGGTGCGCACCGTACCAAATGATACCAAACGAATAAGCATCGAATTCAAGCTCAATGAAAGCTAAAAACTTTCTAGCGCTAGATGTGGGCGAGAAGCGGATCGGTCTGGCGATGGCCGATTCACAGGTGCGGATTGCGGTACCGTTTGGCTGGGTGGCTAATGACGAGCGGGTCATGGAAGAGCTGGCAGAGATTATGCTGCGGCACGATATCTCGCTGGTGGTGGTCGGCTATCCGCGCAATCAATCAGGAGAACCGACACAGCAGACGGAGTTCGTGGTCGATTTTGTCAGGCGGCTGGGTCAGCTGGACATTGATGCCGAGATCGCTTATCAGGATGAGTCGCTAACCAGCGTTCAGGCCGAACAGCGCCTGGCTGGCAAGATCAAAGACAAGGGTGACATCGACGCTGAGGCGGCGAGTATTATACTACAAGATTATTTGGAGGTGCACGGATGAAGAAATTGAAGATTAAAAAACGGCGGTTGTGGCTCATTATTGTATCAGCAGTTGTCGCGGTGGTGGGCGTGGTGCTGCTTGGTAGCGTCATTTGGTACAAGCAAATGCTTCGTCCGGTCAGCGCCGGGGCGCGGCAAAAAATCAGTGTCGAGATCGCTAGTGGCGACACGGCACAGGTTATCGCCAAGAAACTTGAAGATAAAAAAATTATTCGTAGCGCCTTTGCCATGACAATTTACCTCAAGTTAAATAATGTTACCGGCACCTTCAACAAGGGCGTGTACAGCTTTACACAAGATCAAGATGTGGCGTCGGTGCTTAAGCATTTACTCGGTGGCAAACCGGATCGGCGCTCGGTATTGTTTTATCCAGGGGCAACGCTGCGTGATAAGACCTCGACGCCTGCCGCCCAAAAGACCGATGTTGCCAGCGCCCTCAAGCGGGCTGGCTACAATGATGAGCAAATTACAGCCGCTTTTGCTGCTACCTATACCGGTACGGTACTAAAAAGTAAGCCAGCGACCGCCGATCTCGAAGGCTATATCTATGGTGATACGTATTTTTTGCCGTCAGACGCGACCGCCCAGCAAGCCTTGCAGCGGGCCGTCAGCGAGCTAGACCGAGTGGTGGCTGAGAATAATCTCGAAAAGAAATTTGCAGCTCGAGGGCTGTCGCTGTATCAGGGGCTGACGCTGGCCTCAATTATTCAGCGTGAGTCAATCGGTTGTCCGGGTAAAACGACCTGTGAGGACATGCGGCGGATTGCCAGTGTGTTTTATAACCGTCTCAAAAAGGATATGCCGCTCGGGTCAGACGTGACGTATCATTATGCCGCCGACAAGGCTGGCGTCGCTCGCTCGCACACGCTTAATTCACCGTACAACACGCGCATTCACAAGGGGCTGCCGCCTGGGCCAATTGCTTCGCCTGGTCTCGCGGCGCTGAATGCTGTGGCCGATCCAGCCCAGGAGGATTACCTTTATTTCTTGAGCGGCGATGACAACGTAACTTATTTTGCGAAGACCGAGGCTGAGCACAAGGCGAACATTACCGCCCACTGCGCAAAAAAGTGCCAATTGCCATAGTTGCCCTCGGCAAATCGCCTATGCTATACTAGGAGTACAGTTAATTCCAAGGAGGGGCAGTATGTCAACGATAGATCAGCAATTTGTAGAATACGTAGTAAAGGCGCTGGTTGGGCATCCAGAAGATGTCGTCGTCGAGCGTTTGATTGATGAAAAGGGAGTGTTGCTCACGCTGACGGTCAACCCAGAGGATCTCGGTCGGGTCATCGGCAAGCGTGGCGGTACGGCACAGAGCCTGCGGACGCTGCTTAGGGCATTGGGGACGAAAAATGATGCGCGCTATAACCTGAAAATTGTCAATAACGACGGCTTTACGAGTGCCAAGCAGGCTACGGCTGCCGCTTCAGACGATGATTCTGTGGACAACTCAACAGATGAAACTGTGGAAAATAACTCTTCTTATGCAGAAAATGCTCGAAAAGAGCTTGCAGAACTGGATGATCTTGATATATAATCATAACTAGTTCAAGCACAGACAATATGCGAGAACAGCTCTATGCGAGCAATGGGTAACCATTGAGAGCCTTATTTGTGCTAAAAAACCGCCTAGCTAAAGGGCGGTTTTTTGGTGGTTTTTATGTGGGCGCGGTATAATGAAGGGTATGCGAAAATTTCAAGTCATTACCCTGTTTCCCGAAATGTTCTCTGGGGTGTTTGAAAATTCTATGATGTGGAAGGCGCAAAAAGATGGTATCGTTTCACTCGAGACGGTGAACTTGCGTGAATTTGGCCTGGGCCCGCGCCGCCAGGTGGATGATACGCCATATGGCGGCGGCGATGGGATGCTACTAATGATTGAGCCGTTGTGGCGGGCGGTGGAATTTGCCAGGTCGCGCGATGAGAGCGCGAAGGTTGTCCTGATGAGCCCGCGCGGTCGGCGCTGGCGGCAGGCGATGGCGCGCACGGCGGCGGATGATTGCCAGGGGCTCATCATAATCTGTGGGCGATATGAGGGTGTTGACGAGCGTATTATGGAACTCGTGGATGAGCAGTGGAGTATCGGTGATTTTGTGCTGACTGGTGGTGAGCTGCCGGCAATGACCATCATTGACTCGATCGTGCGGCTGCTGCCAGGTGTGCTGGGCGGTGCAATGTCAGCGGAGATTGAGAGCTTCTCAGACGGCGAGACGCTCGAGTATCCGCAGTATACTCGGCCAGAGGTATTTAATGACTTGCGAGTACCGGAAGTCTTACTGAGCGGGCATCACGGCAAAATCGCCGAGTGGCGCAAACAGCAGTCGCAAAAAGCAACTGTTGATTAGGCGGATAGCAGCGACTCTTGTTCGTAGCCATTGACAGCAGGAGTCGCTAATGCCTTGGCTTTTGCGACGAACTCCTCGAGTTCAGCTAGCTGTTCGGGTGGCATATTTCTTGGATCGTCTCGACAGGCATGCCGCATGGCCGATACGGCTGTCTTACCGAGGCGGATCTCTGATGCCTTTCGCTGAGCTCCAGAGCTGGTTTCTGCTATAAGGTCAAAGCTGGGCTGGGCATTGATAATTCGTAGTTCTAGGTCGCTAATCTGCTGTTGAATATAGTGATTGCGCTTCTTGGCGCTAAGGAGGCCTTCAACAATGGTATTCGCCACGATATGCAGGTGATTCTCGACATAGGTCTTACAATCTTCTCCGTCCATGGTTTGCCCGAGCAAGGATAGTTTATCATACAGCTCACCTCGTTTGCGCATTAGTGGCTCGAGCCTTACGAGAGTCGAGTAAGGGAGGATATCACCATGAGTGGTGGCAAGTCTTCGGATGCTTTCCGGTAAGCGTTGAAATCGTAGAGCAGTACTAATGATACCCTCGCTGATCCCGGTCATCATAGACAGTCGCCTGTAGGTTGGCTGTGCCCCCTCTTTATTCTCGAGGTAGGTATGTAGTTGCTCAATATATTTGGCGGTTTCAGTAGGCGACACTTTCTCGTGTGTGTTCTCGCGCACTTGGGCAATGAGTGCTTCCTCAAAGGTAATTCCACGGCGAAGATTGACATTTACTAGAGCGCACTCCGGTGCAATGCCATGTTGGCTCAGCAACTGCTCGATAGCGCGTTTACGACGATGTCCGGAGATTAGAATGACGTAGTTGCCATCATCATCTGGTGTGAGATCATCAATTGACTGAGATCCTTTATGAAACGCAGCGTGTTCCTTGAGGTATTGTCTAGTCTCATCTGGTGTGAGGTAGGTGGCTAGGAGAGGATTGTACATATCGAACCAAGTGTTGCCGTCTTCCTCGTGAACGATTGAAGTCGCGAGCTCGGTAATTGCCTGCTTGTCATAGGTTTTACGAATCTGCTCAATTTCGTTAATGGCAGATAATGGTACGGGTGCGGTATTTTTTGGACCAAACTCAACAAACCCTCTCAGATCACAATGTTCTTTCATATTGTTACTATAGCATGTATACGCTATATATAGCGTTGTGATTTATCCAACAACGGAAAATACCGCTACACATTCGTAACGGTATTTTGTTGTGGTGGATGTCGTAGAGCGAAAGAAACGTCAGTAGTGTTTGTTTTTGTATCGTTCGCTTGTTGCTACTGTACGTGTTTTTTATCAAAAAAGCAAGTATTTTAGTAAATAATACAACAAGCTTGAGCTTTTTGGAGTAGGGCGGTATACTGTACCTATGAAGAAAACATCAACCCAACGACCAATGTCAGTTGTGCAAATTATACGGTTCATCGTTGCCGGATACATTCTCGTCATCGTCTTGAGCCAGCTGTTTTCGTTTGATAAGTTTCCATCAATGCTCGCTGGATTGCCGAGCGTGATGGCGGCAGTGTGCGCCATCGTTCTCGTTGTCGCAGAGATTGGGGCGTTGCCATTCCTGCTAGCCATGGATATATCGGCTAGATTGAGAAAGGTCAGTGCCATGATGGGCATCGTGGCGCTACTACTGTTGACGCTGCTAGAAAGCATGGCGTTCTGTCACGGAGTGTCAATGATATTTGGGGCGACGTTTGACCTACCGGGCGGTAGCTGGTCGCTCCTGTTCCTGGCCGGCGTGTGGATTTTGGCGATATGGGCAAGCGGTTTCGGCCAGGGTGGCGCGACAACCACGGTAAAATCTCAAGAAACATCAACTGCTCGCAAAGATCATACCAAACCAAAGTGTAAGAAAAAAGATTGACAAAACGTCAATCCTTTTTCTTGGCTGGGGATGAGGGATTCGAACCCCCGAATGCCGGGACCAGAACCCGGTGCCTTACCACTTGGCGAATCCCCAATGCGTGTCTGATTATACTACGAACGGTAAAGCGGCGCAAGTCGGCAGGCCGAGCTCGGGGTTTGACGCCGACGCCCAGCAGGGTATAATGGGGCTTATGGATATCTCATGGATGGTGAAAATTATTGCCGACGGGCTGGTGATCCCGGTGGTGTTGATCGGGATGTATACGCTCATCCGACACGTACCGCGAGGCCAGCGCTATCAGGTGTATATGCGAGTGCTGATGGCAGGGCTGACGGCGTTTGTCGTAGCAAAAATTATTGGGTTGCTATATCAGCCATCAGGCCTCCGTCCGTTTGAGCTAGCAGGCGTGAGCGCCGGCGCCTCGTTTTTGGATAATCCGGGTTTCCCGTCCGATCACGCCCTGTTTACGATGGCCATCACGTTGGCGGTGTGGTTCGGCGCGAAGTGTCGAGGGTGGGCCGTGGCCTGTTTGGTGATGACGCTACTGGTTGGTATAGGGCGGGTGGTGGCGCTGGTGCATACGCCGCTTGATGTGGCTGGGGGGCTCATTATCGCCTGGGCGGGTATATTCTGGTATATGCCATTGCGACAGACGTCACGCACTGCAAAATAGGGTTGCGGTTTTATCAAGTTACTGCTATAGTTATAGTATTGTGAAGTGGTTTGAAAAAGTTTTTCACGAGGAAGAATCAGACTATATGTTTCCTGTGACGCCGGCGGTGTTCTGGCGAGTTGTCAGCAGCGGTATGATTGGCGGTGTCGTGACATGGCTGATCGCCCTGGCGCTCGATCGCTTTATCCTAAAGCAGATTATTTGCGGTCCGACGGCCGACCCGTCAATGTGTACGAACAGTGCGCAAATCGGTGCCTACGTTGCGCTGGTATTGGTCAGCGTTATGCTCGTACCAATTATCGCCCTCAATCGAGTTCGGCGGCCGCTGCTCGTGGTACTCGCGGCGGTTGGTGCACTGTGGGGTGTTGGCGTCTCGACTGCCGAGGCGTGGTGGTTGTCGCTGATGGTAACAACCGTGGCGTTTGGCTTCGTGTACGCAACCGCAATGTGGTTGAATCGTATTCGCGGTAATGCGGCAGCAATTTTATTTATGACACTGTTTGTGATTTTGGCACGAGTTGTCTTGGCTCTGTAATACCTGTACACTAAGAGTATGGAAATCATTATCATTATTCTCTTGGTTATTATCGTTATGGGTTTAGGCGCGATGCTGTTTGTGCTGCAATCAAAGCTAGGCGAGCTGAAGCAGCAATCATCGGTCGAGCTCATCAAAACTGACGTGGTGGAACTGGGGCGAACCATCGCCAAACTGAATGAATCAGTCAGTGATAAACTCGAGCGTAGTAACGCTCAGGTGCAAACCTCAGTCCAAAAGCAGTTGTCGGAAAGTGCCAAGTTGGTGGCCGACGTAACACAGCGGCTGGCCAAGTTGGATGAAACAAACAAGCGGGTGGTCGACGTGGCGACTGACCTGAAAACCCTGCAGAACGTCCTGCAAAATCCCAAGCAACGCGGCGTGTTCGGCGAGTTTTACCTGGAAAGCGTGCTGGATAATGTGCTGCCAGCCAAGCAGTTTCAGATGCAATATCGCTTCAAGGATGGCGAGATTGTTGATGCAGTTATTTTTCTAGACAAGGGGCAGATTTTGCCGGTGGATAGTAAGTTTAGCTTGGAAAATTACAACCGGATGATCAACGCCGAGACCAAAGCTGAGCGTGAGCTGTGGTTGAATAAGGTGAAGACTGATCTGAAGGGGCGCATTGACGAGACTAGCAAATATATTCGCCCGCGTGAGAACACCATGGACTTTGCCTTTATGTTTATTCCGTCAGAGTCGCTATATTATGACCTACTTATCAACAATGTTGGTGCGGGCGGTTCGAGTCGCGACTTGATCGAATACGCCTTTCGTGACAAGCGGGTGATCATCGTCAGTCCGACTAGCTTTTTGGCGTATTTACAGACGGTGTTGCAGGGTCTGAGGAGTTTACAAATTGAAGAGCAGGCCAAGGACATTCAGGTGCGTGTCGGTCAGCTGGGTGTGCATATCAAAAAGTTTGATGAGCTGATGACCAAGATGGGCAAGAGTCTTAGTACCACCGTCGGGCATTATAATAATTCGTATAAAGAGCTGGGCAAGATTGATAAAGACGTGGTGCGGATCGCTGGCGGTGATCATCAAGTGCAGCCAGAACTGATCGACCGACCGGCGCAGGAAGAATAATTGTCTCACCAAAAATCCCCGCCAAGCGGGCGGGGATACGGTAACTACCGAGGAAGAGAATTATTCTTCAACCTTATTGCGGTAGCCGATCAGCAGGAACAAGTTACCGCCGAGCGCTGCGCCAACGAGGGTTGCAGCGATTACCTCAAGGCTGAGGCGGGTATACATTTTTTCTGTTTTCTGTGCTGGTGCTGAGGCGTTTTGTAGCTGTGAGTTAGTCTTTTCAGTCACCGCCAGAGCAACTGCTGGGTTCAGTGTCGCACCGCTGATATACACTTCGCGTGGGTAGGTGCGCTGGTCTTTTGATTGCTGAGTTTGCCGAGTCGCATTTGCCTGCTCTTCTTGGTACTTTTGAACAGCAGCATTTTGGGCGAGTGGTAGCAATGCACCGCTAACGACGAGGCCAAGCGTCAATGACATACCGATGACTACGGCTCTGCTGGTGTTCTTGAGATCAGTGCGTGACAGGGCGGCGCTCACCCCGAACATAAAGACCGCCATACCGACGAGCTCGACGGCAAAGATCGCCCACGAGAAAGTGGTAAATTGGTCAAAGTTAATGACGAAGCTACCTGATGAAATTGCTCCCATCAAGACAACGGCAGCCATTGCGCCGAGAAATTGTGCTGCCCAGTAGAATGGTACGAGCACAGTTTTGAGTTTGCGCATGGTCCAGAGACCGAACGTGACAGCTGGGTTAATGTGTGCACCAGATATTGCACCGATACCGAGAACCAGCACGACAAGTGCGAGGCCAACGTAAAACGGTGTCATCATATATGCCGAGAACAAGGCGACTAGCGTCAAGATGAACGTACCAGCAACTTCGGCGAGTACGATATTGACGAGATTGCGCGGTAACTTGGTATCTAATTTTTTGCGCGGCGAGCTAGTTCTGACGGGTTTAACAGCAGTCGATTTGACCTCTGGTTTTTTCGTCTCAGCCTTGCTGGTGACGCGCGTTACGGTTGTTTTCGATGTAGCAGCTGCAGCAGTCGTCTTCTTTGGACTGGATTTTGCAGTCGCGGCCTTTTTAGTAGTCTTCTTCGTGGCCATAGTCCCTCCTTACTGTACTATTACTGCCATTATAACATATCTGCTATACTAAGGTTATGGGATTATTTGTAAATCAGAACGATCAGCGCAGTGAGCTGCAAGAGCGCATTGCGGCGGAACTACGCGAAAAGGCGAAAGCGTCGGGTCTCCAGGAAAAAGCCAGCCTAGACGGCGTAGAGGATGTAAAATATTTGGAAGATACGAAGCAGACGACGACGCTGGCACCGGCCTGGATTATAATTGTGATCATGGCGGCCGTGGTTGTCGGTATGTTTTTAATGCAGGGGCGATGACATGGAAACGTTAGAGGAAGTTCGATCACTATTATTATCGCGCGTAGCCGAGGCGGCTGAACCGCGCAGTGCGTTGCGGAGTGCGGAGCTGCGGGAGCTATATGGCACTATTGCGACGTTGCCAGCCGAAGAGCGCGGAGCGTTTGGTAAGAAAGTTAATGAATTGAAGCAGGAATTGGAACGGGCAGTTACGGCTCGTGAGAATGAACTATCGAAAGTTGACTTGCCGCCAATTGACGTGACAGCGCCGATGGACGTCAATGCCCCGCGCCCTAGTTTGCTGCCGAGCGAGCGCGGTACGATTCATCCATTGATGCGCGAGATTGACCGCATCTCTGACATTTTCAATCGCATGGGTTTCGTGACGGAAGAGTCGCGTGAAATTGACGATCAATTCCATATGTTCGAGAGCTTGAACTTCCCGAAAGGCCACCCAGCACGTGATGATTACGATACCTTCATGACCGAAGAGACTGACGCTAATGGCGACCGTTTGATCGCGCCGGCGCACACCTCGACCATGCAAAACCGCGTGTTGAAAAAATATCACGGCAATTTAGCAAACGGCGAGGCGATCGCTGCCATCGTGCCTGACCGGGTGTTTCGTAACGAAGATTTGGATGCACGGCACGAGCATACGTTCTATCAAGTTGAGGGTGTGTATGTTGCCAGAGGGGTCAATGTCGGCAACCTCATCGCGACGCTGCAAGAGTTTTTGCAGGAATATTACGGCAAGAAACTTGATGTGCGCGTCAATCCGTTTTATTTCCCGTTCACTGAACCGAGCTTTGAATTTGCGCTGAGCTGTCCGTTCTGTGAGGGCAAAAATCCGGATTGTAAAGTTTGCTCGGGCGAAGGCTGGATCGAACTCTTGGGCTGCGGCATGATTCATCCGAATGTGCTACGGGCTGCCGATATCGATCCAAATGAATACACCGGCTTTGCCTTTGGCTGCGGCATTGACCGGCTGGTGATGATGAAATACGGCATCGAGGACGTGCGGCATTTTGAGAGCGGCAAGCTGGACTTTTTGGAGCAGTTTTAATTAAGTCATTAGTCCATTCGGAGATATGTGATGATTAAACGCAACGTATTTCTATACAACATCACTAATCGTGATGATGAGGGATATGGTAGCTACCCGTTTGAGGATGCTCTACGTGATTTAATGAATCTTGAAGAAGACGATAGAAATTGGCAGTATAATCCAAATGACAATGAGTCATTCATGCGGCTCTTGCAGTTTGATAAGTTACATAAAACCAGCGAACTATCCAAATGCTATACTGGCATCATCGCCGTGTATGGGTCAAATGTGATTACTATAGGTAGGGACGATGATGATCTCGTCAAGCGCTATCCGCTGCCTGATGGGCAGCTGCCGGTACAGGTAGTGCATTTCCTGTACTATGCTGACAAGGGAATTATGGCGTTAGAATATAACCGAAATGTTGCCACAAACGTAAAGATCCTAGCGTATATAAACAATCGCGCAACAAAGCTCTCGCTTTCTGAAAAGCTAGCGTTTATCGGGACGGTGGTTTGCCATCCCGATGCCATCGAGTTAATCAGGCGGGCGCATCGTATAAAATCTGCGAAGATATTTGTTACTCGTGAAGCCATAGAGCACAATAATAAAATTAGCCAACTAGCGAAAAGTTTATTCTCCGCACCTTCAATCGATAATCATACCGATACGCTCGGCACGGTCGTTATCGATTTTCGGCCAAGCAGAGGTAAGTTTCTGTCTCCTGGCGCGTACATTGATCACTATGTAAAGGAATTTCCGGGTGTCGAAAAGCAGGTCTACGACGTTGAAATTGAAGAAGGTATGGAGGTGACGTCGGTTAATATTATGCAGCCTCAGTTTAAGAATACGATAGACTTGCCAGACAGCAGCATCGAAGACCGAGAAGAATATGACAACCAGGTTTTTAGTAAAATCCACGAGGTATATAAAGCGGCTACTGGCGTCATAGCGGGAGCGAACAATGCAGACTAGACGATGGAGCTCCATTGGGCTAGTGCTGATCATACTGGCGTTATTTTTTGGGGTGTCATTCGGCATGCAAGAGATTGTGAAGATGGTGAGGCCTGATATCATGAAGGTTAACCCGTGGGATGTATTTGAGGGCATAATAACCATCCCATCGTATATCGTTATTGTGTTATTAGTGTTGTTGCCGTCAGATGCTCGATATAACCTGAGGCTATCACTATTTCAGCGCTCTAGCTATGTGCGTGAAATTATTATCTCCGGCCTCCTGATCATTCTCGTGATGGCCGTAGTGGGATTTGTGGCGTACGACCCGACAGGCAGCCCGACCCGCAATCCTTGGAATGATTTTAATTGGGGTAATTATCTGAGCGTGATTTTTTGGGGAGTTATCATTTTTTTGTATAATGTACTGCTGCGATTGGGTGGTGGGGCGAGGCGTGGATTTGATAAAAACGTAGCTTGATTATCCCATACAAACATCTCGATAAGGCCGCGTGACAACTTCTGCCGACTCAAGGCCGAGCTTGGTTTCAATGTCACTAATCATCGCCAGCGCACTAGTCTCATCATCTGATAAAACCTCAACTTCCACGAACGTCCCAGCGTCTTTGATTTCGTCTATGGCCACCGTTGCCTGCGGAAAATCAGAGGACTGGAACGAGCGACGGTATTTGTTGACCTCGACCAGCCGCACCATGCCGAGATTTGCCAGTAGCTGTTTGGCGATTGCTGCGTCACCGGGCTGAATCGGTAGGTTTGTTTCGGGCTTAATAATTACATTATTCTCCGTATGTGTCGCAGTCGTCGTTGCAGGTTTGTACGTCACCTCGGCAAAACCATCGCGCTGGCGAATCCGTAAGCATTCAACCGTCTGCATAAAGTCGACATCAGGACGAGAATAATACGTGTCAATTTCGTGGAGATTACTCTGCAGTTCAAAACCGAGTTCTCGCAACTGCTTGATTAATTCTTTTGCGTCACCAGTTAATTGGCGTTTGCGTTCGATTTCTAATGGTATATCCATGTGGCTATTATACGGTAGGTTGGTATTATTTGTATTAGTTTTTGTCTCAAAAAAGCTAGCGATAAGACCTGGAAAGCAGTTGTGCTGCCACCCGAGGAATCCGAGCGCTTGAAGTTTTGTAATTAAATGATACAATATAGTTTATGAATGAACATATTTTAGCCAACAGTCATGAAGTTACCTCGGATAAAAATCACGACCATGAGTCAGTGTCCCATCAAATTCGTGAAGTTTTTGAGAGGTATAACCCCATGTACTTAAAGGAGCGAGCAGTATTAGATACGCTGTGTGAGTCGGCACAAGATATTATGTTGCCAGCTGATTTCTTTGATAGGATAAACCATTCTTATGATGACGGAAGTTTGATTGGTATCAAAATTGAGACAGGAAAAGTATGTCACTCTACGGAAACATTAGAGTTTACTGACAATATGGATGGGTTTGTCAAGCATTGCCATACAGGTAGTGCGAGTCTCGCTGATATCATGGAATATACACTAACATTAGCTCACTGTGCGCCAGAAACCGTGAAGTATCTTGATGTATATTGGAGTGATCTATTCGAAAAATCAAATTGGCCCACTCGTAAAACAACTGAGGAGCTTCGTGGTGACTGTCGCACATGGTTCGGAGAGCATGAACAGAAAGTGGCGACACTACTGCATGGGCCATTGACAAAAATAGTTGCTGATGCTGAAATACTTGATAAGTATGGTACGAATATTTTAGTGAATAGTACTGACAGGATGGTTAATAGACTACTGGGCGATGCCGAGAGGAGTATCAAGAGCTTACCATTTAGCGAAGCATGTCGCAATGATCTACTTAAAAAGGTGAAAGATGAGATCCTAGCGACTCTGAACGACGAGGATAATCGTAATATTTGGCTTGGCGTGTTGGAAGACGGGTTGTGGAGTGAGATTAGCTGGGGTGAGCAGGGCGGTGGCCTTTTATTGAAATACGATGATGGGTATAGCTACGAAGACGTCATTTCGTGGCTTAAAAAGAGGCGGAAGGTGTTACCTGAGGACTGGGAAGGTGGTGAAGATTTTAAGCAGCACGTCATGAGGCTTGAGCGGTGCGGTGAAGCGGTAGAAACTCTTGATAACATTGCCAATGCTCAGCTCGAGGAACTTGGTATCAGACTGAGCGAGCCTGATCATCGGCTGCCAAAAAGATCATGGGAGTTTCCCGAGGGTTCGCCTAGACAGAAGATGGCTAAAGATTATGAAGAGAGGTTTGACACCGTCAATTCACCAGAGGAGCTACGTCACGTAGTTGAGAATATCGACCCAGCATATAGCGAATATGTAAGAGAGCGGTTTGCTGATACGGTGAGAGCAGTGAGCGACCCGCAGGTGATAATTGACCGGTTACTTAATGAGGATCGGTACGATATCCGGACGAGAATTAATCCTTTGTGGATGCTGCGTAACACTCTTCAGACCTTATTACCAGAGGAATCAAATGACCTTGTACAAAAGTTTGGTATCGAGAAGGAAGTGGAGAAGTTGCGACGACATAATGATGATGTCTATAGCCAACTTGGCGAAGAGAAGTACCAGCGATTATCAGATGACAGCTTGGCGGCTGAGATTGCGTGTAGAATGATTGGCGATATGTGTGGTGATGATCATGAGCTATGCGATGCGATAATGGCGCGCGTGGCAGCCCATACGTATGAACAAATTCATAAGAAGCAGGGGGTTCCTGCGCGTAGTATGCTGGATCGCTTTGCGGTATTTATTAACCATACCAATAAGATCAAATTCCCTATAGACTTGCCTGATGGTGAGGCGGTTTTGCGGGCAATATCCCCAGATGAGACTACCTTTAGTCGTTGTATGCAGATCTAATTTTACTGATTTAGCATAAGTTTGATATAATGGACGCATGAACCATACAATTTTCGACGACATTGTATCAGGCACCGTAAAATCATGGAAGGTTTGGGAGGACGAGCAGTTTTTGGCGTTTCTCACGCCGTTTCCAAATACCCCGGGGGTGACGGTGGTCATTCCAAAGCACAACCCGGGCGATTATATTTTTGCAATTGACGAGACGCTATATCTGGAGTTTATGCGAGCAGTGCGTCAGGTGGCGCGGCTACTAGAACGGGCATTTGATACGCCACGAGTAGCGCTGGTGTTCGAGGGGACGGGTGTAGCGCATGTGCACGCCAAGCTGTATCCGCTACATGGCGACTTGGCGGGACGGACTGACGTCTGGGCGGAAAATGCAGAGTTTCATGAGAACTATCGTGGCTGGCTGACGACGACTGAGGGGCCGAGGATGGACGAGGCCGAACTAGACCGGATTCAGGCACAGATTATTGCTGCTCGGGAGTAATATTTAGTCAACAGGGCGAAATAATGAAGTGGCTCGGAGTTGTCGGTACGCGTGAAGTAAATGACACGATTCGCCGTGACATTGAACAGTTTATCGGGCAAAAGATTGCTGAAGGCGGCGGGATTGTGTCGGGCGGCGCTACTGGTGCTGATCATGAAGCGGCTCGGTTGGCGTATGAACATGGTCTGGGGGCGGTGCGGTTTCGAATATTTTTGCCAGTAAAATTGGAGCTGTATTGCCAAGCATTGTATGACCGTGCAGCCGTCGGCAAATGTCGCCAAGATGATGTGATTGCGACGGTCGCTCTTTTGCGAGACATTGCCAAACATCGGCCAGGAGTACTGCGCGATGCTACTGATTTTAATGAAGTTAACGCTGATTCATTTCATGCGCGTAATTGTCAAATTGTTGACTTGGCGGACGAACTGGTGGCGTTTCGGGTCAACTATAGCCCTGGCACGACGTTTACAATTGATCAAGCTCAAGAAAAAGGTATTCCCGTCAAGGTGTTTGACTACACCATTGATTAGAATGGTATACTGATATATATGAAAGTCAGCCTAAATCTTATCAAACAATTGATTAATTTTGAATTACCGCCGGTGGATGAGTTGGTGGCGCGGGTCAATCAGCAGCTTGGTGGCGTCGAGGAGGTGATTGATCTCAAAGCCAAATACGGCGGTGCGCGGATCGTCCGGGTGGTTGAATGCGCCAAGCACCCTAATGCTGATCGGCTGAGCGTGACCAAGATTGATGATGGCGGTGTGGTGGCGGGCGTACCGCGCGATGATAATGGTCTGGTGCAGGTAGTCTGCGGCGCGCCGAACGTGCATGCGGATATGTGGGCGATTTGGTTGCCGCCAAAAAGCACGGTGCCAGTAAGCTTTGATGACGACGAGCCATTTGTGCTGGACGCGCGACCGCTGCGTGGCGTGCTCAGCCAAGGTATGTTAGCGGCGGCGGACGAACTGGATATCGGTACGGATCACGAGGGAATTGTTGAGATTCATGAACACGACGTGCCGGCGGGAGTTGAACTCACGGCAGGTGCTCGTTTCGCGGAAATGTTTGGGCTGGATGACTATATATTGGACATTGAGAATAAGATGTTTACGCACCGGCCGGATTGTTTTGGGCAACTCGGCGTGGCGCGCGAGATTGCTGGGATTTTTCATCAGCAGTTTACTAGTCCTGAGTGGTACAATGTGATTCAAGAATTTGCTGGTGGCGACGGTCTCGAGCTTGAAATATTCAATGAGGCGACTGAAGTAGTGCCGGTGTTTTCAGCGGTAGCCATCAAAAATATTGAGGTGCAGCCAAGTCCGTTGTGGCTGCAATGTCAGTTGGTGGCGATGGGCGGCAAACCAATTAACAACATCGTCGATGCCACGAATTATATGATGCTCATGACGGCACAGCCAACGCATGCCTATGACTATGACAAATTGCGTGGGCGTACGCTCGGGGCGCGGCTGGCTCGTGACGGCGAGAAGGTCAGCCTGCTCAACGGTAAGGACTACGAGTTGACGAATGACGACATCGTCATCGCTGATGGCGAGGGTGTGATAGGTCTCGCGGGAATTATGGGCGGTGCTGACACTGAAGTCTCAAATGGCACGAAAAACATCATCCTCGAATGTGCTAATTTTGACATGTATGCGCTGCGCCGCACAGCCATGCGCCATGGTATTTTCACCGATGCGCTGACGCGGTTTAATAAGGGTCAGTCACCGGCACAAACCGACCCCGTCCTCAAACAATTGATGGGTATGGCGGGTGGTGTCCAGGCCAGTCCCGTGCTGTTTAAGAATCATCAGTCTCTGCGCTCCGTATTGGCTGGCGGTACGCACTGGTGCGGCGGGTTGTTGGTGCCAAGTGGATTTGTTGAAGAGCGGCTCGGCGTAAATTTTGCTGATGGTGAAATGAATACGCTACTAGGAAACGTTGAGTTTTTCGTTGATGAAGGGCGCGAGTATGGTGAGGACGGCATGATGGTCTACAGCCCGTTTTGGCGCACCGATATTGAGCTGCCTGAGGATATCGTCGAAGAAGTTGGCCGGCTGTATGGCTTTGATAAATTACCGCGTCAATTACCGCATCGCAGCATTAAACCCGCGCCAAAAAATTTGCGTCGTGAATTGAAAAACGCCGTTCGCCGTAGTCTATCGCGTGCCGGTGCCAACGAAGTCTTGACCTACAGTTTCGTTCACGAATGCATCCTAAAAAATGCCGAGCAGGACGTTGCTCAGGCATACAAATTATCAAACGCCCTCAGCCCTGATTTGCAATATTACCGCTTGACGGTGCTTCCGAGTTTGCTGGACAAGGTCCACGCCAATATCAAGGCCGGGCATGATGAATTTGCTTTGTTTGAAATGGGTAAGGGCCACAGCAAAATGCATGGCCTAGGCGAAGATGGCTTGCCAGTAGCCAGTCAGTTTACGGATATCGTCTACGCCGCTAAAAAGCCAGGAGCGGGCGCGCCGTTTTATGTGATTCGTCGCTTGGTTGAGCAGTTGGCGCGTGACCTTGGTGCTGAGCTGGTATTCAAGCCAATTGAAGAGGAGCTTAATTTCCCAGTCACGGCACCGTTTGACCAGTCGCGTAGTGCACTGATTGAGACAATCGACGGGCAATTCATCGGTATGGTTGGCGAACTGAAGCAGTCGGTCATCAAGAATTTCAAATTGCCAGCGTGCGTAGCGGCGGCCAGCCTGGACACAGCTGGTTTGGAGGCCATTTACGCCAGGCACGACAGTCATTACCAGCCGCTCAGTCGCTATCCATCAACGACGCGCGATGTCTCGCTCAAAATACCATCCACTGTCAAGTATCAGCAGCTACTGCAGACGCTGGACGAGGTTGTGCAGGACGTTGATATGGCGGTGCGAATTGAGCCACTCACTATTTACCAGTCTGAGGATGATGCGGCGCAGAAAACAATAACATGGCGGCTGACGTTTACCTCGCATGAGCGGACGTTAGTGGACAAGGACATCACGCCAGTGATGCAGCGAATCGAACAGATAGCCAAAGATAGATGGGGCGCTGAAACAGTCTGATGAAGCCGCTAATCCACATGCTCCGGTATGCGCGCGGTATGGGCAGATACTACGTCGGGGTTAGTATCAGCTCGGTTGTCGTGGCACTGACCGGCATCGCGGTGCCGTTCGTGATTTCGCGGGCGACCAACTTGATGGTTGAAGTGGTTGAGGGCGGCGCGGTAGGAATTGAGCAGGCGATTTTTTTGGCGCTGGTGCTGCTGGCGCTTGACGTGACGAATACGATGGTGCGAAACCTCGGCGGTTACTGGGGCGACGTGATGGCCACGCGGCTCAAGCAACAGCTGTCGACGCGGTACTATCATCACTTGCTTGGCTTGCCGCAAAGTTATTTTGATGGCGAGCTGACTGGGACGATTATCAATCGCCTCAACCGGGCGATTACCGAAACGACGAATTTCCTGAACATGTTTGCCAATAACTTTTTCCAAATGCTACTCACGACGGGTATCACCATCGGTATCGTTCTGATGTACAGTCTGGAGCTGGCGGTAATGGTGGTCATTATGTACCCGCTATTTATGTGGCTGACGGCGCTGACCAGCAAGAAGTGGCAGGCCTTTCAGAATCGTAAAAATCACGAGACAGATATGGCCAGCGGTCGGTTTGCCGAGGTGATCGCCCAGATTAAAGTCGTCAAAAGCTACGTTCGCGAGTCGCTCGAATATCGTCATTTCGCCAAGCGCTACCGCAAAACGATTGCTATTACGCGCAAGCAATCGCGCTACTGGCACAGCATGGACATCGTGCGCGGCGTGGTGTTGTCGGTCATTTTCTTTATGATTTTTGCCTACATTTTTGTGCAGACGACCGAGCGGCGTTTTTCGATCGGCGATATGGTGCTGTTGATCACGCTGATTAATAATTTGCGGATGCCGCTGTTTAACATGAGTTTCATCGTTGATAATTTCCAGAAAGCTCTGGCTGGGAGTCGGGATTTTGTTGGTGTGATGACGCTACGCCCAGCAATTGAAGATGTGCCTCACGCGCCGGAATTAGTCGTGAGCCGCGGGGCAGTCGAGTTTCGCAACGTCTCGTTTCGCTACGCCTCTGCTCCGCAAAAACCAGTGTTGACCGACATCTCGTTCACGCTTCGTCCCGGTGAGCATGTTGCTCTCGTCAGCGAGTCGGGTGGCGGCAAGACCACCTTGACGAATTTACTGATGCGCCTATATCAGCCAGATAGTGGCGAGATTACCATTGACGATATGGCCATTGACGCGGTGCAGCAAAAGAGTTTGCGCCGTCATATCGCCACGGTATTTCAGGAGCCAGCGCTCTTTTCTGGCACAATTCGTGAAAATATCGCTTATGGCGCCGACGAGCCGACGGATGAGCAGGTGATCGCCGCTGCCAAGGCCGCCAACGCGCACGACTTTATCAGCGGGCTTGATAAAGGGTACGATACACAAATTGGCGAGCGTGGCCTCAAACTGTCTGGCGGTCAAAAACAGCGCATCGCCATCGCGCGGGCGGTACTCAAGGATGCGCCGATTCTCATTCTCGACGAGGCAACAAGCAACCTTGACAGTAAGAGCGAGCACCTAGTGCAGCAGGCGCTGGAGCGGCTGATGAAGGGGCGAACGACGCTGATTATCGCTCACCGGCTGAGTACCATCGCTACGGTGGATCGGATCGTGACGCTAAAACATGGCCGGGTCGACGAGATCGGTACGCCGAAACAGCTGGCGAAATCAGGCGGCATTTATGCTGATTTACTCAAGCTACAGCGGACAGCCGGTGTGGGGATTGATGATGAGCTGGCACGTTATGACATTGCGGCCGAGAGGAAACATTGATATAATTTCAAGGTAAGATAAAGGAGGATTATGGCAACGAGGGGACAGCGATTCGGTATATGGATCATCACGGGGACATTAGCGGTTGGGACAATTGGCGGGTTCATCGCCATGATGGTGCAGCCAGGCAATGACGCCAAAGACCAGGCCGAGCTGAAGCAGGCGCAAGAAGATTATAAAAAAGCAACCACGGAGTGGCAAAAGAAAGTTGACGCTCAGACGGCGGAATTGAACAGTAAATATCACGGCAAGTTTTCGGGATTTAGTACGCGAGTCGGCGCGTTTGAGGCTGCTGGCGTGAAGGAGCTAGGCAAAGAAGATTTGATCGTGGGTGACGGCGCGGAGGTCAAGGGTGACACCAAATTTGCGGTCTACTACATCGGTTGGAATGCCAAGGGTGAGATTTTTGATCAGTCAATCAACAGCGGTAAATTGAAAGCACCGTTTGCGGTAAACGGCCCAGCACATACGTCGGTGATTCAGGGATGGAAAGAAGGGCTGATTGGTATGAAAATTGGCGGTGTGCGTGAATTGACAATTCCGGCGGACAAGGCTTATGGCAATAAGAGTCAGGGTGATAAAATTCCTGCTAATTCGCCACTCAAATTTGTGGTAATGGCTATCGAGAAACCGGCGGAGATTCCACGGCCGGAGATGCCAGAAGTTATCAAGCGATATTATAGATCAAGGGGGTTGAATGTCTAAGGAGGTTATCATTGTCGGCGCTGGCCCAAGTGCGCTGACGGCCGCAATTTACCTGTCGCGCGAAGACGTGCCGACGACGCTATACGAACGCGGCGTGGTTGGCGGTATGGCGGCTATCACCGACCAAATCGATAATTATCCAGGTTTCGCCGAGGGCGTGACTGGGATGAAATTGGCGTCCGAGCTGCAGCAACAAGCTGAGCGGTTCGGTGCGGAGATTGAGTACGGTGATGTCACGGCCCTGAAGCAAGTTGACGGCGAATTGGAATTGACGGTCGATGGTCAGCCGGTGCGCGCCAAAGCGGTGCTGCTGGCGACTGGCTCAAATCACCGCAAGCTGGGCGTGCCAGGCGAAGATGAATTGTATGGTCGCGGCGTACACTACTGTGCAACGTGCGACGGTGCATTTTACCGCGACAAGCGCTTGATCGTCGTTGGCGGCGGCAACTCGGCGGTGCAGGAAGCGATATTTTTGACTCGCTACGCCAGCCACATTGACCTGTTGGTGCGCAGTAAATTACGCGCCAGCGATGTCCTACAAAAAGAGTTACAAAAATATGTTGATGAGGGTAAAATTACCGTCCACCTTGGCGCAACCACCGACGAAATTATCGTCAAAGACGACAAATTTTACGGTGTCAAATCGACTCAGAACGGCGAGCAGAAAGAGTTTACCGCAGACGGTTTGTTTGTCTTTATCGGCTTGATTCCGAACACACAGTTTTTGGCAGACTCAGGTGTTGAACTGGACCTCGGCGGACACATCATCACCGACGAACATTTGCACACCAATGTCCCCGGCGTCTTTGCCTCGGGCGACGTACGTTCGGGCGCAACCATGCAAATTGCTTCGGCGGTCGGCGAGGGTGCGGTCGCAGCCTTGCAGATTCGTGAATATTTACAAGAAAAAGCCAGAGAGGAGTAGATCATGGCGGATTTTAATCAAGTATTAACCCCGGGAAACTATCAGGACGGCGAAATCACCGTTGTCGTGGAGATTCCGGCTGGGTCAAATCATAAAATTGAATGGGATCGGAAAGTTGGCGTTATGCGGCTGGACCGGGTTGATCCGGCGATTTTTGCCAAACCGACTAATTATGGTTTCATTCCGCAGACATTGGATGAGGACGGCGATGAGTTGGATGTGCTGTTGGTAACAGACACGCCGCTAACGACTGGGCTGGTGGTCGAGGCGCGAATCCTTGGCGTGATGAAGTTTGTCGATGACGATGAGGTTGATGATAAAATTATCGCGGTGCCGAGCGACGATCGCCATAATGGTAACGCCATTCAGTCGCTGGAGGATTTGCCGGCGCAGCTGATTAAGCAAATTGAATTTCATTTTAATCACTATAAGGATCTGAAAAAGCCAGGTTCGACCATTGTCAAAGAATTTGCCGGCGTTGATGCTGCCAAGCAGGTTGTGGCGGCAGCGATTGAGCGCTGGAACGAGCAGGCGTAATACTATCTTGTAAAGCAAAGCGACATCGCGTCTCACCAAAAATCTGGTATGCGTATTTGTTGCGATGTGACCGTCAGCCTTTCTGGCAAGTCGATAGCTCTGCGGACGGCCGTTGCCGGATGCATTCGACTTGGAGGAGACGGCTGGAAGCCGAACCACGGCAGCCGCTCCACCGTCCTCCGCCAGAGCACACTCTTCGCTCAAATCTCCACTGGAGATTTCTCGCGAGCGTTCGGCTGAAACGTCCGCTACTCGCGAACGTTTCACAGTCTCTGGCGGAGGAGGCGTCGCGGCTGCCACAGTCTCTGGTATGAGGGTGAGTGTTTTGCTTACCGTCGAAACAGCGACGAAACGCCGTCAGTTAAGCCGGTTAGATGTGCTAGTACGCCGCCGCTTTTTGATAATTGCATGCGTAGTTTAGTCTTGGCATGCGGCGTGATGACCATGTCGCGCCAGGCTGGTTTGGGTTTGGCGGATTTGCTGGTCAAGACTTCGACGACGTCGCCGTGTTGTAATTCATAGGTAAATGGTTTCATGACGCCATTGACCTTAAATCCGCTGGCATGTGCTGCAATGTCGGAATGAATGCGATATGCGTAATCCAGCGGGAAGGCGCCGCGCGGCAAATCGTAAATATCACCTTTGGGTGAATAGACAAAGATCCGATCCTTAAACAACTTCATGCGGAATTTTTCTGAATCAAAGGCCTTGCCTTCGCGGGCCCGAGCTGCCGTCTCCTGCAGGTCGCGAATCCACGCCAAATCCGTCGGTAGCGCAGCGATTCGCCCCTGCCGGTAGGCGTCAGACATCTTTTGCTCGTTGTAATGAAAGCTGGCCGCCAAACCACGCTCGGCATACTCGTGCATATCTCGGGTGCGGATCTGGAACTCGACGATCTGCCCGGTCGGCGTCTGGACTGTCGTGTGTAAGCTCTGGTAGCCGTTCGGTTTGGGATTGGCAACGTAATCTTTGATGCGCTCGTACAGCGGCTGGTACATCTCATGCAGTACGCCCAATACCAGATAGCCAGTCGCTAAATCATCAACGATGATGCGTAGGGCGATGAGGTCGTAAATCTTATCAATATCGCCAACACGGTCGAGCTTCTTAAACAAGCTATACACGCTTTTGACCCGGCCATCCATCTCGAACTGCAGACCCTCGCTCTGGAGGCGCGCCGTAACGTCGCGGCGGACCTTGGCGAGTTTACGCTGGCTTTTCTTTAGGCGGCTATCCATCAGGCTCTTGGTGCGCTGGAAATCCTTGGGCATCAAGAATCGGAAACTGAGCTCTTCTAATTGTACGCGGACGCGCCCCATATTCAGCCGATCTGCCAACGGCGCAAATACCTCGATCGTCTCGCGAGCAATTTTCTTCTGCTTGTCGCGCGGCATATATTGAAGCGTGCGCATATTATGCAGCCGATCCGCCAGCTTGATAATAATCACCCTGATGTCCTCGCCAACCGCGATCATCAGTTTGGCGAGGTTGTCCTTGGTGTGCGGCAAATAGCTATCAAGGCTGCGCATACCAGCACGCGCCTGCGAAACCTTGGTTACGCCGTCAACCAGAAAGGCAATGTCGCGGCCAAACAAACTTTCTAATTCATCCAGTGTCGCATCGGTATCCTCGACCGTATCATGCAGCACGCCAGCGATCACCGTGTCGATATCCATACCCCATTCCACTAAAATCCCAGCCACTGCCAGCGGGTGTGTGATGTAGGGTTCGCCGCTCTTGCGTTTTTGGCCGGCGTGTTTTTTGGTAGCGTAGTCAATGGCGCTATCTAACACCAGTACTGGCACTTCATCGTACTGCGGTGCCGCCAGATGTAGTAATTCCTCGCGCGTCATGGTTTCATTATACAACTTTGTAGTATAATTAGGAAAAAGCTAATGCTACTCGGGAGGGATACTTGTATGGCGATAACGAAAATAGCAATTAATGGTTTTGGACGGATTGGGCGCAGCGCCTTTAAGATCGCACGTGAGCGCAGCGACGTGGAGATCGTAGCGATCAATGACTTGACAGATACCAAGACGCTGGCGTACCTGCTCAAACACGATAGTAATTACGGGGAATATGGTCGCCGGGTTGATGTTACAGAGGATGAACTCATTGTTGACGGGAAACCTGTCAAAGTGCTGGCGGAAAAGGATCCAACAAACTTGCCGTGGGGTGAGATGGATGTTGATGTAGTAATTGAATCGACCGGGTTTTTTACTGATAAAGACGGTGCGGGCAAGCACTTGACTGCCGGCGCTAAGCGCGTGGTTATCAGCGGGCCGACTAAATCTGACGGCGTTGATACCATTGTCCTCGGTACGAATGATAGCAAGATCAAGGGCGCAACACCAATCATTTCTAACGCCAGCTGTACGACCAATAGTTTGGGCGCGGTGATGGCAATTCTGGATGCGGAGTTTGGCGTGGAAAAATCAATGCTGACGACGGTGCATAGCTACACTGCCAGCCAGCGCCTGCAGGACGCGCCGGCCAAGGATCTGCGCGAGGGTCGCAACGCGGCCGAGAACATCGTGCCGACAACCACCGGTGCGGCCATCGCCGTGACGAAAACCCTGCCGCAGCTAACCGGCAAGTTCGACGGCCTCAGTGTCCGCGTACCGACGCCGGTGGTGTCGCTCAGTGACGTGACGGCACTGCTACGGCGCGACGTGACGGTCGAGCAGGTGAATGAGGCGTTCAAGAAAGCCGCCGCTGATAGTTTCTATCAAGGGATCTTGGGCGTCAGTGAAGAGCCGCTGGTCAGCCGCGACTTTATCGGTAATTCACATTCCGGCATCGTTGACCTGTCACTGACCAAGGTCGTTGGTGGCAATATGGTGAAAATCATGGTCTGGTATGATAACGAGTGGGGGTACTCTAATCGCCTGGTCGAGCTAGTAGCGGACGTCGGCCACTACCTCCAGCAGCCAGCGATGTCATAAGTTCTATAGCATAAGTTCAGTGATGTGAGTGGGGCGGGAGATACGAAAAATCGTGTCAATCCCGCCCCCGCACCTCAGTTTTAGAGTCTTCCTCCTTTCTTGCGTCGGGGGAGGTGGATGTAGTCATCCACCAGTGCAACTATGGCCGCGACGGCCATAGTCCCTGCAGCTGTGAGGCCGGCCACGGTGAAATAGTCTGGCACATCAGCGAATGGTCTGAAAAAGGGTTCTAGCCACGGCGGGGTAGCCCTTCCTCTTTCTAGTAGCGTGCCTATTCTACAAAACGCCGTGATACCTAGTGTCGCCATAGCCATTCCTGAGAGTCTGACAAAGGTATCTCCCGACGCGGCAATCGCCAGACTTGCCCCTGCGGCGGTGAAGACGACAATGATAACAAGCAAAACCTCAAGCACGAGGTACCCCTTTCCACTTGTTGAGGTGCGGCCGTTCCGCGCCTCAAGCCACCGTAGGTATCCGACCTGCGGTAGCGAAGCGCAGTTGACAAAACTTACGGTAAGTTGTCAAAAGGCTGATATATATATATCACTATTAGTAGAAAATGTCAATGCTTTTTGTCAAGATTGTGAATAGCTATGAGCTCCCACCTCTGTTAGATACGTATACCCGTTCACAGGCTAACATGGGTAAATGAGATGACTAAACTTGACGTCGCCCGGCTGGGTATGCTACACTACTGACATATCCGGCCAATCAGGTCGGAGTTTTTCGTCTCTTGGGCGTTTGCAATGAAACGTAGTATAATAAAAATAGCGTAAAGGAGCTAGTATGGAAGATTTGAATATCAAGCAGTTGACGTTGGCGGTGCGGACAATTGCCGAGGAAAAGAACCTGCCAGAAGAAGCGGTTTTGGAGGTGATCGAGCAGGCCATCGCCGCAGCGTGGCGGCGTGATAACGGCACGCGCGAGCAATTGGTGCGCGCTAGCCTCAACATCAACAGCGGCACGGCTGTGGTATCAGTCGTCAAAACTGTGGTTGAAGAAGTCGAAAATGACGTCAATCAAATGAGCCTCGACGAGGCTAAGACGGTTGATCCGGTGGCTGAACTGGGCAGTGAAGTGACAGTCGAGACTCACAACGTGACGACGTTTGGCCGGGTGGCAGCCCAGACCGCCAAGCAAGTGATTTTGCAGCGGCTGCGCGAGGCAGAGCGCGAAGTGGTTCTGGCGGAATTTGAAGATAAGATTGGCACAGTGGTGACTGGTACGATTCAGCGGGTTGAGCCGCGCGTGGTGCGAATCGAGCTGGGCAAGGCAGTCGGCATCATGCCGCAGTCTGAGCAAATCCCTGGCGAATACTACGGTGTTGGTCGCCGCGTCAAGGTATATATCAAGGACATTGAGCGCGAAGGTCGCGGTCCGCAGTTGATCTTGAGCCGCGGCAATGAAGAATTTGTGCGGTTCTTGTTCAGCCAGGAAGTGCCAGAGATGGAAACGGGCGCCGTGGAGATCAAAGCCATTGCCCGCGAGGCTGGTCGCCGCACCAAATTGGCGGTTGCATCGGCATTGCCGGGTGTTGACCCAGTCGGTACCTTTGTCGGTGGTCACGGGACGCGTGTTCAGGCGGTGATGAATGAAATTGGCGAGCAGGAAAAAATTGACATCATTCCGTTCGAGGAGGATACAGCTGGTTTTATCGCGAATGCCATGAGTCCAGCAGAAGTACTGAGTGTGACGGTTAATGAAGATGAAAAGCGAGCAACGGTCTACGTCAGCGAGGATCAGCAATCAGTGGCTATTGGCCGGGCTGGGCAGAATGTTCGCTTGGCATCACGTCTGACTGGCTATGAACTGGACATTGAGGCGAAGGCGGCTGTTAAACCTGAAGCAAAACCTCGCAAAAATATCGAGGACAGTTTGATGAGCGTAGTTGAGGAGGTGGCAGAATAGGCTGCTTTCTGACAATCGCCAAAAACGAAAGGAGGGCGATATGCCGGAAGATTTTTCTGAATTGGAATCTCGGCTGACTGATACCGCCAAGGCCAGCTTAGAGCGTGCCGGGCTGCTGGCGCATAATAGCGGCAGTCCATATGTTGGTACTGAGCATGTGCTGCTCGGCGTGCTGGCGCAAAATTCATCGCTGGGTGCGAAGATTTTGGCGGAGAGTGGTGTGACGCTGGATCGAGCGGAGTTGGCTCTAGGCTTAACCGCGCAGTCGTTCGTGGTGGTGGTTGTTCACAAAGGTATGAACGCCGAGGTGCTGGAGACGATACGGACGGCTTGGCAGCTAGCGACGGAGTTTGGGCAGGAGCGCATCGGCACTGAGCACATTGTTTATAGTATGCTGTTGCAGCACAAGGCGCGGGCGACAAAGCTACTCAGTGATATGAATGTGGATCTGGAGGAGCTGCGCGGTACACTAGAGGACGTATTTGATCGGCAGCAGCTGGAGGCCATACAGGACGAGTCGAAGGAAGGTGCGGCGCCGCATGCTCGTCGGTCGGCCGATCTCAAGCTCCTTGATCAGTATGGAGTTGACATGACGGAGCGAGCGCGGAGCGGACTGCTTGATCCAGTGGTCGGTCGGGAAGTCGAGACAGAGCGGCTGATCACAGTGCTTGGGCGGCGCGGCAAAAATAATCCAGCGCTGATCGGCGAGCCGGGCGTCGGTAAAACCGCAGTGGTCGAAGGATTGGCACAGCGCATCGCAGCGGGGAAGGTGCCGGAGTTTTTGGTCGGCAAGCGGCTGATTCAGCTTGACCTGACGGCTATGGTCGCCGGCACAAAGTTTCGTGGCCAGTTTGAGGAGCGCTTACAAAAAGTGGTGGCCGCAGCGCGTAATCATCAGGAGATTATGTTGTTCATTGATGAGCTGCATTTATTGGTCGGGGCTGGCTCGGCCGAGGGGTCGATGGATGCGGCGAACGTCCTAAAGCCAGCGTTGGCGCGTGGTGAGGTACGGGTGATCGGCGCAACGACATTTGACGAATACCGCAAGCACATCGAAAAAGATGCGGCCCTCAGTCGGCGGTTTCAAGCGGTGACCGTGGCCGAGCCAGACGAGCAGGCAGCCGTGACCATGGTGCGGGCGCTAGCGGGTCGGCTGGCGACACATCATCGACTGCGGATTTCTGATGAGATGATCGAGCTGAGCGTGGCCCTCAGTCAGCGCTACGTGACGGAGCGTCATTTGCCGGACAAGGCGATTGACGTACTCGATGAGGCGGCGGCGCTGGTTAATACGCAACGGCCAGCCAAGCCAACCAAACAGCAACAGCTAGCACGGCGGATCAAGCAGCTGGCGGGCAAGCTTGATGCAGCGGTCGAGGCTGAGCAATATCAACGCGCGGCTGAGCTAAAGGTTCGCATCAAACAACTGGAGCAGCAGGCCAAGCAGCTGCCGGCTGATGATTCGGTACTGCCGGAACTGACCGAGGATGACGTACGGCGAGCGGTGGCGGCGATGGCTGGTGTACCGGCGGAAAAAGTAACGGTGAATGAGCGCAAAGACCTGGCGGCGCTGGAACAGCGGCTGGGCCGGTCGGTGCTTGGTCAAGAGAAGGCCGTGGCGACACTGGCGCGAACCATTCGCCGGGCGCGGGCCGGGCTAAATCGGCGGTCAGGGCCACTTGGGTCGTTCATTTTTCTCGGGCCGACTGGTGTGGGCAAGACGGAGCTAGCTCGCGTATTGGCGCGGGAAGTGTTTGGCGGCGACAATAGTTTGATCAAGATTGACATGAGTGAGTTCTCGGAGCGGCATACGGCCAGTCAGTTGATTGGCGCACCGGCTGGTTATGTTGGCTATGATGAGGGCGGCAAATTGACCGACAAAGTTCGCCGGCAGCCGTACAGCGTGGTGCTGTTTGATGAGATTGAGAAGGCGCATCCGGATGTACTGAACTTGCTGCTACAGATTTTAGAAGACGGCAAGCTGAGCGATTCGCGCGGTCGGTCGGTGAGTTTTCGCCAGACGATCGTGATCTTGACCAGCAATGTTGGCGCCGAGGCGATGGTGCGCGACGGTGAGCTGGGCTTTGGCTCGCACAGTGACGATACCTCACGGGCGGACGATGTGAATGAGCGCAACGCTCGAGCGGCGCGTCGCGAGCTGGAGGAGTTACTGCGGCCGGAGCTAATCGGGCGGTTTGATGCGGTGGTGCATTTCAAGCGTTTGATTCGGCCGGTGGTGGGCAAGATTTTTGATAATCTTGTGAGCGAGCTCAAGGCGGCAGTGCAGGCGCAGCAGATGACGCTGGTCATCACGCCGACCGCTAAACGTTGTATCATAGACAACGGATTTGATGAACAGCGAGGGGCACGGGTGCTTCGGCAGACGATTCAGACGATGTTGGCCGATCCGCTCAGTGACGTCTTGTTATCCGACCAGGCCCGTCCCGGTGCGGTGTTGGTGGCAACCACGAAAAATCGTGAGGTAGTGATCAATGTTACGGCTGCGTAATCTCCTCGGCGTCGTGGTGTTTGTGGGGCTGGTGGCCGGCGGTAGCTGGCTGGTACTCAATCGCCAGCTAGTGCTGGATCATATCAGGGTCTGGCAGTATCAACCGAGCCAGGACATAGCAACATTGGCGCAACGGGCAACGATGACTGACAAGGCCAAATTTAGCTTTTATCTCGCGCAGCCGCGACTAGAAAACGCCACGCAGTTTAATCACGATTGCCGTCGTGTCGAACAGGCCAGCCCGATCGTCGGCTGTTACGCCCACGCCAAAGAGACCATTCACATTTATAACGTGCAGAACGCGGAGCTAGACGGTATCAAAGAGGTGACGGCGGCTCACGAAATGCTGCACGTGGCGTGGTCGCGCTATTCGGCGGAGCAGCGCCAGCGGCTGGGCGAGCTACTGGAGGCGGCTTACGCCAAGGTCAAGACCAAAAAGCTGGAGGAGCGGATGGCGTATTATGAGCGTGCTCAGCCGGGTACGCGCGCCAATGAGCTGCATTCAATTTTGGGTACAGAGTTTGCTGATCTCGGGTCGGAGCTGGAGGCGCACTATGCTGAGTACTTTAGCAATCGAGCGGCGCTACTAAAATTGCATGCCCAGTATAATCAAAAGTTCACTAGCGCCGAGGCCGAGGCCGATGCGCTGGCGGCTAGTCTCGCCAGGCGAAAGCGCGAAATTGAGCAGCTAACGACGTCATACAGTGCACGCATTAGTGCCTATAACCAAGACGTAGCAGCATTTAATCAGCGCGCGACGACGGGCGGTTTTCAGACACAAGCTGAGTTTCAGGCTGAGCGAACCCGGCTGAGCCAGCGTGGCCTGGCGCTTCGTCGTGAACAGCAAACCATCCAGGACAAGGTCGATGCCTATAACACTGACGTTGAAAAATTAAACGCACTGGGGCGCAAGATTGATCAGCTAAACCAAAGCCTCGATAGTCAAAAGGTGGTTAAATAATGGCCCGAGCAAAGTCGCAATTTATCTGCCAGCAATGCGGCGCCAGCTATCCGAAATGGGTCGGCAAGTGCGACAATTGCGGCGAGTGGAATTCGCTGGTTGAGCAATTGCCAGTTGACACCGGCGCGTCGGCGGTAGCGCGTAGCAGCGGCAAGGGCAAGGCGCTCACCACGCTCAGGCTCAGCGAGACGGCCGCCGAAGCCAAGCAAGCGCGGCTGGCAACCGGCATTGCTGACCTCGACGCGGTACTTGGCGGTGGCTTTTTGCCAGGCGGCGTGGTGCTGGTGGCGGGGCAGCCAGGGATTGGTAAAAGTACCCTGCTGGCGCAAGTGGCGGCATTCATCGCCCGGCAGCAGCCGGTGCTGTACGTTAGCGGCGAAGAGTCAGTGTCGCAGGTTAAATTGCGGGCTGAGCGGTTGGGTGCGGTTGATTCAGAAAATCTGCAGCTGGCGTCCAGTAACAGCGCCGAGGACATCGCCGCCTCCATCCAGACTGGCCAGTACAACTTGGTGATTGTCGATTCCATACAGACATTGTCGCTCGCAGAAATTGCCTCAGCGCCAGGCTCGGTCAGTCAAATCACCAACTCATCCAACGTCATCATTCGCGCTGCCAAGGCCGCAAACACCGCGGTGATTTTGGTCGGTCACGTCACCAAAGAAGGCTCAATTGCTGGGCCGAAAGTCCTGGAACATTTGGTTGATGTGGTATTGAACTTTGAGGGCGACCGCTACGGCGGGTTCCGGGTGGTGCGGGCGCAGAAAAACCGCTATGGTTCGACCAATGAGGCGGCAATTTTTGAAATGCACGAGGACGGCTTACAGATTGTGGCTAATCCATCAGCTAGTTTGCTATCGGAACGGCAAAATCTCGACGGCTCCATCGTCCTCGCGACCATGGAGGGCGCGCGGCCGCTATTGGTGGAGATTCAGGCATTGGTCAACCCGACGAATTTTGGCTATCCCAAACGCGCGGCCAGCGGCTTTGATCTCAATCGCTTGAACTTGTTGGTGGCGGTGCTAGAAAAGCGCACCAAGCTCGATCTCTCCGACAAAGATATTTACATCAACGTGGTTGGCGGCTTGAAACTGAGCGATCCAGCGGCGGACTTGGCGGTCGCCATGGCCATTGCCTCAGCCTCAGCTGGCCGTAAGCTCAGCGACGAAGCGGTGGTGTTTGGCGAAGTCGGTTTGGGTGGTGAAGTGCGCTCGGCTCAAGGCTGGCACGTCCGCGTCAAAGAGGCCAAGAAGCTCGGTTTCACCTACGCCATTGCGCCAAAAACTCACAAGGATGCATTTGTGCGCGGCGTCGGCGATTTACGCCAGGCGCTGATTGATTATTTACAATAACGTTATTATATAAAAGGAAATTATTATGGAAAAAACAATTGAACTTCTCATCATTATCATGCTGCTGGCCATCATGGCGGAGATATATCTGCTGGTTAAGCCGCGGCGGCACGCAGGCAGCGGCACGCAGTTGCCAATTTTGGTCGACACCTCGGTGTTGATGGACGGCCGGGTGGTTGATCTGGCAAAAACTGGGTTCTTACTGGGGCAGATCATCGTGCCGCGTAGTGTGCTGACAGAATTGCAACTGTTGGCCGACGGCGCTGATCATGCTAAGCGCGAACGTGCCCGCTTTGGTATGGACGCCATGAAGGAATTAAAAGATGTGTTGGGTGGCTCGTTTACGTTACTTGATGACGCAACGCGCATTCCTGAGGGCGTTGATAACCGCCTGTTGCAACTCGCCAAGGAAATGAATGCTGCTATTTTGACGCTGGACTACAACCTGAACAAGGTGGCGCAAGTCGAAGGCATTCAGATCCTCAATATTAATGAGCTGGCCAAGAGTTTGCGGATGAGCTATTTGCCTGGCGATGAGCTGGTGCTTGAATTGACGCAAAAAGGTCAGGATTCTCATCAGGCGGTTGGTTACTTGCATGACGGTACGATGGTGGTGGTTGAGCAAGCCAAAAAGTTCTTGGGTCAGAAAAAACGCATTGAAATTATTCGTAGCCTACAGACCGACGCTGGCAAGATGATGTTTGCGAAGGTTTGCGCCGAGCCAAAAGAAGCAAAAGAGGCGGCGCAACAGTCACCAGCTCAAGCTGCCCCCAAACAACCCAAGCAGCGCTCCACGGGTCGTCGGCCGCAGACCAGCAAGGCGGCGAAACCCGATGCCTCGCGCGCCGCAGCTCAAGGTCACCGTTCGGCTCGCCCCAAGACCCAGGCGCAGCGCGAGGCTGACTTGATCCGGATGGTTAATGAGCAATAGTCGCTAAGACTAAGAAGAAGTAAAAACCAGACTGAAGCGGTCTGGTTTTTATGTGTCACAGGGGGAAAGAGAGGCGGATTAGTCGGAGCTTGAGCTGCTGCCTACCGAGAAGCTGCCGCTGTCTGATGCAGTATAGTAGCCTTCGTCGCGGGCGATCGCCTGAATGGTGTGCCGACCTGGGCTACTGACCCTGATATCGACCGAAACACTGCCACCACTACCGGAGATCGACTCGCTTTTGACGCTGCGACCATCAACGAGGATGTCAATCGAGGTGAGCGGGAACGTGCCGTTGGTGGCGCGGGCGGTGATGGTGCGGCTGGAGCCAGAGCCAGAAAGCGATAGGCTGACACTCGGCTTGGCGTCGTCACATTTGTGCTTATCGTCATCAGCGTTGGCGTCGTAACCTTCAGGCGCTGAGTATGATGGTTTCTTAGTGAGCGGGTCAATGGTCTTGGTGACCTCAATTTCCTCGATGGCGTCAGCTGGCGTACAATTTGTCGCCTTTTTCTTGGAGACACGGTCAAACTTAATCTTTTCAGTGGTCTCGCCCTGTTTTTTATTCCACCACGATGGATAGAGCTCTTTGCCTTGCTGTTGGATACCATTTGGTCGCTTGAACCAATCATTTGGCTTCCATTTGCCTTGTTTGGCATAGACCTCGTTGTGAGCAAATGACATGACGTTACGCACCACCGGCATACCAAAGGCCGAGTTCGGGGTGTTGATGGTGCTGGTGTCGGAATTACCGAGCCACATACCCATGACCAGCGCCGGGCTATAGTTAACGATCCAGACATCCTTGGCGTGGCCGTTTTTGTCGGTGGTACCAGTCTTGGCGGCGGTTCTAACGCCAGGCACATTCATTGCACCGTAACCGTGCAAGTCACGCGCCGCGTCCGCGTCACCCAAGATATCATTGATGATGTAGGCGACTTGCGGGTCGGTTGCCTGTTTGCTCTCGTCTTTCCATTTCTTTAGCGTATCGCCCTGGCTGTTGGTTACCTCGAGGACGTTGGTGCTTGGTTTGGCGACACCCATGCGGGCAAAGGTGCCATAAGCATTCACTAACTCGGTCTGCTTCGTACCGCAGGCGCCAATGGCTGCTGACAGTCCGTAGCCGCCGGCCGCTTCTTCTTGTTGGCAATAATTGGTATTACCCATGTTGTGAATATAGTCAACGGTTGGTTTTGGTGAGCCGTTACCTGCGATGTACATTGCCTTGACCGCTGGGATATTACGGGAAAGCGCTAGCGAGCGGCGAATAGAAATACTTCCCATAAATCGTCGGTCCCAGTTGTTCAGCTTGGCGCCATAAATCTTGTCTATGTTCTCGTCGCTGAGGATTGAGCCTGAGCCGTAATTTTGCTGATTACTGCCGCGATTCTCAAACAGTTTGGCGTAGTCGAAAGCCTTGATGGTCGAACCCGGCTGGATAAAGGCGGTGGCGGCATTATCCTGTCCAAAGCCAGCATAATTAAAATCACGACTGCCAACGAGGGCGACAATCTGTCCAGTCTGTGTGTCCTCAACCGTTGCCGCGCCGTTACTAATGCGCACTCGACCCGGACGGCCTGAGTCAAAGAAGGCTTTCATCTCTGTTTCGAGCTTCTCCTGAATCCTCCAATCCAGTGTCGTCTTGACAGTTAGTCCGCCGCGACCAACGACCGCTTTACCGAGTTCACGCTCCAGTTGATTGCGCACCATGAGCACGAAATGCGGCGCCTTGATGCCGGCTAGCTGTTCGGTCTCGGGCTTGATCTTGTCAAGGATCGGATACTGCTTGGCTTCTTTGGCCTGCGCTTCAGTGATGTAGCCCTGTTCCAGCATGTAGTCCAGCGTCGTGTGCTGGCGCGACAACAGCATCTTGCGGCCAGCGACATTGTACGGATTGAACGTGCTCGGGTTTTGCGGAATTGAAGCTAGCAGCGCTGCCTCGGCCAGAGTGAGATCCTTGGCGGACTTGCCAAAGTATGTTTGAGCAGCTGATTCTGCGCCATTGCGCCGACCGCCGTATGGTGCTTGATTGAGATAGAGCGTGAGAATTTGCTCTTTGTTGTACATGCGCTCAACTTCGATCGCCAGGATGATTTCCTTGATCTTGCGTGGAATACCACTAAGGCCACGTTTATCGGCGTCATCAGCAAAGAAGACTTGCTTGACGAGCTGTTGTGTCAGCGTCGAGCCGCCCTGCACCTGTCGACCCGATGCCGTGCTAAACATAGCACGGGTCAGTCCACTGACGCTGATGCCGTGGTGCTTATAAAAATCACGATCCTCGATGGCGATGGTTGCTTTCTTGAGATAATCGCTAATTTTATCAGCCTCAACCACTAGCTTATAATTATCCGTACCCTTATCTTCCCAGAGTAGCGCACCGTTGCGGTCATAATACTTGGTGACTGTCGTCTGGACGCGCTTGGCGAGTTCACCCGGGCGGATCTTGTCGAGGTCTTTACGGAAGTAAGCAAACAGGCCGCCGATCAGGATAATCACCGCAACAATGGCGACGCCAAGGATCTTGAGCGCCATTAAGCCGCCGCGCTTTGAGAACCAATAGCGAAAGACGCGCTTGGGGTGGAGGCGGTAAAAGAACCGCTTGACAGGGTGCTTTGGTAGGCTTGCCAGGTACTCCGCTTTTTCGCGGGAGCGCTTATCCTTCTTTAGTCGACGCTTATTCGCCAAGTTTGCATAGACACTTAGCCGTTTTGCCGGCTTTGGATGCGGACGTGACGGCGCTGGTTTGGCGCTGGAGCCCGACTGCTTATCTGAGGGTTTCTCGTTCACACTATCATTATATCACGCCTATGTTTCGCTTCAATCATAAAATTGCTATACTAATAACCAGAAAAGGAGGAATATGCAATTATCAGAGGAGCTAAAGTGGCGCGGGTTTTGGAATCAAGCGACATTCACCGATGATGAGCGTATCGATTCGGGAAATTTTACGCTCTATTTGGGGACAGATCCGTCGGCGGACAGTTTGCATGTCGGGCATCTGGCGGTCTATATGATGGTGCGGCATTTTTTGGAGCGCGGTCACAAGGTGTTTTTGCTGGTTGGTGGCGGCACAGGCATGATTGGTGATATGCGCGACACCGAGGAGCGGAGTCTGCTTTCTTATGCAGAGATTGAGCACAATAAACGAGCCTTGAAAGCCCAGGTATCGCAAATTTTTGCTGGACGCGATTTTACCCTAGTGGATAATGCGGACTGGTTGGGTAATCTGGAGCTATTACCGTTCCTCCGCGACATTGGCAAGAATTTCAACATGGCAGAGTTAACGACGCGGGAGTTTTTTAAGGCACGTATCGCTAACGGCAAGGGGTTGAGCTTTGCTGAATTTACCTACACCTTGCTGCAGGGTTATGATTTCTGGCATCTGTTCAAACATCACGGTGTTAATTTGCAAATCGGCGGTTCCGACCAGTGGGGTAATTTGCTCTCAGGCGTGGAATTGATCCGCAAAAAAGAAAATGCCGAAGTCTACGCCATGACTGCGCCGCTACTCATCAACAAGTCAACTGGGCGCAAATTTGGCAAATCCGAAGGTGGTGCCGTGTGGCTGGACGAAAATAAAACCAGCGTGTACAAGTTCTATCAATTCTGGCTGAACGTTGATGACGAAAGCGCCATTGAATACATGAAGATTTTCACCATGCTTGATCGCGACACTATTGAAGCCATCGCTGAAAACCACGCCGTCAATCGAGGTGCGCGCTCAGCTCAAAAAGTCTTGGCGCGCGAAGTCACCGACATCGTTCACGGCGTCAATCGGCGCGAATCAGTGGAGCGGGTGACGGAAGTATTGTTTGGCGGCGGCGATTTCCGGCAATTGTCAGACGACGACTTGGATACCCTGGCCAAAGAAATTCCACGTGTTGATGTCGGCGTCGGTGTCATCGAAGCGTTGGTGGTTTCTGGCGCGGTCAGCTCCAACGGCGAGGCCAGGCGCCTGCTCAAATCTGGCGCCATCAGCCTCAACGGCGAAAGACTCGCCGAAGACCAAGCTATCAACACCACGTCGTTATTGAAAAAAGGTAAAAATACGTTTGTATTAATTATGGAGGGAGAATAGTCATGGACTCAGTCAAGCAACACGTATCAGCAGAAGCAGCAGCAAACATCGAGCGTTGGCTAACAGAATCGAAATATGCCGAATACAAGGTAGAGCTAGAGCAGATGATTGCAAATGAGCAGTGGCAAGATCTGGAAGACGCATTTTTCAAGGTAATTGAGTTTGGTACTGGCGGTCGACGCGGCACAACGGGAGTCGGCTCAAACCGCATCAATCGCGTCACGATTGGTGAATCGGCGCAAGCACTGTGTCGCTATGCTCAGCAGTTTGATCCTGATGCACCAGCAAAAGGTGTGGTCATCGCGTGTGATACGCGCTTGACCTCACCAGAACTCAGCCAATACACCGCGCGGGTGTGTGCCGCCAATGGATTTAAGACATATATTTTTGATAGCTTTCGGGCGACTCCAGAGCTGAGTTTCGCCGTACGACACCTTGGCTGTGCTGTCGGAATTGTGATTTCGGCCAGCCACAATCCACCGACCGATAACGGCTTTAAGGCGTATTGGGACGATGGTGCGCAGGTAGTGCCACCGCATGACCGAGGCATCTTGGATGCGGCAGCAGCGGTGACCGAGGTGTTAGCCGAGCCGGATTTTGAGGCGGCGGTGGCCGAGGGCAAGATTACCATTATCGGTCAGGATGTTGACGAGGCGTATTATACGGCGGTGTTAGCGCAAGCTGATGGCCAGGAGCGTGATTTGATAATCGCCTATTCACCGCTCCATGGTGCGGGGCAGACTAATGTCCTACCGGTATTGCGTCAGGCTGGATTTACTCAGATTACGACGGTCGATGAGCAGATGGTGCCGGATGGTAATTTCCCAACAATTGCTAATCGTAAGCCCAATCCCGAGGAGCGCGCCGCCAATGACATGGTTGTTGCACGGATGATGGAAACGTCGGCTGATATTGCGATTACCAACGATCCCGATGCTGATCGAATTGGTGTAATTGTGAATCATCATGGCCAACCAATCTATCTCACCGGTAATCAATCCGCCGCACTTGCGACTGATTATGCCCTCCGGAAATTGCAAGAGCGAGGCGGCGTCACCCCGCAGCATTACATCGTTAAGACCATCGTTACAACTGATATGATGAAGGCACTGGCAGACAGCTATGGTGCTACCTGCTACGGCGACCTGCTGATTGGCTTTAAGTATATCGGTGAAGTTATTCGCCAGAAAGAAGGCACTGATGAGGTGTTTGTGCTGGGTGGTGAGGAAAGTTATGGCCTGCTCAAGGGCGACTATGCTCGTGATAAAGACGGTGCGGTTGGTGCGCTGGCACTCGCAGAATATGCGGCTGAGCTCAAGCAGCAGGGAAAAACGCTCGTTGATAAGCTGATGGAGCTGTATCGTGAAGTTGGGTTGTATGTGGAGCGGCTCGAAGTCGCCATCTATCCGGGTGCCGAAGGGTTCGCAACGATGCAGCAGATTATGAACTCACTGCGCACCGATCCACCAAAGATGATTGGCGATCAGGTAGTGTCCGCAGTGTCCGACTATCAGACACTGGTGCGAACGGCAGCTGATGGGGCGACCACGGCAATTAATTGCGTCAAGGGTAATGTACTGGTATTTGAGTGTGGTGATTCACGCCGCCGTATTACGATTCGCCCGAGTGGTACTGAGCCAAAGCTAAAATTCTATATACAGTGGCATGAAGAGACGACAAATCCAGAAGAGGACTATACACGAGTACAAGACGCCCTCAAGCAGCTATTCGAGGCGCTGCAGGCTGAGGCGCTCAGTCGAGTGCAATGAAACTAACAACCCCACTGGAACACATCAAAGGCGTCGGCCCCAAAACCGCCCAAGCGCTGTCGGCGGCGGGTCTGGAGACGGTGGCGGACGCCTTGGATTTTTTGCCGCGGGCGTATGATGATTATTCAGCGGCGGTCAACATCGCCGATCTTCAGCCGGGCAAGGTGACGGTGCGGGCGCGCTGCGAGTCGATTTCGACGCGGATTGTGCGCCGAGGCCTGAGGATTACCACAGCGGTGCTGGCGGATGATTCTGGCAAGGTCAAGGCCGTTTGGTTCAATCAGCCGTACCGCGAATCGCAGCTGAGATCCGACGCCGAGTTCATGTTCTCCGGCCAATTTGGCATGCAATATAACAGCTATCAGATCAGCAATCCATCGGTCGAGCTCGCCAAGTCAACTGATACATCCGACGTCCACCATACGTCAGGCATCCATCCCGTCTACAAATCCATCAAAAACCTCCGCCCTAAAACCGTGCAGGATTTGCTGAAAAATTTGCGCCCCATCATGGAATTTTTGCCCGAAACACTGCCGGAGCACATCGTCCAGCGGCAAGCATTAGTCAGCCGTGCCGAAGCTGTCAAGTTTCTCCACGCGCCCAACAATCACGAGGAAATTACCCGCGGTCGTGAGCGGCTGGCGTTTGAAGAGTTGTTTGAGATGATTTTGGCGGCGCAGTTTAATAAGCAAGAGCAAACCAAGCTGACTGGTTGGCGTATCCCGTTCAATCAGCCGGTCGTCAAGCAATTCGTTGAGCAGCTGCCGTTTCCCTTGACCAACGCGCAGCGCCGCGCCGCCTGGCAGATTCTGCAAGATTTGGAGTCTGATCATCCGATGAACCGCTTGTTGCAGGGCGATGTCGGTTCAGGCAAAACAGTAGTCGCCGGGCTGGTGGCGGCGGAGGTGGCGCAGGCTGGCTTTCAGACGGCCATCATGGCGCCGACGGAGATTTTGGCGGCTCAGCACACCACAACGCTGGATGAATTATTGGCGCCATTTGGCGTGTCAGTGGCGCTGCTGACAGGACACGTCAAGGGCGCTCAGCGGCGGCAGCTGCTGGACAATTTAGCAAATGGTGACATTAACGTGGTGGTTGGTACGCACGCGCTGATTCAGGAAAAAGTGGCGTACCATAAGCTCGGTTTTGTGGTGATTGACGAGCAGCATCGGTTCGGCGTCAAGCAGCGGCAGGCATTGCTACAAAAGTCAGACCACATGCCGCATCTCCTCAGCATGACCGCTACGCCGATTCCGCGGAGCTTGGCGTTGACCTTGTACGGTGAACTTGATATCTCGATTTTGGACGAGCTGCCAGCTGGCCGTCAGCCGATTCAAACGAAAATTTGGTCGCCAGCCTCAGCGCCGAAGCTTTATGAAACCATTGACCATGAGCTAGCCCAGGGTCGCCAAGCCTATGTCATTTGCCCATTGATTGATGATAATCCCGACAATGACAAAAAGTCGGTCGAGGCGGAATATCACAAATTAGCGAAAACGATGTTTCGTCATCGCCAGGTCGGATTGCTACACGGTAAACTGCCGCCAGAGGAAAAAGCGGCGGTTATGCAGCAATTCGCGGACGGTGATATTGACATGCTGGTGAGTACCACGGTGGTGGAAGTTGGCGTCAACGTACCGAACGCCACGGTCATGCTCATCGAAAATGCCGATAATTTTGGGCTCAGCCAGCTTCATCAGCTGCGCGGGCGGGTTGGCCGTGGTGAACATCAGAGCTTTTGTCATCTGATGATGTCGAGCCATGACAAGCCAAGCCAGCGCCTCAGGGAAATTGAGAAGTCTCAAGACGGTTTTTATCTAGCGGAAGTTGACTTGAAACTGCGCGGTCCTGGCGAGATCTACGGCCGAGCGCAACATGGCGCATTGAACCTAAAAATTGCCTCGCTGAGCGACACGCCGCTGATTGCCCGTGCGCAAACTGAGGCCGAACGCTTTGTCAAAGAGGGGCAGGATTTGCTACAATATAACCATCTGGCGCGTGCCGTCAGTCGCTATCAGCGATTAACCACGCTAAATTAGTGAGATAAGTATGTATTCAGGAACCACATTTCACACCAAGTCAGGCAATCTGATGGGTGTTCATCAAAAAATTGATCGGGTCGCGCGGCGGCATATCGTGCAGCTATTGCCGTCGTGGTGCAACTTTCCGTCAAGCAGGCAGATTTTGCATTTCGAGGGTAATAATGGTCCTGACGGTATCAAGCGGAAAAGTCCGGCCGTTGATGAGCCGTGGCACTTCATTGACCCGCATGATCCGAATGACGTGGCGCTCCTCGAGATGGTTGATCAACATATCACCAATCTCGCAGCGGCGCTCAATGCTGATAACTGTGAGCGAGCAGCGTTTGAGGCAGCATGGATGGCGCATGCGATCACCGATGGCTTGACGCCACCGCATCATTTTCCGCTGGAGGAGAAATTGGCCCAGCTGCGCGGTGAAGGTATGGAGACTCGTAATTCGCTGATCAAAAAGAGCCTCATGCCGGGCGAAACGGTGCTCAAAACCCTGCGCAATAACTGGGAATTTTGGGGCGCAAAGGGCGTGATGACTATGCACCTGGCGTTTGAGGCGGGTGTCGCCAGCGTAGTGGCCTACCAACGGTTTGCCGCCGGCCTGCCGCAGCAGCACGATATTGAGGAGGTGCGACGAGCGGGCTTTCGGGCGTTTTATCTCGGCTGCGTTCACGAGGTGGCGGATATGGCCATGTATGAAAAGTTCGCCAAGACTGGCTGGACAACGGAGCTAGCGCGGCAGACCAATCGTCAACTGATGCCGCTGATCATTCGTGCGGTGGTGCTAGGCTGGCTGAGTGCAGTGTGGCTGGCCGAGGAACAGCGTGCGCGTTAAGCTCATCGCTGGTAAATTTGGCGGACGATTCATCCAAGCACCGCCAGGCTCAACGACGCATCCCATGGGCGAGCGAGTGCGCTCAGCGATGTTCAATTCACTAGGCAAAACCGTGCGTGGTGCGCGAGTGCTGGATGCCTTTGCCGGCTGTGGCGCGATTGGCTTGGAAGCGCTCAGTCGCGGTGCTGAGTCAGTGGTTTTCGTGGAACGAGATCGAGTTGCGCAGCGCGTTATCGCCGAAAACATAGCTAATTTGGGTGTTGATGAACAATCTATTGTAATAAAAACAACGGTATCAAATTGGCTGGAAAGCATGAGCGTAACAGAGGAGTTTGATATTATTTTTGCCGATCCGCCATACCACAACCCGCAGTTTTCCACAGTCTCGCGACTGATGGGACTTCTCAAACCGGGTGGACATATGGTATTATCACACTCAGGAATAGGTGAGGTGCCAATTCAGAACGGAATTGTTGTGGTGGACAATCGTAGTTATGGGGGTGCGCACCTCACTTACTTCCGTAAGGAGATAAGTGACTGACGCCAGTGAGGTGATGATGGAGAAGCAGCGAGACAAACACAATCACTCAGCTCTTCGCCCTGAACCCCTGCCGTTATGGACGAAAATGGCGGACGTAGCGATGCGGCCGCTGATGTTTATATTGGGCGGTTTTCGCCGAGACAGTATGCAGGAGACCCACCCGTGGCATTGCCAGCGTGATATTGATCCGTCGCTGATAGATCCAGCGCTGACGGTGACGACGAATGGTGAGACAGACGAGCTACTACCGGGCCACTTTTCATTTCTTTTTCATGCGCCAGGGCTCGTTGGCTGGCGTCATTATGCCGTGCTGCGGGCTAAGCCGCCGTTTCACATTGGTTGGGTAGTGCGTGAACGTGGGAGTGGTCAGGTAAGGCAGTCAATACTCCATCGTCTGCCAATCGATGATCAATACGTGCGAATGTTGAGTGGTCCAGCACACCTAGAGACAGAGTTTTTTGCGGTACATCCTGACGGAACGCAGATCGGACTGGAGATTATGGACACTGGTATGCTCGGTGATAACAAGTACCCAAGGGTACGATTATTATAAGGAGGAGGCGAGTATGAAAGAGCAATTTGACAGTGAAGCGCCACTACGGCCACTCCCGTACGGTCTATTAAAACGAATGGCGGACGTAGCGATATCGCCACTGCGGCTACTAGCGGCTGGAGGGTGTGCGTATGATATTAATCATTCCAGCCCATGGTCATGTCACGAAGTCGACCCGGATGCTGTTGATCCGAAGAAAGTACTTATCATGCCAGGAGTCAAAGGCCAAAAACCAGTCGATAAACGGACGCCACGATTTCAGATGCCAGTTGCTGGCGGCTGGAATGAATATGGGGTGCTGGAGTCTGAGTTTGAGGGTGGTGGTGATAAGCTTGATAAGTTGCTATTCTATATCGGCTGGGTGTCGGTAGCCGGTAAGGCTGAGTTAAATGATCGGCCAATTGAGGGGGCGGTACGAGTGCTGCGTGGTCCTGATCCAACCGCGTTCTTTGCGGTCAATGGCTTGGGTCAGCAGTTGAGATTGAAGTGTATCGGTGCAGGGCGGCTCGGCCCAAATGGACTTAATAGATATGTTGCGTCGTGGGCGCAGCTGTATTAGCGTGATATTGGTTTCATGAGTAGGCCGCCGTAGCGCGCGATGACGATGGTTTGGCTGTCGGTGTGTGCGATATATTGACTTAACGTAGTGGCTTGTATCATCATTGGCTCAGGTAGGTGAATCGTCTGGTCTTGGTCAGCGAAATTAATGTAAATATAAGCCCGCTCGCTGCCCAGCTCTCGTTTGATACCGAGGACAAATCCATTACCGGTGTTAATCACTTCAAGCGTACCGCGCTGCAAAACTGGCATACTCCGCCGCAGGCGAAGCAGCCGTCGGTGTAGATGTAGGAGTGAGTCAGGGTGTATGGCCTGTGTCAGGACGTTGGTTCTTGTCGCGTTGGCGTGAACGGGCAGCCACGGCTGTATACTTGAGAATCCAGCAAACCGCGTGTCATCCCATTGCATCGGCGTACGCTCCAGGTCGCGGCTGTCGATGGTAGAATGAGCGGGGCTAAAATTATCCTGAATATCCTCGGCAGTCAGCTCGCCGTTGGTCATGCCAATCTCATCGCCATAGTAAACTACGCTAACACCCGGCGTGAGTAGATTGAGGAAATGTAAGGCCCGTGCTCGCTCCGCCCCGAGCCGCGAGGCAATGCGCGGCTGATCGTGATTACCAACGCAGAAAAACGGCCTGGCTGAACCTGCCGCCCGCAGATAATTCTCAATCTTCTGTCCAACATGCTCCGCGTGCCACTCGTCCTGGCGATATTCCATAAAGAATGCCGACGCCTTCGGGTGGGCGGTCAGCACTTGGCGGTACTGCTGGTAAATATCACCCAACTTTTCATCCGGATAAAATTCAAACACCATCTGTCGGTCGTCATATTCATCGCAAACTGACGCCAGCTCACGCAAATATTCTTGAAAATGCGGCCCCATTTTACAGTGGTCGTGGATGAACGCACCGTAAGCTTCAGGATCGCCGTGAAAATCAGGATTTGGCGAATCATTGCCGAACTCTGAATCTTTAGAAATACCCCAAATCGCGTCAACCCGCATGCCGTCCACGCCCATATCAAACCAAAATCGCACCACGTTTTTTATCTCATCGCGAACCGCAGGATTATCCCAATTCAAATCCGGCTGCGTTTTCAGGAACGAATGGAGATAATACTGACCGGTCTGCTCGTCAAACTCCCATGAACTGCCGCCCGATAAACTTCGCCAATTGTTCGGCTCATTGCCGTCCCGTCCGTCATGCCAGACGTAATAATCACGCCTAGGGTTGTCACGCGATGACCGCGCTTCCTGAAACCACGGATGCTGGTCAGACGTGTGGCAGGGAACGAGGTCGATCATGACTTTAATGTCTAGGGTGTGGGCTTTTTCTAATAGCGCCCGAAAATCATTCAGCCCGCCGAATGTCGGATCGATGGCTCGGTAGTCAGCGATATCATAGCCAAAATCAGTCAGCGGCGAGAGGAAAAACGGCGAAATCCAAATCGCGTCAACCCCCAGCCACGCCAAATAATCCAGCTTTTCGGTAATGCCATTCAAATCGCCAATCCCATCGCCGTTAGTATCTCGAAAACTGCGTGGATAAATTTGATACAGAGAAGCGACATCTTGCCAAGTTTTCATGACTTAAGTATAAGCGAGATGAGGGATTTGGGCAAATGAGTGATGGGTATGGTGTTATTATACAATCTATTCACATAGCCTAGTTGAAATGCTATAATTACCCCGTGAAGTATAAAACTAAGATAATTAAAGTTCTCCTATGGATATTCGGCGGTTTAGCTACTATCTTGCTAATCCTCGCTTTGATAAACATTGTTTTGAGTGGAGTTGAATACAATGGAATCAAAGACTCGTACGGTCAATATGTGCAGATTGATGGCGGGAGAGTGCACGTTGACATTCAGGGTAATGCTAAAAAAGTTGTCGTGCTGCTACCTGGTCTTGGCGTCCCCGCCCCAGCACTTGAATTTAAGCAACTTGTCGATAATCTCAAAAAAGATTTTACTGTAATCGTGTATGAGGGATTTGGCTATGGACTAAGTGACGATACGACAAAACCTCGCTCCACCGATAATATCGTATCCGAGATCCATCAGACTATCTCGAAGTTGGGGTATAAGAAATATTCTATAATAGCCCACTCAGTCTCTGGTTTATACGCATTGAAGTATTCCTTGACGTATACTAATGAAGTTGAAGCGGTTGTCGGTATAGATACTTCGGTGCCTGAGCAGCTGAGGTCTATGCCATCAGATTTACAGAAACAACAGGCAGCTTCGTCAATAACGACTGGCTTGTTGCGGTTTGCTGGCGGAGCGGGTTTAATTCGCACCTATCTGGCCATAAACCCGAATGCTATTTCCGAGATGACGGGACGAACTTATACTGACGAGGAGCGATTATTAGCTAACAAACTTATGAACCGCAACTTTACGAGTAGCGCGGTACTTGATGAGACAGTGCGGTCTGATAGCGATAGTGGTGGCTTAAGTGCAACCTCCAAATTCCCCTCTGATATACCCGTTAGATTTTACTTGTCGAACCAGTCACAAGAGCTGTTTCCCAAATGGAAAGAAATACATATCGCACAATTACCACGCCCCAACGAATCGTTCGTTACGGTTTTAGGTGGCAGCCACTTCCTTTATAATACGCATGCCAATACGATAGCCGATGGATTTCGTTCGCTATTGAATGAGCGTTAAGTATATTTCTCCACTAGAGACTTCTAGTTTGCCAGACTGAAAAGAATATCCTCTGGGTATAAATATATAATTAGAAGATATAAATAAGCAAGACAAGGCTCGATTTATGGAGTTTGCCCTGGAGAGGGCCGCAGCGTACTTTACAGATTGACTATAAACAAAAAAGACCTTTCAGAGCTTGAAAAGTCTTTCATGGTGCGGGTCGTGGGTAAATGTTTACACGAAATCGAAGCTGAAATCAGTAGATGGAGGGATATTCTAGCAGTTGAGTATGCTCAATTCTTGAGGGGAGAATTAATACTGCATCCAATAGTAGACTTACACTAGACACTGACTTATTCGGTCAACAACTTACACAGGGCTATATACCTATTAAATAGATTGATTGTCATCTCTCGGTCGTTTAAATAAGCGTAGGTTTTAATAAGATTACCAAAACCGCCATGTCCTCCATTAAGGTATAGATAATCTAAAGTCTCTTGCTTATAATTAGGGTTTTCAAGTGTGTACGCAAGACCCAGATGAGCATATTTTCCATTTGAAGAATAATAATCCGAATGAGGATAGCTAATGCTCTCCAGGTACTTTATAAATAAGTTAATATTTCCAAACAACTCGTATGTCTTATCGATAAGTACTTCCCATGACTTAGCATCCTTGAGAGATATTTCATTCTTGTAGTTTCTGAGCCTCTTGTATGCACCTCGTATTTTCTGTTTAGTCTTTGCGTCTTTTAGCTCATCCCGAAATCTCTGTTCATTACTAGAGGAGTATTTCCTTGTGGGTATTGAGTCACGTTTTTGCTCTAGCTTAATATTAGGTTTGATATTGGACTTTTTACACAGTTCTAAAAAATCTTGTACTTCTTCTTCATAATAAGTGTCAGAGAGGTAATATGTCAGCCCCTGGTCCTGCATAGATGCAATCTGCGCATTGGCTTTATTGAGTACCTCGACTTTCTCTTCGTCAGAGTATAGCTCCGATTTAGAGATTTCGAGATATACAACAAATTTTTGCTCGTAATATTCAGCGTAGGGCTTTCCCTCATAATCGTAATCCATTTGGAATTCATCAAAACCCTCCTCGACAGACTCAACAGACAAACCCGCACGCACCCTAGATAGTAGAATTGGGGTATATAAAGAATTCGAGACACTGTACCTGCCTTCCTTCTTTACATACTTGTCCTTATATCGAATTGCTATGTCTCTATCAAATTTTGCTACGGTCTCAATAAAGCGGTATGGGCCGCGAGAGGTTCCACTCCCATCTGATATTTCATACGCCCTAAGTACAAGATTCCATACTTCATCGAGAGCAGAGTTCAACTCACCATCCCTCAGCCACTGCTTCTCAAGTAGTACTCCCAAAGCACTGACAAGGTCATAGTGAACAATTGGGTCTTTTCTCCAGCCATGCCGCAGAGTGCCGTCTACGATGGCCTTAATGAATAGTTCGGATGCTCTTTGTGGGTTGACTCCCTTATACATCCGACTAAGGTCTAGGTATCGGTCTACCTTGGATTGAAAATCGTCTGTCCAAGTATCTAGGTCGGTCTCGAACGATGCGATTTCAGATTCGCTTACAATGCTGCTAAATAAGGACGGAAAATATGTATTAAGATTGAGGTAAAAACTGTATTTATTTATATGTAGCTCTTCAACAAGTCTTTTTGTAAGTAGTTTCTTTGCTGAATTATCTACGGTGCTGTGACCATAAATATAAGCCCAAAGCACAGTAATTGGAAATAGCAGAGCTTTGGAGTTGTAGCGAGTATCGTCTTTCAACTCACAATATTTTGCATATTGACGATATATGTACTCAAAACTAGCGTCACCCTTAATCATAGAAATATATGCCACATAGAGAGTTGCATATACTACACGTTCACTGTATAGGTCGAGTCCATGTATGCTTTTTGCCTGTGCAATCTCTTGCTCTAGAGAATAGTCGCCAATAACGTATGCGATTAACGCAAATTCGGTTTCATAACCATATGTTCGCCAGTCAATATCTCGCTGATTTACTATTTTCTCTTTTCTTTTGTCCAGGTATTCATATTCATCTTTGGTAATATTTAGTGAAAAGTATTTCTTGAAAAACAGAATATGATAGCTATTTTCGTTTAGCTCGAAGTCATAAGTATCGACAAATCTTCTCACACTTTCGTGAATTTCTGTGTATTCAATAAATAGCTTTAGGTTTGGTACTCTTGTTAATATTTTAAGAAGCTCCAAAAGCACTGGCTGTGGTAACTTATCAATAACGCTAACCAGTTGAGATGGTTGACTATCAACAAGAACAGATAGATAGGATTTTATAGCCTCGGCAACTCCACGCTTTGACTCAAAGTCGTCCTCGTTATCGTTCATCATAGGTAAGATTTTTTCATTGAGTATCTTTTCGGCACTATCTCCAAGGATGTTCATGAGGTAAAAAATCCAAGATTTATATGTATCGTGAGACGAGCCAACAATATGCCGTCGTTGTTGCTTGTCTAGCAACTTAAAAAATTTATTCTTTTTATAGAGTGTTTGAATTTCTCGTATATTGTTTATGATTTCATTTGCAATATCTTTTCGACCAGCTTGCCAGAAGTCCACAACAAGATTCATTAAACGTGAACGCCCCTCCTGCCATCCGTCAATCAACACTTGCTCGGCTCGATAATGAGCCAGGTTATCTGTATCTTGCTTCCACTCCTGGAATTTATCTTTTAGTAATTTGGTATCGACAAAAACTTTACTTCTAATGTCCAGATTGTCATCTTCAAATAGTGCATTAAAGACGGCGTCCTGCTGGTCTACGAGAGTCTTTATAAAGTCAGATGAATTGAGATAGTAAGGGCTATCTACACCCCAGCCAGAATGGTTCCCTAGATAAACGTCTAGAAGGCTCAAGTCAAGACAACCAATCAGATTATTCTCTTCGATATACTTCTTGCGTAAGCCCTTTATGAAGAATGTCTGGAATAGCTCAAGATTAGATAAAATCGATAGTTTCCTTAGAATACTCGGATTTGCCGTATATTGTTTTTGGAGCAAGGTAATAAAGAAGTACTCCTGGTAGCGTCGATGCTTATAGACATAGTATGCTTCTTGAGGATTTGTAGAGGAGGTGTCAAAAAATAGACTGGCTATATAGTTAATAATAGAATTGATTGCATTGTAATCAATCTTTGGGTAAGCCGTACCGACCACTTCCTGTAAATCGCGTATCGGAAGTAAAAATTGAAACTTTTCGTGAAACTTATAGGATATAGCTTCGTTTAATAGAAGAATGGCCTCGTCTTTCGGATTTGGCAGATTTAACCCTGGCAGGTCCTTGTAGTGATTCGGGTCATGCAAAACACGTTTCACCTTTAACTCATATAAGTCCAGTACCGTACTATCGCTATTAAGCTGCTCAATTGAATCCCAAAGTAGCAGTAATCCTAGTACGTCAGTTATAGAGGATACTAGCTTTGGATTTGATAATTTTAGTGAGTCATAGGCCAATTGTTTATCGGCGTTACCTTTCGCCTTAAAATAGCTATCAACATCCTTTATATCTAATTGTCCGACTTTGAATTCAACGCAATTCTTGAAATAGTTTTTGAGCTGAATTTTATTAAAATTTCCGCTTCTACAAGTTACGATAATTTTATGAGTGTTTTTCTTTTTTGACAATTCGAGCATCTGAAGCAATATAAGGTCAGCCCTGTCTTCGCTAATCTCATCCAATCCATCAAGCAAATAGATAATTTTTAGTTCGGCACCTTGGATAGTGTAAGCACTTTGTCGAGTCCGTATTATATTTTCCAGACTGTCTGTTGCACAAAGTTTAAGATTTATAACTTGAGGCACTGCACCAGTTGAGATTATCTTATGTACCATTTTCGTATGACTCGCTTCGCCCATTCCCGAATACGAAGAGAAGAGCCGATGAACTAAGGTACTTTTACCAGAAGCTGGGTCTCCTGATATGAGTACTAGTTTTTCCGAAAGTTTTAAAATGGTCTCTTCCAGATTCTGAACACGCTTATTTTTCGAGTCCAAAAAATGCAACTTTAAAAATTGTTTTGATTTCACCAGTGTTAGTTTAGTATGGTCTGCACTATCTTCTATAAACTTAAACTCAGAGCCGTATCCAAAGTAGAAAAATGATAAATCTAGATTCTGAGGCTTTGTTAAGGCTACTTCAAAATTACTGCGAGTATACCATTGTATTTTGACGCCATATTTTGCAGCTTCCTTGGCAATTTCCTTGCCGCTCTCTGACCTGTTTGGTTGAGCGTTAAGATTAATGAATATACATATCTCATCAAGCAAGCTTCCGTATTTTTGCAAAGCCGTAATGACAGATTTCTTTATTTGCGAGTAGCCAACGCTATCATCAAAATACTTTGACTGAAATCCATACGTCTTTTTGCCAACTTTGACAGGTTCTGTTTCAAGGCCAGCTTGGTTGAAATCACCTGACACACCTTCTGATAATTTGTGCTTACGGCAGAATAAATGTAAGCAAAGCTCTTCAAAAGAGTCTTGTTTGCTTGCTCCAGTTACTCCAAATTTATTCCAGTCAATCGCAGGCATAGTCCTAGTATACCACCCTTTAAGCTAGATATTTGACAGCTATCTAGATTGAGTTCTGAATAATGTTTCGAGAGATACCAAAAGTTTCTTAGGTGTGACTAAATGCGGCATAATCATAATTGTTCTAGGTTTTACCACATTTAAGCAATGCGATTTTTTCGCACGATAGAGTTCTGAAAAGGACATCGTGTGAAACATTTTGAGCTTTATCGCTTGAATGTGTATAAAAGGCCGTGCAAAATACAAAATGGACAAGTTTAGGGCTATCTGCACGCATTCTTTCTGTGCAGGCGTCGTGGAGATGAATAAGCAAGTAAAGTATCGTAATGAGAATGGCTTACATAAGCCCCTTATAACGATGGAGCAGCACTTGAAGCTCGTGGAGATATTTGCAGAAAAGAAGAAGACGCAAAGTGGTCCGCGAAAAAACGGTAATCCAGAGTACCCTCTGCCTAATATCGTGCATTGTCAAAAGTGCGAACAAGAGAAGTACGGACGGTATGTGGGATTTCCAGTAAACAATGGCAAAAATAAGGAGTGTATTTATCATAAATATCGTTGCAGGAGTTGTGGCGAATATTTTACTCGTAACGATTTACGTCGGAATATAAGTGGCTATATTGGTGAGTACCAAATAACAGAATACGGACGCACTAAGCTCCTAAAAGCACTAAATGCAGTATGGAAAGCACGCAGGAAAACGGCCGAAGTAGAAAAGCTGCGTATTGCTCGTGATATGGCCTCATTACGACAGTTAATAGATAATCGAGTAGATGCAGCCATATAGCCCGAAAATCAATCTATCAAAAGCGATATTATGCGAAAGATTGAAGACGATAAGCTAAGACTCAAGTAACTAGAGCATCGGTACGAAAATTACGATAAAGACGACCTTGCGGAGAAAGAGCGTTTTATTGCGTTTGCACTAGAGCATGCCGAAAATATGGAGCAACACTTTATCAAACTACCAAAGCCTCGTCTCTTGCAGTGTAAACAAATGCTATTTCCTGCTGGATTTTGGGTAAACGTTGATAGAAAAGTTTACACCCCAGAATTAAGCATTCTCACCAGATTAACGAGCAACAAAAAAGACCTTCCAGAAACCGAAAAGTCTTTCATGGTGCGGGTAAGGAGACTCTAACTCCTGGCCTCTTCCATGGCAAGGAAGCGCTCTAACAACTGAGCTATACCCGCATGTGGTTCACGGTTTATTGTAACAAAGCCGCGAATAAAATGCAATGTTTGGTGGCTCCTCCCAGACTCGAACTGGGGACACAAGGCTCTTCAGGCCTCTGCTCTACCAACTGAGCTAAAGAGCCACAAACTTGCTATCTTATTGTACTAAAGTTACCGTTATCTGGCAAGCCGCTATTTCCGCACGTAATGCGCTACATAGTCAATTTCGATATCAGATACAGCTGGCGTGAGTGGATTAGGTACGCCGCCGTCAACGGTCTCGGTATGTTTATTAATGCCGTTCGGGTTCATCGCTCCAGCCTGCACGCCGAGGAACATCTGCTTGTCAGTCACGTTCGGATGCTTGATGCGACCCCATTCTTTACCATCCAGCGTAAAGATTATATGATCTTTCTCGACGATAACGCCGTACGTGTGCCAGCCGCTCATATCGTGATTATCGAGGGATGCTTGCTTTTGCTTGTTGTCCGGATCCCAGTGGTACGTTGCCTCAACACGAGGACCATTGACGCGCCCCTCGGCGAAATCAATCTCTGGCGGCCAGCCTTCGTCCTTTGGCCAGAGAAGGAATGCGTAGCCAACGCCTTTGGCTTTCGGGAACTTGGCGCGAACTTCCCAGCGGCCGCGTGAGGCGGTGAATACATCACCTGAACCGGCGCCACCAGTGCTCCACTGGCCGTTCTCGTACTGAGTGCGAATTACCAGTTTGCCGTCTCGAGTGAACGAATTACGCTGCGACATCACGCCCATACAGCCGTGGCCAACCGCTGGATCGCCCCAACCGTATTGCACCCATTTAGTTTGCTTGATCGATGAGTCAAAGCCTTCAAAATAATCCATCTGCCAGCCATCAATTGCCGCCTGGTTTCGGTCGTGGTTCGCCGGGCCGCTGGGCTTTGATGGCTGAGGCTGGCTTGGAACGCTACGCTTGCGCCTCTTATTGCTAGGGTGATTGTTTGATGAGTTGTTGTGTGGCAGTTGATTAGTCTGCTCAGTTGAGCCATGAGGGTCGCGACGTTCGGACTGTTGATTTGTGGTCTGGGCTTGGTTGTGGCGCATCGTCTGCGTTACCCAATTGTGCTCAGCTGGCGTCGGCTTATTGTCAGTGTTTTGGTTAGGCTTGCTTGATTGCTGATTGTCGTTCGTGGAGTTGGTATCAGAGCGAGAGCGATTATCGGTACTCAATGAGCCAGATGAGCCAGTCGGCGACGTAGTTCGGTCAGCGTATTTTGTCGCTTGGGGCGGGGCGTTATTTACCTGCGACAAGAAGTGCAGTGCGCCAAGCGACAAGCCGCCGATGACGATTATAGTTGCTATGCTAGTTGTAACCAGTTTTCGCTTCGTCATATGTCTATTGTAGCGCACTAAAATTATATGTCAAACTTTTAGCGTAAGCGTCAAGAAAATGCTACAATACTCTAGTAGTTTGGCGGAGAATCAGGTATAATATTCTCGTCGCGGGTGTCGTATAACGGCTATTATGTGACCTTCCCAAGGTTGAGACGGGAGTTCGACTCTCCCCATCCGCACCAATTCAGAACTAAAATGGCAACGGCCGATACCCGTCCCTCGGGTAAAGGAAGTTTAAAATACCGAGCGTCAACAATATCTTCGTAGTTTCCGTCCATTATAGGATTGCCTTTGTATGAAACTTCATAGAAATGACGCGTTGACTCCCATCCTTGCCCGGAATCGATATCGTAGAAGTACTCGGTGAATTTGCATATTTTTGTGGGTCTACCTATGACATCCAATCCTGTCTCTTCTTTTATCTCACGCTTTAAGCCATCGAGTAATCGTTCTTTGGGCTCAATGCCTCCACCCGGCAGATCCCATTTCTTATCGGAGGAGGTTCTGTCTCTGACGAGCAGGATTCCTTTTTTACTCCTTATGACTCCATAGGCGGATGTTCTCTTGATTAAGCTTGTCTTGGCGACGACATGGGCTTTACCATTAATATCTCGACATAGTATCATATTCATATGGTTATTATAAACTAATTTTATTCAGCTAATCATGTATACTTAGAGAAAATCCACGATACTATTTGATTGGTTGGGACATAAACATTCTAGAAAGCAGCTTAGTAAGGGGTGCGGACTTATGAAACCAATCAAGCAGGATACGCGCTTTAATTTCTTTATAAACTCAGAAATTATTAGCGGGGGAAATTTCAAAAAGATAATTCAAAGGGTTCTTGGTGGGGTGAGCGGGCGTGGGCGCCCGCAGGCGTTGGAGCTGAACCTGCGCGACTCAGCATTTACGCTCGAAATAGGTTCGAGTTTCAGAGTAAATTGCCACCAAGTGGACTTAACGAGTACAAGTAGTCATGCAATCATTCTTCAATCCATTGTTGATAGCCTACCACTTTGTATAAGTTCTTCTGTAAATTGTTTAAAGGTGTTTTGCGACCTTTTCAAAAAATCTTCAATCTGTGAAAATGTCAATTCCGTATCTCCTGTCTTTATAGCATCAACATCAAATCCTACATGAACGAGGAGTCTATCACCAATACCAAGTTCTTTGGCGCGCTTTTCTCGGCGTTTTTTGTTGTTCTCTGAATTATCGTCAAATATATTATCGCATATGTCATGGCGTATGTGATTTCTCATATTTAGAATAGTTTGGCTCAGTTCGTCTTTTTTATTTTCAATTTTATTCTTATATTTATTTATGGCGTTAAGATGTTCTAGTATATTGGATGCTTCGTAAAGACATGAACAACAATATCTCATTTCACGAGTCTCTTCTAGACTACTATAGGCTGATTTATATCTGTTAAGTGTATGGTATACGTCACTTATCTCTAAGCTAGCGATAAAGACAAGCATCTCGTTATTGACACTGTTATTGTGATTGTCTAGCTTGTATATTTTAATGCCAGCGTGCATTCCTCTAGCCATATTTTTATATAAACTAGACCGTTGTTTAATCCCGCCGCTCTACCGCGATTGTGCACTGCGCCATCAACGCCACCGCCGCGCCGAGTGCTGCAAGTGTCGGTAGTAATAATCGGCGGACGTTGCCTTCTTTGATAAGCTGCTTGACCTTCTCGACAACTTGATCGCCGTTAACGCTAAATTCTTCGGTATAGTTTTGTTTACTCATAATTGCTCTCCTTACGTTTTACTGCTCTTAGATAGTTTATTTATGATGACTTAGCTTTTTTGGGCTATATCTAGTATCTTGCGCCACAACTTTCGTGATTTATTAAGACTTGCTTGTAATGCAGTCTTATCTTCGGTCGAACCAAACTCTAACATATTTGTAATATTATGACACTGCCAAGCCATTATTTTCAAGTAGCGGTAGCCACTTTGAATACATAGTCTGCTGATCGTGTATATCTATCGTATCACCTCACCACCTCACCACCTCTGCAACATCTCAACAGGCGTCCGCAGCTGTATGCCTAAGTGTATCCTTTCGTTGCTCGACCAGCCCCCCGAAATGTCGCGACCGCCTCGTGCAACGAAGAAGCCAGGCAATCGCTGAACTTGGCAGAATAATGATTTAAGCGGCGCCCTTATCACTTTGAAGCGAGAAACTCATCGAGCGTATTTTCAACTTCCATCCACCTAGGACTCAGCCACATCACGTGCGATTCGGTATTATTGATGGAAAGCACGGCGTGCTTGATCTGCTTCGCGGTGTGAAGCGGATGGTCGAGCGGAACCGAACCATCATACTTACTATGCAGTATAAGCGTCGGTTGTGTGATAGTTTCGGGATTACCCTTCATCAAACGCCGACTAATGTCATTCATGAACCCACTGCCAGAGCGAAATTGCATAAACATCGACGCGATTGCATCGATAGACGACGGCGGGTAGCTAGCAAGCACGTCACGCGCGTCCAATGTCGTGAGTTGTTGAAACAAATAACTGACTATTTTTCGCGACCATCTGCGGAGCAGCCAGCGCATCACTGCCCACGTTGCATGTTCGAGCACAGGATTAAACGCGATACGGGCTGCCATACGAGTACTTTGACTAGGCCATTTCTTGAAACTCACCGCGCTCATCAGGACGAGTTTATCAACGCTGTCGGGGTGAAGCTCGGCGAACCGCATCGCCGCTCTGCCGCCAGCCGATATGCCGACCAGGATGACACGCTCAATCCCGAGCTGCTCTAGCAACTCGTTTGTCGCCTGTTCGAACTCGCCATAGGTTTCGCTAAGCGCCGTATCTGTCCCACCATAGCCGGGTCGGCTGACGCTGAGGATTGAATAGCCGCGACTAACGAAGTAATCCTCACCCGTACGCATGGCGGCAGTCGTGTGACCGCCGTTCAAAATGAGAACCGTTAACGAGCCGTGCATGTCATGTCGATATTCGATCGTACCGCGGGACGTTTGAAGCAGCTCCATCATGTGCAATCAACCGTGCGAGGCGTGCTATTTCTTACCGCCGCGAATTGCGTCAATCAGTTCAATCGGGAAGAGCATCATCGTCTTTTGTGATGGTTCGGTGGAGATGCGCTCCAGTGTGTTCAGGGTGCGCAGGTTAATCGCGCCTTGGGTTTTTGCCAGGATCTCGGCGGCTTGCGCCAATGTTTCGGCAGCAGCTTTTTCACCGTCGGCGTTGATGATGTTGGCGCGGCGCTCACGCTCGGCTTCGGCCTGCTTGGCCATGGCACGCTTCATATCACCCGGAAGTTCGATGTTCTGAATCTTGACATTCTCAACATCGATACCCCATTTGTCAGTCTCGGCGTCAACAATTTCTTTAATCTGCTGTGAAATCTCCTCCCGTTTGGCGAGCAGATCGTCCATATCGACGTTACCGGTGACGTCGCGCAGGGCAGCCTGGGCAAATTGGCTGGTGGCATAAATGTAGTTGGTCGTCTCCAGCACTGCCTTTGGCGCGTTAATCACTCGGAAGTAGACCACCGCGTCAACGCCGACAGTGACGTTGTCTTTGGTGATGACTTCTTGTTTCGGCACATCAATTGGCGTGGAACGCACATCCACCATCATCATCGTCTGAAAAATCGGTACCACCACCCTTAGGCCTGGCTCGCGTACGCCAGTAAATTTACCCAGCGTCAATACTACGCCGCGCTGGTATTGGTTGACTACCCTAATGCCGCTCAGTACAAACATCAGTACGATGACTAAAATTACTGCTACTATTTCCATATTGACCTCCTGTTTATAAGGAAATTATACGCCACGTATAGAGCGGCTGGCAAGCGCCTCCTTGATCAGCTCGTCAACCAGCGCCTGTGGGCTGAGGCCCGAAGCTTCCCAGAGCTTCGGATACATACTGATGTTGGTGAAGCCGGGGATGCTATTAATCTCGTTGAGAAAAATCTGGCCCGTCGGATCAAGGAAAAAGTCAACTCGTGCCATGCCGTGTCCACCGGTTGCGCGGTAGGCAGTCAGTGCGAGGCGCTGTAGTTCTACCGTCACTGACTCGTCAACCTCCGCGGGGATAACAACGCGTGAGGTGCTAGCGGTGCTGTACTTATCGTCGTAGCTATAAAACTCTTCGCCAGGAAGAATCTCACCAGGTACGCTGACGCGGGCAGATGTGCCGTAGCCGAGGACAGCCAGCTCAAGCTCGCGGGCGGTGATCGCTTGTTCGATCAACACGGTGTTGTCGTGGCGAAAGGCTTCGTCAAGCGCGGTGGTGAATGCTTCGGCCGAGTGGACTTTGTTGACACCGACGGACGAGCCAGCACGGGATGGCTTGATAAAAACAGGCGTACCAAGCTCATCAGCTATCTCGGCGAAGGTCGGTTGCGGCGCATCACTTGCTAGCGTGCGCCACGGCACAACCGGAACGTGAGCGCCGAGCGCCAGCCGCTTGGTCATGTCTTTGTCCATGGTGACAGCCGCCGAAAGGAGACTTGGGCCGACATAGGGAATATGAAGTAGCTGCGCCAGACCTTGCACGCTGCCGTCCTCGCCATTTTTGCCGTGAAGCACCGGAATTATCACGTCAATCGGCAGCGGGTCAACACCGTCGATGAGCAGCGACCGCTGGCCGAGTTGTGGCATTAAGTGTGGGCTTGGTTGGTCGCGTGCCTCGATCGTCTCGACGAGCCGCCACTGACCAACACGGTCGATGTAGCATAGGTTAATGTCGTAGCGTGCTGTGTCCAGTGCCGCCAGCACATTAGTAGCGGAACTGATCGAGACCTCGTGCTCGGATGACTCGCCGCCAAGTATGAGGAGAACGCGTAATCTATCCATTATCCCAGTATAGCGCACTATGCCCTGACGAGGCGAATTTCTGGGCGTGATATAATGAAACGATGATGGCGGAGAATGAAAGAAATAGGAGAAATAGATCACTGTCACCTGAGGTCATCGGTGGTAGTGGCCCAATGACTGGGTGCAGCGGGCGTGAGGTTGTCGGTAATATTAGTGTAGTCGCCGGCATGTTGACAGCCCTATCTGGTGAGGTGTGGCATAATGTGTTACCAGAAGCTGGTCAGCAGGCGACATTTTTTGGTGGTATAGCGGTGGCGATAGGGGGGTTGTGTCAGATATCTCAGGCTGTCCGATTGCGCGAGTATAGCGAGCGTGAGCCTGAGTTCCTTAGGGGGGCAGTCGACAATCTGCCGCCACTAGTCGATACCATCAAAGATAGCAGCGAGCGGCTAGATGAGCTGCTTAGGGAGCTCGACCAAAAGCTATTGGCGTGTGAGATGGCGGTTAAAACTGGTCGTACATCGGCCATACCGCTCACCACTGATGAGGCGGAACGTCATGCGGCACTTGTGCGACTGACCAGTCACTGTTCTGGTGGTGCTGGTCTGGTCAATGGAGCAGCGGCGCGGGTTTTACACTGGGCTGGCTGTGCGTTACCGCCGGAAATGACGGCAGCCGGGCAGCGTTGGTCTCGTCGCAAGGATGGTCAATCAGAGGCAGACAGCGTACATCAAACGACACTTGCAATGCTTGATCAGTGTGCACCGCTAGATGGAATGACATGGCGAGAATACGTGACCTCGCCGGAGTTTACTATCGTCTGTGAAAGCGCTCAGCAGATTGATCGAGGGTTACGTCTGCAGACAAAACCGCTCGGGCGGCGACCGGCCGATTGTTTCTCACGCTTTTCACAGTACCATCCGCGAGAGGATGCCAGGTGGTGATAGACGGGCGACAACCCCTGGCCGAACAGATGCGGCCACAAAAATTGGATGAGGTGATTGGGCAGAGTCATTTGCTGGGCGAGGGCGAGTTACTTCGCCAGATTGTGAGGCGCGCTGAGCCGGTCAGTTTGATTTTGTGGGGGCCGCCGGGGACTGGCAAAACGACGCTGGCGCGAATTATCGCCCGCGAAGTCAATGCCGAATTTATTGAGCTGTCAGCGGTGACTAGCGGTAAGAAAGATGTCGAACGGGTAATTGAGCACGCTCGGCAGAACTGGAATTTGGGGCTGAGGACGATATTGTTTGTCGATGAGATCCACCGCTTCAACAAGGCGCAGCAGGATGCGTTTTTGCCGCACGTCGAGAGCGGGCTGATTACCTTGATTGGTGCGACGACCGAGAATCCGAGTTTTGAGGTGATCACGCCGCTGCTCAGCCGGACGCGAGTGCTGGTGCTCCAGCAACTGACCAAAGATGAAATTGTATTGGTGCTGAAGCGAGCGCTGAAGACTTTGAAACAAACCAAGCGGGTGTCACCCAAAGCTTTAGACTATCTGGCGGAACTGGCGGACGGCGATGCGCGGGTGGCTTTGGGTAATTTGGAATTGGCGTTAAGTTTTGGCGGGAAGGTCACGCCTGAGGTTGTCAAGGCAGCGGCTCAGCGGCGACTGCCGGGCTATGATAAAAAGGGCGATGCGCATTATGACGTCATCTCGGCGTTTATCAAATCACTGCGGGGCAGTGATGCGACAGCTGCGGCGTATTATTTGGCGCGCATGATTGACGCCGGTGAAGATCCAAAGTTCATTGCTCGGCGGATGGTTATCTTTGCGTCAGAAGACATTGGACTGGCCGGTAACGGCGCGTTGAGTCTGGCAGTTGCTACCTTTGAGGCGGTGGAGCGCGTTGGGCTGCCTGAAGCCAAATATAATCTATTCCATTGCGCCATCGCCCTGGCGCGCAGCCAGAAATCGCGCGAAATTACTGATTTGATGAATGAGGCTTTTTCTCTGGCGCACAAGTACCCGAACTCGCCGGTGCCGCTGCATCTTCGTAACGCTCCGACCAAGCTCATGAAAGATCTAGGTTATAACAAAGATTACAAATGGCAAGCTGGCTTCCAGCACAAAAAAGGATTTTTGCCAGAAGCCATTCCGCGTCCGACCAAGAATTAGCTTACCTTGGGCAGCGCTCATCAAACCGATCATACAGCGCCGCGTACACGCCATTGGTCCAGCCAAAGCCGTCTTGCAACGGATATTCACCACCGCCACCAATGCGTGACTCGCTATCAACGTCATATTTCTCGATCATCTTGCCCTGATCAGCAAAGACGCGCTCGGTCGAAGCCAGCCAGCGCTTTCTAATTTCTTCCGCTAGCTCGTCAAGTCCGTATCGCTTCAAACCGCAAACCGCCACCCACTGCAGCGGCGCCCAGCCATTTGGCGCGTCCCATTGCTGACCATTGTCAACCAGCGTCATCCGCAGTCCACCATCGCGCAAAAACTCGCGTTCTAATTTCTCGGCCACGCGCTTGGCTTGTTTCTTGGTGGCGATACCGCTGTAGAGCGGGAAGACGCCGGCCAGCGTGGCGTGGCTCGTCTGATGACCGGTGCGGAAATTATAATCATAGAAAAAGCCGTCGGTTTCATTCCAACAGTGCTGGCGGATGCTCTCGGCGCGGCGCTCAGCCAAGCGAATAAAGCGTTTCTTAAGCGGCGCCTGACGCAGTACGCCGTAACAATGGGCGATCGTCATCTCTAGTTCGTACAATAAACAATTCAGGTCAATCGGCACGAGGTCAGTCGTTTGAATCGTTTCAATGTCGTGCGGATCGCCAAACCAGCGTGAACTAAAATCCCAGCCACTCTCAGCCCCAGCCCGCAGGTCGAGATAGACCTTGGCCTTGTTGGCGGAGCGGCTGTTCCTGGCGGTTTCGATATCTTCGCGGCGACTTTCTGGGCGCGGCGTGGCCTTGTCGTCGTAGTAGCGATTGAGCACCTGGCCATCAGGCATGGCTACCACGCGGTTGGTAGCCATAAAGTCGATGCTCGAAAGCTTGCGCTGGCCTTTCATCCAGAACTTGTATTCGGCCAGTAGTGAGGGAAAGTACTCGAGATAAGTCAAGCTTGGGGCACGCCGGCCGGGTTTGCTGGCGAGGAGCTTGACCATCGCTGCAAAAAACGGCGGCTGGCTGCGACTGAGAAAGTACGTCCGATTAGCAGTCGGGATGAAACCAAAGCGCTGAATCATGTATACATAATTTTTCATCATGCCGTCGATCAGCTTCCACTTGCCGTCCACCGCCAGACCCAGCATGATAAAATACGTATCCCAGTAAAATTGCTCAGCAAATCGACCGCCCGGCACCACGTAATCATGCGGCAGGGCGATCAGCGAACCCTTCGACTTGTGGGCGCGGCGGATGAGCAGCGGCCAGAGATTGGTGACGTGCTGTCTGGCAGAGTCTGCCTGGACAAAGCTCACCTTTTTGACCGGCGATTCAAATTCATAAAAATGTAGCTTCACAAATTCATCCAGCCGAAAGTTGGGATCACGTCGGGCCAGGCGATACTCCTGGAGGATGCGGGTGGCGCGCTTTCGCGGTACGAGATCGACGAAAGTTTTACCATCGGCAAACACGCGGTGTGACTGCACCTCATGAAACAACTGCCCGAGCTTTTCGTCGGGATCTTTGCGGTCGATCGGTGTGATGCGCTGGGCGGTGCGTGCTAACGTGCGCTTGATAATTGTTGTGGTTTTTTTGGGAAGCATATGGTTAAGTATAGCGTGTTACCGTGGGATAATCTATAGTAACGTTAAGTTTCTTATGTATTTTGTCAATCGGGAGTTTGTCGGGGTGGGGTCTACCGTTTGGCGGCGCGCTTTCGCTCATTAGCGTCGAGGTAGCGTTTGCGCAGGCGCAGGGATTTTGGCGTCACTTCCAACAGTTCGTCGTCCTCGATAAAGTCGATACATTGCTCCAGACTAAACTGCGTAAATGGCGTCAACTGTACCGTGCCATCGGACGATTTGGAACGCATGTTGGTCAGGTGTTTAGCCTTGCAAACGTTAATCTCAATGTCTTCTTGGCGGTTATAAATACCGACGATCATACCGGCGTAGACTTCCGTGCCAGGTCCGACCAAGAGTTCACCGCGCGCCTCGGCCGCCTGTAGTGCATACGGTGTGGTAGTGCCAGCTTCAAAGGCGATGAGTACGCCGCTGCGGGTTTTTGGCAATTTGCCGCCCAGCGGTTGATAGCCGTACGGCAGGGAATTCATGATTACGGTGCCTTTGGTAGCGGTCAACAGTACGTTGCGTAGACCGATCAACGCTCTCGTCGGCAGCACGTAGGTCATGCGGGTAACGCCGCTGGCGGTGGTTTCTTGCGATTTCATTTCAGCGTGGCGCGCACCCAACTCCTGGCTGATTGCGCCGATGAATTCACTGCTAATTTCGATTTGTAGTTCTTCAATTGGCTCTTTTTCGACACCGTCCTCAGTGATGGTGACCACTTGCGGACGGCCGACTTCAAACTCAAAGCCTTCGCGCCGCATGGTCTCGATCAAGACGCTCAGGTGCAGCTCGCCGCGGCCAGACACCGTAAAGCCGATGCCGTTTTCTTCAACGCGCAGCGCCACGTTGGTTTCCAGCTCTCGCCGCAATCGGTCGCCAATTTGCCGCGAGGTGGTAAATTCGCCCTCGCGACCTTTCATCGGGCTAGTGTTTGGGCCGAGGTACATGCTCAGCGTCGGCGCTTCAATGGCAATCGCCGGCAAGGCTTCGGGGTGTTCTTTATCAGCAATCGTATCGCCAATGTGCGCTTCAGCTACACCGACCAGTGCCACAATGTCGCCAGCAAACGCCTCCTCAAGCTCTTCGCGGTTCAGCCCGCGGTAGCCAAAAACTTTCTCAATTCGCGCTGAGCCCGACACTTCGCCCTGTTTCATCAGGCTAACCGCCAGGCCGCGCTTGACCGACCCGCGAGCGATCCGCCCGATGGCATATTTACCCTGAAAGGTGTCGTACTGCAGGCTGGTCACCAGCATCTGGAAGCCGCCATCAGCCGTGACGCTCGGCGCTGGGATATCGTTGATAATCGCTTCAAAAATTGGTGTGAGATCGGCGTCTTCAGTCGGGTCAGCAGGAATCTCCCGCCACGCCTTGCCATCGCGCCCAACGGCATAATAAATCGGATATTGAAGTTGAGCATCATCAGTCGCTAGCTCCAAAAATAGATCGCTCAGCTCGTCTTCAACCTCGGCAATTCGCCGGGCAGGTTTGTCAATTTTATTGATCACCACCACCGGCTTCAAGCCCAGTTCTAGCGCCTTGCTCAACACGAACTTCGTCTGTGGCATCGGCCCTTCCTGTGCATCAACGATCAACAGCACACCGTCCGCCATCTGCAGTGTCCGCTCGACCTCGCCCGAAAAATCGGCGTGCCCCGGCGTGTCGATGATGTTGATCTTATAATCACCGTAAAAAATCGAGGTCTGTTTGGCGGTGATGGTGATACCGCGTTCGTGCTCCTGATCGCCCGAATCCATGATCAATTCTTGGCTCATCTCGGCCTGATTGTCGCGGAATGTGCGCGACTGTTTGAGCAGCCCATCAACCATGGTCGTCTTGCCGTGATCGACGTGGGCAATAATGGCAATATTTCGAATCTTGCTAGCGTCCTTCATAAAAATATGGTCTGGGATTAATAACAGACCTTCCTTTGGTGACTAATTGTAGCACATATGGGCGGGGATGAGAAGGTTGGCTAGCTGAATTATCAGTGGTCGTACCTGTCTTTTATCTAAGCATCGTGTGGCATTTCTCGCGGCATAAACCGCTCTTTGTACTTCCCAGCTAGCAGGATTGCCTCCCTCACATCGCCGAGTGCACGATGATTGTGGCGGCTGGTTCGTCGATATCGCCCCTGGCTCGTCCAAGCATCGGCCATTTCTTCAGCACAACGCACGTCAAGTTGCCGGAATCCCAAACGCTCGTACAGCGCGGGCATGCACTTTGCGAGGATCTCGCGATCGCATTGCAGATAGTAGCCGCAGTGAATTAAAACAGCGTCATTTGCGGTTTGCTGTAGCCAATTGAGCGCTTGCTTTTCGAGTGCGGCCTCGTTATATTTTGACGCGGAGACATCGTTCAGTAGGCCATTTTGCGTGTGCATATCGACAACTGATTCAGGCATAGAATGCCCAGAGAAGTCGTTGGGCTTGCAGGCCAAAGAAAACGGCTCGCCAATTTGCTCCAACTGGCGGTTGGTAATAATCGCAGCAACTTCGAGTATCCGCGCTGTATCAACATCGGTCGTCGTATACTCCAAATCCATCCAGACAAAGAGGCCGGGTGGAAGTGGGTCGTATTCGGTGTTAGTGTTCATGGTAATAGTATAACACTGGATTACGTTTGTGGTGGAGATGGAGGAGTCTCTAGGACTGTTACTGTGTGACAGACAGGTATACTCAAATGGTAGTAACCTCTTAAGTAACTCCTATTAATCAACTACTAAGGTCTGCTCGATCACTTAGTTTCTGGCGGGTCGATCCTGATGGCTTCAAAAAACTTACGACTCACCTTACGTCGATTCACCCCAGGTCGACGTTGAATAACGCGAATCATGTCTGCGCCAAGCTCTGGACCAAACCGAGCTAGCAAAGCACCCTCTGGATCTGATCGTTGAAGCCTGATGTTTCTGGCTACTCCTCTGCAGGAAATTCTCATGTAGACGTCGCGATCTGGCGTTGCATCAAAGACTGTTACTTTCATGTCGCCCTTTGAATATACTGACCCGCCTTACTCTGCGGCTGCTGATCTTCCAGCCACTCTTGCTCTGATGATTTGTGGCAATGAACGCCATTGTTTCTCCATACTGCTTTTTAATATAGCACAGGTATTCAAAAATTAGTAGGATAGGCTGGATTTGACCCACTCCACAGAGATGGTATCATATGACTATGCGGGGGATGCTCTCTGGGGGTGTGTAATCTCGAAGACCCTGATTGATAAAACGGTTACATTGTAGCACTAGGCTGATCATGAGTGTAGTTAATAGAATTCAATGCACGAAATGTACGCGACTATGGTCTGATGTTAACGCAGACCTTCCTCTTAAATATGAAATTTTACCATGAGTGAGAGAAAATAAAAAGAGTAGGGGGAATTGTATTTAATAAATGGTCACAGATTGTTTATCAAGCTGATCTTCGGAAAAATGCATTAATCTGGTCTTGTCGTCGGTCCTATGTAAAATATCTGGATTTTCCATCACTATACCTAGGGCTTGAATTGCCATCTTAATGCGTATCGGGTCTATGCCCAGTCTTTGATGAGCTAATTCTGGTACTCTTTTGTTTCTTGTTTCAGCTATTAGCAGGGTGGGGCAATCAGGTATACTGTCAGATGGAGGTATACATATTCCATAGGCGGGCTCTACTCGCGTGAAATAGTTTGGAGCTACATTGTCTCGGCTAGAGTCTTGCATAATGCTAACTCCCCAGCCCTCACGCTCTGATATTAGAAGACCATTGTTTTTCTTGAGATAGTCACAATATATATCCGTATGATGGTTTTTAGGAGACACTATTATGTGCCCTATTGGCTCTCCGTCGGGCGATAGCTTTCGTGAAAATATAACCAAACCAGATGGATGAGGTTCGGTTTCCATTTCTATGTCAAGATGGGTCGATGTAACGTAGAAAGATTCCATATTTATTCATATCAATATTAACTGGTGGGAAATACAGGGCTCGAACCTGTGACCTCACGAATGTGAATCGTGCGCTCTAGCCAACTGAGCTAATCTCCCATAAAATAAAACCTTGGTGCGGATGAAAGGACTTGAACCTTCACGCCGTGAGGCACATGCTCCTAAGGCATGCGTGTCTACCAATTCCACCACATCCGCATAGCTACTTGCCAAGGAGGTGCGTCATGTTGTCAGGCGCCTCCGCCCCTTAATTATACACAACCCGTCGCCCTCGAGCAATACACTTTACGCCCCACCTCGACCGTGCTATCATGAAACTAACAGAAAAAGGGGGACTATGAATAAGGTTGCGACGTATTTGAATGAACATCTGACGGGTGAAGTGGTGACGCATGACGGTGCTTTGGCGGATGTGCAGCGGGACGGGAGCGTGCTTGCGCGCCGGCCGGAGCTGATCGCACGAGTAGCAGATACGAGTGATGTGCGCAAGATTTTGCGGTTTTGTTCGCAGCTAGCGGAGAAGGGCCACGTCTTGCCGGTGTATGCGCGCGGATGCGGCACAGACAGTACGGGCGCGGCGATTGGGCGTGGCATCGCCATCGACATGTCGGCACATATGCATAACGTCGTCGGGATTGATACCAAGCAGCAGCTGATCCACCTCCAGTCGGGTATTTCTCATAGAGCGGCGCAAGCGGTGCTGTCAACGCATAAGGGTTTGGGCCTGCCAGAGATTTCATTGACGGGCGAAGACGGCACGATTGGCGGCGCAATTAGTACTGAAGCGGCTGGCATGCTGTCCTCAGCGTACGGTCTATTGAGTCAGTCGATTCACCAGATGGAGGTTGTCCTATCAAGTGGCGATATTGTGCAGACCGGCCGGCTGTCGAAACGCGAGCTGAGCAAAAAGAAAGGTCTGGCAACATTTGAGGGCGAACTGTACCGGCAGCTGGATAATTTGATAACGGATAATGAAGCGCTGATCGCTCGGATTGATGCTAGCGCGCCAGAGATGACTGGCTTTTCGACCATCGCTCAGGTGCGGCAGCGCGACGGCTCGTTTGACCTCACGCCGCTGTTTGTCGGTGCTCAAGGTAGCCTCGGCATCATCGGCGAGCTAATCATGAAAGCTGACTTCATCCATCCGGAATTGACCGTGGTGAGCGCCGCGTATAGTTCGATGAATGCAGCGCAGGCGGCGGTCGACACGGCCCTGCAAGCGGGCGCCTCGACGGTCGAGCTGATCGACGGGCGACTCTTTTCGCGGGCGGCGGCCCAAGGCAAAAAACTAGCGTGGGCGCCGAAAGAATGCTATCGCGGTGGCGTGGTAGTGGCGCTCTTTCACGCATTTTCAGACCGAGCGCGTAGTAAGGCCGCCAAGAAGTTACTGCGCGCGCTTCGCGGTGGTACGGCAGCAAAGGTTGAGCTACGCGACATGGAAATGAAAGAGGCGTTTACGCTGCATTCAGTGCTGACTCTGGCGGAGCATCCCGCGGATGAGCATGGTATCGTGCCGCAGGTATTCTCTGGGATGTGGCTGCCGGGCGTGCAGCTGGATGGCTTTATCAAGTCGATGCGCGCACTCGAGAAAGAGTATGGCGTGGCCATGCCGCTGTTTATCGACGCGACGACTGGCATGATCAATAGCTATCCGGTGTTCTCGAGTAAAAAGGTCAGTGACCGCCAACGTATCCTCAAACTCTGCTCGGACATGGTGCGGATCGTGACTAGCCACGAAGGGTCGTTCGCGGGATTTGGTGGCGAGGGCCGGCTCAAGGCTGCCTTTGTCCAGCCAACACTCACGCCCGAGGAGCGTGATCTATATGCAAAAATCAAGCACATCTTTGATCCAAAGGGCATCCTCGCGCTAGGTATCAAGACTGCTGTGCCGATGAAGCAGCTGGCAGAAGAGTTAAATGCTTGGTGCCGACTGGCGGGCTGAAACGGCTAGGCAAACTCCTTGCGGCGGGGCGGCTAGTCGTGTATAATACTCGTTAGTCACGCGGATGTGGCGGAATTGGTAGACGCGCTAGCTTCAGGTGCTAGTGTACGCAAGTACGTGAAGGTTCAAGTCCTTTCATCCGCACCAGAAATCATCACCGGCTTCGGCTGGTTTTTTGATGCATCAAGTTTCATCGCATTGACGTTGCTTGTAGTGGTGATGCTATACTGTAGTGCATAGAAGGGATTACACTCTACTAAGCGAGAGACTAATGAAGACAACAAAAGACCTCATTTCAAAGAACCCCGCTACCAATGAACCAATCTGGTCTGGTAGTGTTGCCAATGACGCTGCAATCGCACAGGCTGTTTCTATTGCAACACACGCACAGCATATATGGGAGACGACACCGCTTGATGCACGCAAGGATATTATCCGTGCTTTTGCCGACCAAGTAACGATACATAGCGAAGATGCTGCACGTATTATTTCGCAAGACAATGGCAAGCCACTCTGGGAAGCACGCACTGAAGTCAAATCACTTGGTAATAAAGTACAGGCGGTCTTTGACGCCTATGACCAACGGGCTCAGACAGTTACGAAACAAGTCAATGGACGCCAGTCGGTGACGCGCTATCGGCCTCACGGTGCTATGGCAGTGCTGGGGCCGTACAACTTCCCAATGAGCATGCCAAATAGCCATGTCATGCCTGCCTTGCTCGCTGGCAATACCGTGATTTTCAAGCCAAGCGAGAAAGTACCGTATGCCGGTGAGTACTACGCGCAACTCTGGCAACAGGCTGGACTACCGGATGGGGTGCTTCAGATTATTCATGGCGATGGAGACGTAGCGCAAAAGCTCATTGCGCACCCTCAGATAAACGGCGTTCTTTTCATCGGTAGTCGAGCGGCTGGCGTATCGATCGAAAAGCAGCTTGCCGGTGCACCAGACAAGATCTGCGCCCTCGAAATGGGTGGCAACAGCCCGCTTGTCATTTGGGACTATGATGATATACGCCTCGCAGTGCACATTGCGCTGCAGTCCGGCTATATTTCAAGCGGCCAACGCTGCTCATCGGCGCGGCGGCTTATCGTCAATAAAGCGGTTGCAGACGAATTTATTCCTGCGCTTCGTCAAGCGGTTGAAAGCATCGTTGTTGGTTGCCAATTTGACACCAATCCAACGCCCTTCATGGGTCCGTTGGTTGACCATGAGGCTGTTCGTCATTTCTTTGATAAGTACCATGCTGCCGTCTCAGCTGGCGCACATGTTCTTGTTCCTGCTGAACCGATACCAACACTTGGCGACAACTTTGTCAGTCCTGGGTTGATCGATGTCACCGGCGTGTCATTGCCAGATGAAGAGATCTTTGGGCCGCTTCTTCAGGTGTCAACAGTGCAGACGCTGGCTGAAGCAATCACCCAAGCAAACGCAACACAATTTGGTCTTGCTGCTGGTATCGTCACTCGTGAGCGTGCACAATACGAAGTATTCTACCAGCAAACAAAGGCAGGCATCATTAACTGGAACCAGCCACTGACTGGCGCAACGACTGCGGCGCCATTTGGTGGAGCGAAGGCTAGTGGCAACTACCGATCGGCTGGCTTCCTGTCAGTTGACTACTGCTCATACCCATGCGCGTCAATTGAGGATGAGGCGCCGGTGGTACCATCGACCTTGCCGGCAGGAGTAACATACTAAGACGATTGCGCATAACAATTACACTTATTACAGTACAATGTCGTATGTTTTTTCAGTGTATGTCTAACGGAGAAAATGATATACTACTTACATGAGTAAGGTAAATAATCACATCGACTACATAGAGTTTCCGGCAAAGAGCATGAAGGAATTGAACGCAGTAAAAGACTTCTTTACCGAAGTATTTGGTTGGTCGTACCAACAATGGGGCGATGACTATGCGGACACAAACGACAGTGGCGTGGGTAGTGGTATCAATGCCGAGGATCCAGCAACGGCTCCGCTTCCAGTGATCTATGTTTCGGATATTCAGGCGGTCTATGATAGGGTGAAGGCGGCTGGCGCTACGATTACGAAAGAGATATTTGATTTTCCTGGCGGTAAGCGCTTTCATTTTCAAGACCCAGCGGGCAATGAGCTTGCTGTTTGGTCGGAGTAATTTGATATGGATAAAAATGGTGGAATTGGAAAGACAAAAGATAGGACTATGAAACGTTCGCAGTAGTTAACACAGCAGAGGGGGTAAAATAGCCATGGCAAAACCATACACATTTAAATCCGAGGTGCGCTTGTTTCCGCAGGCTGGCGGCTGGTATTATGTTGCTGCGCCTCAAGAATTCACTGACGAACTCAAGCCGCTCGCGGTGAGGGGTTTAGTGGCGGTGAAGGCGACGGTCGGCGGCTCATCATGGCAGACGTCGCTACTGCCAATGGGCGATGGTTCGCAGTTTTTGGCGCTGCCCGCGAAAGTCCGCCAGAAAGAGCAGATCACCATCGGCGATGTGATCGAGGTGTCGTTTGTTGTGAGATAGTGTGGAAGCTTGAGTGTGAGCCGCATTCCTCATGATGATGAGATTTTTGTCTCTTTTTCCTGACGTTTGCTACAATAACAGAGATGGAAGATACGCGAAATGTGATTGACAAATTCAAAGGTCGGAGCGAAGCGGAGATTGTGAAGGAGCTGGACGCCAAGGATCACGGCTTGGTGATCGCTCTGGAGAACACCGAACGGGACTTTAATATGGGAACGATTGTCAGGAGCGCCAATGCGTTTGGTGTGCGGCAGATTTACGTCATCGGCAGGCGGCAATGGAACAAGCGCGGCGCCATGATGACGGATAAATATCTGCACGTACATTATGTCGGTTCGACAGCGGAGTTTGTCGAGTTAATGCGGGCTGAGGGCAGGATAATTATTGCGATTGACAATATCCCGGGCAGCGTCAATATGGCGGAGACGACATTGCCAAAGCATGCGGTGTTGGTGTTTGGTCAGGAAGGGCCGGGGATTTCCGAGGAAATGGCGCAGGCAGCAGATAAAATTGTCGCCATCGAGCAATTCGGCTCGACCCGCTCCATCAACGTCGGCGCGGCAGCGACCGTGGCGATGTATTGCTGGCTGCAGCAGCATGTGCTCGGTTGATATGCTCCAACCCCTCACCCGCCTTTATTATTGAAAAATTCGCCCCACTATGCCACAATAAAAGCAACCATGAGCAATTTATCAACTCAGAGTTACAAGGGCGCGCGCGATTATTTCCCGGAGGACAAGCGCCTGCAAAACTATATTTTCAAGGTGTGGCACACCACGGCGCAGAGTTTTGGGTACGAGGAGTACGGTGCACCCTTGCTCGAGCCGCTGGATATTTATACCGCCAAGTCGGGGCAGGAGTTAGCGGGCGAGCAGACGTACTTGTTCACCGATCGCGGCGGTCGACAGGTAGCAATTCGCCCAGAGATGACGCCGTCGATTTCCCGCATGGTGGCCAGTCGGCGTCAGGAATTACCCATGCCGGCCCGGCTCTATTCTATCGCTAATTTTATGCGTTACGAACGGCCGCAGCGCGGGCGGGAACGCGAGTTTTGGCAATTAAACGCCGACCTGTTTGGTGCGGAAGGGCCGTGGGCGGACGCGGAGATTATCGAGTTTGGCTACCATAGCATCATGAACTTTGGCGCGCGCGAAGACATGTTTACGGTGCGGGTGAATAATCGCCAGCTGATCAATCAGTTGATGAGTGGGTTTCTCGGCCTCGACGTGATCGGTGCTCAGATGATGACGCGGCTACTTGATCGAAAGAATAAGATTTCGCCGGAAGCTTTCCGCGAGCAAGCCATCGAGATTTTCGGCTCAGAAGAAGCCAAAGCGGGCCTGCCGAAGTTGGCGCAGCTAATCAGCATGCGCAGTGTCGATGATCTACCAGAGGAGCTGGCAGATAGTCCGAGTGTCCAGCAGCTTCGCCAGGTGATGACGCTGCTTCGCCAAAAGGGTATTGGTAACGCTATGTTTGACGTGACGCTGATGCGCGGGCTGGATTATTATACCGGTACGGTGTTTGAGTTTTTTGATAATTCACCGGAGAATAATCGAGCGCTATTCGGTGGCGGGCGTTATGATGGGCTGGTCGGACTATTTGGTGTCGAGCCGGTCGCCACAGTCGGCGTGGGGCTCGGTGCGACGACCATGCAACAGTTCCTCGAGGTGCACGAGTTACTACCAAAACTAACGACGCATACTGACGTGTATATCATCGCGGTGGATCCGGCGCTACTGGAGGGGGCCGATGCTCTAGCGCGGACGCTGCGCAGCGAGGGGGTGCGGGCCGAGTTAGATTTCAGCGGGCGTAAGTTAGACAAGCAGCTGAAAACTGCGCTCAAAAAGAACATCCCATTCGTAGCGTTTGTCGGCGAAGAAGAAGTCGCTTCGGGTGTCTACACGATCAAAAACCTCATCGAGTCAACCGAACAAAAAGTCAGCCTCGAGCGAATGATCAGCGTGGTCAAAGATCGGCGCTACGACGGCGATGACGACGCGGCGTTTGAGATTTAGTGCCACCCCTGTTATAATAAGTAGTTATGAAGACTACCGTAAAGAAACTATCAGATACCAACGTTTGTTTGACAATTACGCTCGGAGCGGACGAGCTAAATGCAGCCGAGCAGGTGGCGCTGACCAAGATGGCGCGCGACCTCAAGGTGCCGGGATTTCGTAAGGGTAAAGTGCCGGTCAGCGTGGCTGCTAAGCACGTCAATCCAATGGCGCTCCAGGAGCAGGTACTCGACAACGCCCTGTCCAAGGCGGTGGCTGAGGCCTTTATGAATGAGAAGCTCCAGGCGCTGGAACGGCCGAGCGTTGAGGTCAAGAAATTTGTCCCCAATCAAGAAGTCGAGTTCACCGCCGAGGCGACCGTTGTGCCGCCGGTCAAATTAGGTGATTACAAAAAGCTCAAGGCCAAGCCTCAGGCTGTCAAGGTTGAGGCCAAGGACGTCGACGAAATCATCGAGCGAATGCAGCAGAATTTTGTCGATAAAGCCGAGGTCAAGCGTGCGGCTCAAGAAGGTGATGAGGCGATCATTGACTTTGTTGGCAAGAAAGACGGCGTGGCGTTTGACGGTGGTTCGGCCAAGGACTTTGCCCTGAAACTGGGTGGCGGTCAGTTTATCCCCGGCTTTGAAGAGGGCGTAGTTGGCCACAAGGCCGGCGAGACATTTGATCTCGACCTCGAATTTCCGAAGGATTACCACGCTGAAAATCTAGCTGGTGCTAAGGTGGTATTTAGCGTAACGCTGCATAAAGTAAATGAGCTAAGGCTACCGGAACTCAATGATGAATTTGCCGCTAAATGTGGCCCGTTCACCGACGTCAAAGAACTCAAGGCCGACATCAAGCGCGAGATTACCGCGCAAAAAGAGCGCGAGGCCAAGGAAAAACTCAAGGATGAGCTGGTGGCGGAATTGGCGGATGGCTCCAAGGTGGCGCTGCCAGAGCTATTAATCGACGATCAGCTGCGGTCAATTGAACAAGATCTGATGCAGAATTTGTCATATCGAGGCCTGACAATGGACTCGTACCTAAAGACGCAAGGCTTCAAGGATAAAGCCGATTGGCAGAAAAAAGAAGCTCGTCCGGCGGCCGAAAAGCGGGTCAAGGCTGGCTTGGTGCTGGCTGAGCTATCAAAGGAGCTGGGCGTAGAGGTTGGCCGCGAGGAGCTTGATAGGCAAATTTCCACCTTCAAGCAGCAATACGGCAAGGACGTTAAGCTGGCCGCGCGATTTGATGATCCGAACGTCCACCGTGACATCGCAAACCGGATGATCACCGACAAGACGATCGACAAGCTAGTTGAGCTGAATAGTAAATAGCGACGACATAGCAATAAAATAATCTGAAGCAGGGGATGGCAAAAGGGCCGCCCCTGTTTTATTGACAAACCTACAATTAGCTGGTATAATGACAAAATATGTGTGAATCCTCAAAGTCTGAGCGTCCAGAGTTGGAGTCTGGGCATTTCCAAGAGACAGACGGGAGCGGCAAGAAGGTTAGCCGTCGCAGTTTTTTGGGAGGTATGGCGCTTGGTGCTGGATGCTTGGGCGCTGGAACTCTTATCGGTGAGGCTATAAAAAATCTAGGATCAGAACAAGGTCAAAATATACCGATACAGCGCAATAACGAGCGAAAAGCTCCGCCGCTGGGCTCGCTAAGTGTTGTCGTCGTGCAATTATTGCCAGAAAACGCCGAGCCGCATCAAGGCATTGAAAAAATTAGCTCTGGGGTACGAGATGCTCTTGGGCGTATCGCGCTAACGACTAGCCATCTATACCTTAATGTGCGGTTCACGCGGGATGGTCACTCGCCTGATACAACACGAATAACTGAGGACGGTAAACAACCTGCCTATGGTCAGCGTCTGCTTCAAGCGATTGGTCAGGCCCATGCTCGTAAAACGGAAAGTGATATGGCACTGGTTATCGTCGATTCTGCTGATACAGAAAAGGACTACTACGCTGGTCTAACCGTGTACGACGATAAACAGCCTCCAGTTGCATTTGTGCGCGACGTGGGTGGCGTGTCCATTGGTACGATTGCACACGAATTAGGACATATGCTTGCTCCAGAGGGTGTCAAGCGCGGTCTTGGTCATGCCTGGGCCCTGCAGTCGTGGGTAAGGCAAGATGGTGATAAGGAGGTAAAAGATTGGTGCCATAGTCCCCATGTTGCTCCTATTCAGGACATTATCGCCGCGGGGTATGGTCTGGAGAAGGATGACAGTGGAAAACCAAATCCCTATGCTTCACGATATAGCGTCATGGGAAATAGTGCATTATTTGATTCCATGGTAGATCCAACGATACCAATGTTCTCTTCCCCTGAGCTTGCCTTTCTCGATCCAACGCTGTCAATTCGCCATATCACAATGCCGTCAATGGGCACAGGCCAGATACCCATTAGCTACGGCGGGCCTGACCGAGCCGGTATTACTATAGACATCCCAGAGGATCATATACTACGCCAAATAGCTCCGAATGCAGATACACTTTTCATTGGCCCAATAGTCCGCTCAAAGCAGTGGAGTAACCCTATTGACCGGATGGGTGTCTTTGCGACATGGTCAGGAGGGCGTGATAGCGCCATATTAAATCCAAGTATATGGGATGAGAGTATTAAATATGGCGAGAATAGCTTTGAACACGTTGCGTATATTGATGAACAGCTCGGTATATTGGTCGCCGCTGGACAGCAATCGGGCCAGGTCTACGTCCGCTTAGTGCCGCTCCATACAGAGGAGGCTCAGGAGCTAATACGTGCGGGGCAAGAGCGGCTGCTAAAAAGTTTCAATATATAATGGATTGACAGGCTATTCTTTACAGCGGCGAGCTAAGCTTATATAATAACTGTGTATGAAGAAGACAACATCGTATCTCATCCCCACCGTCATCGAAAAGTCAGCCGATGGCGAGCGGGCGTTTGATATCTATTCACGACTTCTCAATGAGCGGATTATTTTCCTCGGCGAGGAGGTTAACGAGCATACTGCCAACAGCGTGGTGGCGCAGCTATTACACCTGGCGTACGTTGACCCGGGGGCAGACATTTCGCTCTACATCAACAGTCCGGGCGGCAGTGTCTATGATGGCATGGCGATATATGACACCATGAATTTTATCAAGCCGGACGTGGCGACGTATGGCATCGGCTTGCAGGCCAGCATGGGCGCGTTTCTACTCAGCTCTGGCGCCAAGGGCAAGCGGTTCTGCTTGCCGCACGCCAAGGTGATGATCCATCAGCCGTCAAGCGGCACGCGCGGCAAGGTGACCGACATGGAAATTGACCTGAAGGAAACGCTGGAGGTGAAGGAGATGCTGGCCAAAATTATGGCCAAAAACACCGGCCAGAGGCTCTCTAAAGTCAAGGCCGACATGGAGCGCGACTACTGGATGAGTTCTCAGGAGGCGGTGCAGTATGGGCTGGTGGATAAGGTGTTGAGCAAGCTGGCGTAGGCCGCAAGAAGTCTCGTGACCGCGAGCCGTAAATACATCGAACACGGCCGTAACGTTGTTAAAACTACCGCCATTTTCGCTTGTGGTTATGCTGGGATATTGCCATAATTAAGAAAAGGCGAGGAGGGAAGTATGAGGCAATATTTAGACGTCCTGCGACAGGTTCGTGATAATGGCGTGAAAAAAGACGACCGCACCGGTACGGGCACGACGGAAGTGTTTGGTGTGCAAACGCGGTATGATCTAACGGATGGCTTTCCGGCTATGACCACTAAGAAATTATATTTCAACAGCGTGGCACATGAGCTGCTGTGGTTTCTGAAAGGCACGGGTAATATTGAATATCTGGCGCAAAATGGCGTGCATATTTGGGACGAGTGGCCGTACAAGAATTATCTAGAGAAAACCGGTCAAAGCATTCCGGAGATCAATGGCGAGGAGTGGCGCGCTGGCATGAAAGAGTTTATCGGTAAAATTGCGACTGACCACGCGTTTGCCGAAGAATGGGGTAATTTGGGGCCGGTTTACGGCGTGCAGTGGCGCAAATGGCCGGACGGCAAGGGCGGGACGATTGACCAAATCCAAAACGCCATCGACATGATACAGAATAATCCGACGTCGCGGCGCAACATTGTCAGCGCCTGGAACGTGGCGGAAATTGACGATATCGTGCAGTCGGGCGGACTGCCGCCGTGCCACACCATGTTCCAGTTTAATGTTCGGCCAGGTGAAAATGGCGAGAAAGATAAACTGGATCTGGCACTGACGCAGCGTTCGGCGGATATGTTCCTCGGTGTGCCGTTTAATATTGCCAGCTACGCGCTGCTGCTGTCAATGATCGCTCAGGTGACTGATAAACAGCCCGGCGAATTCATCCACACCCTGAATAGCGCGCATATTTACAATAATCACCGCGCGCAGGTCGATGAGCAGTTGTCGCGCCGTCCGCTGCCGCTGCCAAAACTGTGGCTCAACCCGGATATCAAGAACATCGACGATTTCACCATTGATGATATTCGCTTGGAGGATTACGAGCATCATCCGCCTATTAAGGCGCCGATTGCGGTGTAATGTGTTCGTGCCAGTCTTCGGCAACTATTTAGTAATTTGTTAGTGTACTAAATTATCCGACGATACATCACAAAATCAAAATCATACTTGTTCTCGGTGCCCGCGGGATGATGGATGCGGCTCACTTCCTGCCAGGTGGTCATGTCAATCTCTGGGAAAAAGGTGTCGGCGTCTGGAAATGCAGCGTCGACCTCGGTGGCGTAAATGGTGTCAATTGCTGGGATTTCCAGCGCACCACTATAGACCCGCGCGCCGCCGATGATGAAGGTTTTGTAACGAGCTAGCGCTAGGGCGCTTTCTAAGTTTACCGCAGTCAGCACACCCTTAACGCCCGTTGGCCGCGAGGAAATGACAATGTTTTCACGCTCTGGCAGCGGACGACAACCAATTGATTCAAAAGTTTTTCGACCCATAATGACATTGCCACCTTTAGTCAACTTCTTGAAATGCGCCAAATCCGCCGGTAGGCTGCGTCCCCACGGCAAATCGCCACCTCGTCCGATGGCGCGGTTGGTATCATAGGCAACGATGATGGCTTTCTCCATAACCCCAGTCTAGCATGATGTAAAATTTACGAAAAGCTTGCCCGAGCGGGTAAATGTTGTCATAATAGAATCACTCGGGGAGTGAGGTAAGATAAACAAGAGGAGGCGCGGCATGAGCGTGTATTCAAACCGGGAAATTTTGGCGGCGATCGAGGAGGGGACGATCGTCTGTACGCCATTTGATCCGGACAATGTGTCAGAGGCTAGCCTAGATTTTACGCTGGGGCATTATTTTTATAAACAGGAATTTGACGATCAGTCAAGCGTTTATAATCCATTTGACGAAGCGGAGGTGGCGCGGTATTTTAAGGGGCCGCTGATGGCGATACCGCACGCCGAGTGGTGCGAGCATAACGGCTTTAGGCGGTTTCGTAATATTCCGGACGAGCATCCGATTATTGTGCTACGTCCCGGCGAGCGGATCTTGGCGCACACGCACGAGTTCGTGGGTATTCGGGCGCACGGCGGCGCGGCCGAGGTGAAGAGCCGCAGCTCGTGGGGCCGTAATGGCGTGGCGGTGTGTTTTGATGCGGGCTGGATCGACCCCGGTTATATCAATCGGATTACGCTTGAGATTTACAATTTGAACAAACACGAAAGCGTGGTACTACCAGTCGGCGAGCGCATCGGGCAATTAATTTTTCACCAGACCGGGCCAGTGGACGGCGGCTACGCTGGCGGGCGCGGCGGCATGAGCGGCAAGTACCAACACACCGACGATCTCGCCGAGCTTATCCGCAGCTGGCGGCCAGAAACGATGCTGCCGCGAGCGTTCAAGGATCGGCGTCATGCTCCGGCGATTATTAATGGCCTAGGCGAGGGTATCAAATGAACCGTCCCGGTCGATACATCGTCATCGAAGGCAACGACGGCACCGGCAAGTCAACGCAAGTAGCCATGCTGGCGGATTATTTCCGGGCGCGCGGCCGCGTCGTGTGTGTGGTCGAAGAGCCAGGCAGCGACGATCCAGAAAAGTCGACGCCAGTAGCCAATGAACTGAGGCGCATCGTTAAGAATGGCGACCTAGTACGTTCCAGTGAAATTAACCTAGCGTTGTTCTCGGCGGCGCGGCGCGAGTTGTGGCGCGAAAAGATTCAGCCAGCTCTGCAGCGCGGTGAGATCGTCCTGAGCGCGCGTAATTACATCTCGACACTGGCTTATCAGGGCTATGGCGACGGGCTGGACACGGAGGAGATCATGCGGATGACAGAGTTATTTACCGATGCGCGATACCTACAGCCGGACGCGATGGTGGTCTTGACACTCAGCGACACCCAGCGCCAGCAGCGCATCGCGGAGCGCGGGCGCATCGCTCATCCTGATACATTTGAGTCGCGTGAGCAGTCGTTCCAGGACAGAGTTAACCACGCCTATGAGGCCATCGCCGCCGAGCGAAATATCCCGCTATTGTCAGCCACCGGCACGCCGGAGCAGGTGCATGCTCGGGTTCTTGATAGCATCGCGCACATTGTATAGCATAATTTGGTTATTTTCTCTTGCAATTCATCGCCTCATGCGTCATAATGTGTCACAGTGAAGTAGTGTAGTTTTAGCGAGGGGCGAGCTTGATGGGCGGGCAAACCTCGGGCTCGTGCTGAGACTAAGAGATCTTCCGGCCGTGATCACCAATTATAATCAATGCGAGGAGTAACGCCTGTGGCTCAACAGACCACTCGTGGCGCGCGCGTCTTTTTCACTGGAACAGACAGTGCGATCGCCATGCCAAATCTCATCGCTCACCAAGAGGACTCGTGGCGCTGGTTCGTCGAGGATGGTTTGAGCGAAATCTTTTCAGAAATTAACCCAATTGACGACTACACTGGTCAGAAGTTGGCGCTGCGGTTCGGCAGGTATCATTTTGACGAGCCAAAGACCACCGATCAGTTTGCCAAGGAAAACAATTTGACGTTTGAAGCGCCACTGCACGCAACCGTCGAACTAACCAACAAAGTCACGGGCGAAGTCAAGGAACAAGAAATCTACCTCGGTGATTATCCATGGATGACCGAGCGCGGTACCTTTATCATCAACGGTACGGAGCGCGTGGTGGTCAGCCAGCTGATCCGTTCAGCCGGCGTATTCTTTACTGCTGAAACCGTGGCTGGCCGCAATTACTACGGCGCCAAGATGATTCCGGGTCGTGGTGCCTGGTTGGAGTTTGAAACGGCGACTAATGGCACGATTTATGTCAAGATTGACCGCCGCCGTAAGCTACCAGTGACGACCTTGCTGCGGGCTTTGGGTCATCCAAAGACGTCAGAAATTCGCGAACTGTTTGCTGACATTGACACGGGCGAGACCAGCTACATTCAAGAAACGCTCGAAAAAGACACTGCGCGTGGCGCCAATGAAGCGCTGATCGAAGTCTATCGTCGCCTGCGGCCGGGCGATCTGGCGACGGTTGATAACGCACGTCAGATGATTGAGCGAATGTTCTTTGATTTCAAGCGATTTGACTATTCTCGGGTCGGTCGGTACAAGATGAACCAGCGTCTGGGTCTGGACGTTGCTAATACCGCTGAAAACCGTATTTTCCAGATGAGCGACCTAGTGGCCATTATCCGCGAGATCATTCGCCTCAACAATACCCAAGAGCCAGCTGATGACATCGATGCGCTGAGTAATCGCCGCGTCAAGCTGGTCGGCGAGCTGATTGCCCGTCAGTTCCGCGTCGGTATGCTCAGAATGCAGCGCAACGCCATGGACCGGATGAGTGTGGCCGACATGGAGAACGTCACGCCGAGTCAATTGATCAATGCACGACCAGTGGTGGCAGCAGTGCGCGAGTTCTTTACTAGCTCGCAGCTGAGTCAGCTCCTCGATGAGGTTAACCCACTGTCCGAGCTCAGCCACAAGCGCCGCTTGAGCTCGATGGGCCCCGGTGGTTTGAGTCGTGAGCGCGCTGGTTTTGACGTGCGCGACGCTCACCCAACGCACTACGGCCGTATCTGTTCGGTGGAGACGCCGGAGGGCGCCAACGTTGGCCTGGTGCTGAACCTGGCGACCTACGCGCGGGTTAATGAATATGGCTTTATCGAGACGCCGTACCTGCGCGTCACCGATGGTCGGGTGACTGATGAAGTGGTCTATCTGGACGCCGCTCAGGAAGCCAGCGAGGTTATCGCTGATGCCGGGGCGCGCTTGAATGATGACAAGTCGTTCACTGATAGCCGCGTCAGTGCCCGTAAATTCCTCCAGCCAGGTCAGGTTGACGTCGAAGAAGTTACCTTTATGGACGCTGCCCACAAGCAGATCCTCGGCTCGACGGCGGCGCTGGTGCCGTTTATCGAGAAAACCCGCGTCGACCGCGCCTTGACCGGCTCGAACATGCAGCGCCAAGCAGTGCCACTGCTCACGCCAGAGCCAGCGATTGTCGGTACCGGTATTGAGCAAGCGGTGGCCGAGAATAGCGGTCACTTGATCCAGGCCGAGGCTGATGGCGAGGTGGTGCGGGCTGACGCTGATGAAATTCATGTCAAGTACGCTGATGGCGTCAAGGTCTACGCACTGCGGCACTTCGTCAAGAATAATGACGATCGCTGCTACAACCAAAAGGTTCGCGTAGCCCGTGGCGACACGGTCAAGCAGGGCGACATCCTCGTCGAGGGTGCGTCGATTGCCGAGGGCGAGATCGCGCTGGGACGAAACCTGACGGTGGCCTTTATGCCGTGGGGCGGTTACAACATGGAGGATGCGATTATCCTTAGCCGCCGCTTGGTGGAGGACGATCGCTTGACCAGTATTAACATCAAGGATTACAACGTGGAGGTTCGCGAGACCAAGCTCGGCCCAGAGATCGTCACCCGCGACATTCCGAATGTGTCAGAGGACAGTCTGCGCCACCTCGACGAAAACGGTATTGTCCAAATCGGTTCTGAGGTCAAGGCTGGCGACGTGCTGGTCGGTAAAATTACGCCGAAAGGTGAGCAGGAACTCAGCTCTGAGGAGCGCCTGCTGCGCGCTATCTTTGGTGAAAAGGCCAAGGATGTGCGCGACACCTCACAGCGGATGAACAATGCTGGCGGCGGCAAGGTCGTCGGTGTCAAGATCTTTAGCCGCGAGAATGGCCACGAGCTTAAGGCCGGCGTGTTGATGCAAATCCAAATCTTTGTGGCACAGATGCGCAAAATTGGCGTCGGTGACAAGATGGCTGGTCGCTTCGGTAACAAGGGCGTGGTCGCGCGGGTACTGCCGGTCGAGGATATGCCATTCATGGAGGATGGTACGCCAGTTGACGTAATCTTGAACCCGCTGGGTGTGCCGAGCCGCATGAACCTCGGTCAGCTATTTGAAACGCACCTTGGTATGGCAGCACGAGCGTTGGGCTACCGCGTGGCAACGCCGTCGTTTGACGGCGTGCCCTCAGCAACGATTTCTGATGAACTAGAAAAAGCAGGACTGGCGCGTGATGGTAAATCACAACTATTCGACGGTCGCACTGGTGAAGCCTTTGAAGAGCGCACCACGGTCGGCGTCATGCACATGATCAAATTGCACCACATGGTATCTGACAAGATTCACGCTCGTTCAACCGGTCCATACACCATGGTCACCCAGCAGCCGCTCGGTGGTAAGGCGCAAAACGGTGGTCAGCGCTTCGGCGAAATGGAGGTCTGGGCACTGGAAGCCTACGGTGCTGCGGCGACCCTACAGGAAATGCTAACCATCAAGTCTGACGACGTCTATGGCCGTGCCAAGGCTTACGAGTCCATCATCAAGGACGAGCCAATCGTCGGGCCAAAACTGCCAGAATCCTTCAACGTGTTGGTTAAGGAACTACAAGGCCTGGGCCTTCGGGTTGATCTGCTTGACGAGGGCGGTGTAGTTGACGCTGAGCATGTCATTGCTTCGAGCGGCCCAGCCGACAAGACCGTACCGCAAACTGCCAGCGACGACGATGATGACGATGATCAAGTTTACCTAGACGAATCAGACGACATCGGTGACATCGAGGCCGGTATGAGCGTACAAGATATTGACGAAGTAGAAGAAATAAAGGAGGAGGCGTAAGATGGCGCAATATTCATTTAACGCGACCGGAATTAGCGATTTTGATGCGGTACGCCTAGCGGTGGCCAGCGCCGAGGACATCCTAAAGTGGAGTCACGGCGAGGTTCTCAAGCCAGAGACGATCAATTACCGCACCCAAAAGCCAGAGCGCGATGGCTTGTTCTGCGAGCGAATCTTTGGTCCGGTCAAGGACATCAACCCGCACGATTCAAAGCTCAAGGGCGTGCGTTCACGCGAGGCCGCCGTCGATAAAAACGGCGAACTGGTCACCAAGTCAATCGTCCGCCGCGAGCGCATGGGCCACATTCAGCTGGCCGCGCCAGTGGCGCACATCTGGTTTATGCGCGGTACGCCGAGCGCCATGAGCTTGCTACTGGGGATGACGGTGCGTAATATTGAGCGGATTGCTTACTTTGCGACCTATGTCATTCTCAAGGTTGATGAAGTCACGCGTGACCAATACCTGGCGGATCTGGAGGCCGAGACTGAAGCTGGTCGGATGGCGATCAAGATGCGCTACGAGCAGCTCGCGGAAGCTGACGGCGCTGACATCAAGCAGCTCGCGAAGGAGCAAAGCCGCGAGGTCGACGAGCTTAACGACAAGTACACGACGAAGAAAACGCAGCTCGAGAGCCTCGTCAAGGGTGCGCTGATCTCAGAGACGGATTATCGTAACCTGCCAGAGGAGTATGACGAGCTGATTGAGGTCGGCATGGGTGCCAGCGCGCTCAAGGCGTTGCTGGACGAGATCAATCTGTCAGAACTGATCGCCCAGCTGAGCGAGGAAGCCGAGCACGCCAAGGGTCAGCGCGAGAAGAAACTGCTCAAGCGCCTCAAGATGCTCGAGAGCATGCAGGCTGCTGGCATCAAGCCATCCAGCCTCTGCCTGACCGTACTGCCAGTCATCCCACCGGATCTCCGTCCAATGGTGGCCCTCAGCGGTGGTCGATTTGCAACGTCTGACTTGAACGATCTGTACCGCCGTATCATCAACCGCAACAACCGCCTGAAGAAACTGGTTGAGCTCAACGCGCCAGAAGTGATTCAGCGCAACGAAAAGCGCATGCTGCAAGAGGCCGTCGATGCCTTGATCGACAACGCAGCGGCGCGCGGTGGTCGGGCAGTCAGCTCGACTGGTAGCCGCCGTCGTCTCAAGTCAATCAGCGACATGCTCAAAGGTAAGCAAGGCCGCTTCCGCCAGAACCTGCTCGGTAAGCGCGTCGATTACTCTGGCCGCTCGGTCATTGTCGTCGGTCCAAAATTAAAGATCAATCAGTGCGGCCTGCCAAAACAAATGGCACTCGAACTATTCAAGCCGTTCGTCATCAGCTGGCTGATCAAGGGCGAATTTGCCCACAACATCCGCTCAGCAACTCGCTTGATCGAGTCGGGTGAGGCGGTCGTGTGGGATGCGCTTGACGAGGCGATTAAGGGCAAGTACGTGCTGCTCAACCGCGCGCCGAGCTTGCACCGCCTGTCAATTCAGTCCTTCCAGCCAGTCCTCGTCGAGGGCAAGGCGATTCAGCTTCACCCGCTGGTCTGTGCTGGTTTTAACGCCGACTTTGATGGTGACCAGATGGCCGTGCACCTGCCACTTTCCAAGGAAGCGCAGGCCGAGGCACGCGAGCTGATGAGCGCCACCAACAACCTATTGAAGCCTGCCGACGGTGCGCCGGTGCTGCACATCTCGCAGGACATCGTGCTCGGTAATTACTACCTGACCTATGACAAGCCGCAGGCGCAGACTGACCACATCAAGGCGTTCAGCTCGGTCTACGAGGCAGAGCTAGCGTACGACAAGGGTGCTATCCAACTGCAAACGCCAATTCGCATCTATGCCAAGGGCAAGCTGCGTCAGACGACCTTGGGCCGAGTCTTCTTTAACGAGATTTTGCCAGAGGACTTCCCATATGACAACAACGTTCAGACGAAGAAGCAGCTGAAGAAAGTATTGGCGCAGATCTTCAACAAGTATGGCGCCGAGGAAACTGCCAAGATTGCCGACCGCATGAAGGGTCAGGCCTTCCGCTTCGCGACAACTGCGGCCGTGTCAACTGGTATGACCGACTACGTGCACTTTGACGAGATCGCTGAGTTCGTGGCTGAGGGCGACGCCAAGGCGGCCTTGATTTCCGAGCAATTCGACCAAGGTTTGATCACCGAGGACGAGCGTTACAACTTGACGGTGAATGCCTGGCGAAATGTGGATAATAAGATTACGGCCTTCCTCCAGGATCAGCTGGCGCACATGGACACCAGTATCTCGATGATGGTCAACTCTGGTGCTCGTGGTGATATCTCCAATGTCAAGCTAGCCAGCGCCATGATCGGTATCCAGGTCGACGCCGCTAACCGCGAAATTGAGCTACCAATCCGTAGTTCCTACACCGGTGGTCTGTCCAGCCTTGAGGCCTTTGTGGCAACCCGTGGTGCGCGTAAGGGTTTGATCGACACCGCGCTCAAGACCGCCGACTCAGGTTACCTGACCCGTCGTTTGGTTGATGTGGCGCAGGACGTCTTCACGGTTGAGGACGTTGAAGGTGACGACGAAGGTTACGCAATCTACCGCTCAGAAACTGAGGAAACGATGATCGACTTCTCGAACCGCTTGGCTGGTCGGTATGCTGCCGAGACGATTCCGGGTCACGTCAACAAGGACGAATTGATCACTCGTGAAATCGCTGACTCAATTGATGACGATGAAAGCGTCCAGAGCGTCAAAATTCAATCAGTCTTGTCAACCAACAACCTTAACGGCATTCCGCAGCGCAGCTACGGCGTTGACATGTCAACTGGTAAACTGGTCGGTAATCATCAGCCAGTCGGTGTCATCGCTGCGCAGTCAGTCGGTGAGCCGGGTACTCAGCTGACCTTGCGTACCTTCCACAACTCCGGTGTAGCTGGTGGCGACATCACCCAGGGTCTGCCGCGTGTTGAAGAATTGTTCGAGGCGCGCACACCAAAGGGCCAGGCGTTTGTTACGGAAATTGCCGGGTTAGTTGACGTTTGGGAAGATGGCAAAAAGTACATCGTCCAAGTTACTCCAGAATCAGGCAAGGTTGAGCGCTTGCCACTGGACGGTCGAACCATCGTGGTCAAGGCCGGCTCAAGCGTCAAGGCTGGTGACGTATTGGCAACTGGCGAAGGCGACACCCGCCCACTCATCGCACCATTTGACGGTGTGGTTGAAGCGGCAGAAGACACCCTGGTGATCGCTGCTGAAGCTGGCGCGCCAGCTCGCTATGAAATCCCAGGCACCATGCAGTTGGTGGTTAAAGCGGGCGACGTTGTCGAGGCTGGCGACCGCTTGACGGCTGGTTCATTGAACCTGCATGACTTGATGCGCCTGAAGGGTGTCGAGGCAACTCAGCGCTACATCATCAACGAAGTGCTGCGCATTTACGCCGCTCAGGGTCAAGACGTGGCCGACAAGCACCTGGAGATCATCGTTCGCCAGATGTTTAGTCGCGTCCAGATTGAAGACGCGGGCGACAGTGACTTTGTGACGGGCGACATCGTTTCTAAGGCTGCAGTGGTGAACACCAACAAGCAACTCGCCGCTGAGGGCAAAAACCTCATCAGCTACACTCAGTTGCTGCTCGGTATCACCAAGGTGTCCATCTGGAGCGATTCGTGGCTATCTGCTGCGTCCTTCCAGGACACCACTCGCGTGCTGATCAACGCTGCCGTCTCTGGCCGCGCTGACCACTTGCACGGTCTCAAGGAAAACGTTATCATCGGCCGCAAGATTCCAGTAGGAACGGGCGCTGTTGAAGAAACGGAAACCGACGAGCCAAGTGAGGACGAGTTCGCCGACAACCAAGAAGAGGAATTAGCTGTAGCGGTATAAGCCAGCCAGCCTTCTTTCTCAGAAACCGCTCCGATGGGTACGGGGCGGTTTTTGTTGTCTGGGATGATATGGCCTGATAATGATTGACACAGAAATATAAATATGATATAAAAAATACTATGAAACAAATAGCTGGAGTTGAGCCTTCCGAATTAGTATTGCCAGCTGGCCCTAATGGCTACCGCCGAGCCGGTTCTGGGCTACTCGTGCCGGAGGGGGAGTCGACGCTAAAATTAGAGCCGATACCAAAACTAGATGAGCCAACCCTACTTCTTGGTGCCGAAGCAATTAACGCTTATCCAGATGACATACTAAAGGGGACGGAGACGCCCGCCTCAACGTATGAACCGGTATATCTTTGGTACGATGCACCGGCGGCGCTTAATCGTGTTATTGATAGTGCCTCACTTGATTCATTGAAAGAGAAATTTGGGAAGCTACAGCAGCTCTCGAAGCGTGACAAGCTGCTATCAGTGCTCAACAGCCGGTCGAGCGAGGAGGAGCTGGCCGCTATCACGAGTGATTTCTACTCGTTGTTAGGTGAAGTACATGCTCGTGCCAGCAGTAAAGTACTTGAGGATGGTCGACTGTGGGATTATCTCGGGGCGATGGCAGATTACCTGATGATTGAGTCAGATATGCAGGATCTCGCCATGGATGATGATACGCTTCAGCTAATACTCCGAGGGCTTGATAGTCATAACATCCCAGAGAAACTACTCGATTTTATCGCTCATTTTGATATTCCGAGAGAGCTGGCTGGCAGGCTGCTTGATCGTATCAATGACCATCCAAATCATCCGCTGTACTGGTGGGTGGCATCGCGCTGCCCTGACCATCCGGTGGTGGCGCAGCAACGTAGGGCGGTTGAGGCGCTAGCAGCGGGCGATAAGAGTGAGTCCGTTCATCTTAACCTAAAAACTCTCCTACCCTTAGGTAGCTTACTGCCTGATAGAGCTTTTCCTAGGACGGGTCTCGAACTCGAGACAACAACATTTGTTGATACGGTGAAGGTGCCGGAGGGGACGGTTATGGGCGATGATGGTGCGGAGGATGTTGACGGGATACTTGAACTCCGGTTGAATCATGAGGGAGATAGATCTGTTCTGAATTATGGGCCAGAGTGGCTGCATCGGTACTTTGAGGTTTGGCGCTGGGAGAAAATAGCTCGCGGCGTGAGTTCGTCAATTCACTTGCATTCGGAGGGTGACTTCTTCATGAAGTTAGAGCGAGCAAAGAATTTATTTGGTGTAGATGATAATAGTTGTCGGTATAATAGCCTCGGTACTGTAGAAGTGAGGTCGGCACTAGGTGGTTATGTTGACAATAGATTGGACGGCAGGGGGTACAGTGAGCTGCCACCACCGGTATTGATAGAACTACTTCATCTAGTAGAAGATACTCATTCACCATTATTTCTAGCTGTCAGAGGTCGGTTAGGGCAGACAGCTTGGCGTAGCCGCATCGGCGATCATAATAAATACGCGCAGCAATTGGATGAACAGTTATTAAATGCCCTGGAAAATAATGATTTTCAAGTGTGTAAAAAACTGTTCCATCGAGTCGATAGGCTTAGCCATAATATGCAGGCGACTGCGGTTGAGATGGCAATGGAAAACGATGAATACAACCTAGTTCTTCGTTGTCTTGGTTTACTTAATCCAAGTTTACAAAAGCCGTGGTGAGTGAAATTTGCAGAGTCCCGAGTGACTGGACTAATATGGATCTCGTTAGTCAGATTGGACTGCTTGACCCAGAAATACAGGCTACAGTGATAGAGTATGCACTAGGGTGCGATAAGAACAATGCTGCTGTTATTTACTACTTGGTAGATCAAATTAATATATGCACACAGAAGCAACAGTTAGATTTGGTTGAGAGGGCAATAAGCACAGATGAAGAGCCTATTCTTAAAAAACTAATCGAGAACATTTATAGGATAACGAGTCCATATTTGAGAGACCATGTTGCACAAGAATTGATAGATCGTGGACATGATAAGTATGTTTATAAACTTATCAAGCAATTTGACTCACTTAGTCCAGGTCTGCAAAACAATATTCTTGATAAAGAGCTGAGTAAGGGATATGGTACTATGGATCTTACGGACTACATGGGTGTGCTAAGCCCGGAGCAGCAGGAGCGTGTAATAGAAAATATATTAACAAACTATAAGATAGGGATGTTCATGATTTCATTAGAGGACTACGTCTATCAAATCAAGAGCGAGGAGCTGCGTCTTGAGTGTTTGGCTCGTCTCTACAGGCGGTCATCACTATTCCTGCAAACAGTCATACAGCACAACACGGGTAGGCGAAATGAAGCCAAATTACGTGAAACATCCTAGACAAATTGTTCGCAATAATGCTATAATGCACCCCAGAGTTTCCTCTTTTCGGAGCAAGCGGTGGTTTGAATGTGTACAGGCTGCATGCTCGGCAGAAAAGGTATAGACACGGGGCGGAGTTGCTGAATCCAAGCCGTAGGCGCTAAGAGAAGCTGGTTTTTGCGTGTCAATGCCGCGCCAGCCCGCTAGAGCCATTAGGCGAATATCGCCAGTATTAGTAAATCAACCAAGGAGAAATTGGATGCCAACAATCAACCAATTGGTGCGCAAGCCGCGCCAAACGGCCAAGAAAAAGTCCAAGTCGCCAGCACTGGGTCGCATTCATAACGCCCTGAAAACGCGTTACTACGACCAAAATGCACCGCTCAAGCGTGGTGTGTGCGTGCGCGTGACGACCAAGACACCAAAGAAACCAAACTCAGCTTTGCGTAAAGTTGCCCGCGTGAAACTAAACAACGGCTACGAAGTCTGGGCCTACATCGGTGGTGAGGGTCACAACTTGCAGGAGCACGCTGTGGTCTTGATCCGTGGTGGTCGTGTGCCTGATCTTCCAGGTGTGCGTTATCACATCGTCCGTGGCGCGTTGGACCTCCAGGGTGTCAACAACCGCAAGCGGGGCCGTTCGAAGTACGGTACTAAGAAAGGGGATAAGTAATCATGCCTCGTAAAGTTACCAAGAAACTACAACGCCAATTGCAACCTGATCGCCGCTACCAAAGCGTGCTGGTGCAGCGCTTGATCAACAAATCAATGCTGGACGGCAAAAAGTTGGCGGCTGAGCGGGCTGTTTACACCGCTCTGGAAACTGCTGCCAAGAAACTGGATTCAGAAGATCCGCTGGCAGTGTTTGAAAAAGCATTGAAAAACGTCAGTCCAAACTTTGAGGTGAAGAGCCGCCGCGTCGGTGGTGCCAACTACCAGATTCCGTTCCCAGTTCAGGGACACCGGCAGCTACACTACGCGTTTAGCTGGCTGGTACAATCAGCCCGCGCTCGCAGCGGTATGCCATACTCACAGCGTTTGGCGCTAGAAATCGTTGACGCCTACAACGAAGCTGGTGCTGCCTTCAAGAAGAAGGAAGACACCCACAAGATGGCCGAAGCCAACCGCGCCTTTGCGCACTTTGCTCGCGGCTAATTGTCGGGAAAATGTAAACTCAGAAATCGCTCTGGAAAACGGGCGATTTTTGTTATAATGGAGAAAACGAGGAGGGGTAAATGGCAAGTTTTTCATTTGATATCGTGTCAGAAATTGACAAAGCTGAGATGAACAACGTATTCATGCAGGCGGAAAAAGAGATCCAGGGGCGGTATGATTTTAAGGGGACGAGTGCTGCGATTGACTGGCTGGATGATAAAAAGGGTCTGAAACTCACCGGCGATAACGACTGGCAGGTTGATGCGGTGCTGGATATCGTGCGCAAGAAACTGGCGGCTCGGGGTCAGTCGAGCAAAGTCCTCGATCTCACCAAAGAAAAAGTCACCTCAAATCTCAAAACCACGTGGGAAATTCCCTTCAAACAGGGTCTCGATCAGCCGACCGCCAAGCGCATCGCTGCCGACATTCGCACCAACGCGCCAAAAGCCAAGCCACAAATCCAAGGCGACCTCGTTCGCGTCACTTCCGCCTCGAAAGACGAGTTGCAAAAAGTCATTAGCCTGATGCGTGAGAATGATTATGACACGCCGCTGCAGTGCGTGAATTATCGCTAAGAGTGGATCGTCGTTTTACGGTTATGGTTGCGTCAGTTGGCTTTTACGCCGTATGATTAAGAGATGATGACTGAATCTAGCCCGTCTGCCGCTCCACTGCCCGAGAACCTTGCGTTACTCAATGAGGCTGTTTTCAATCAGCAAGTTGCCACTATTCTCCGTCTGGCTCGAGAACGAACGGCCGACATTCAAAAGCTCAATCCTAATCAGTATCCAGAAGCTACGGCACAGATTAACCGAGAACTATTTGCTGGGTTTATAGGCCAGCTGATGACGGTAAGCGGATGGGTACAACAATACACTAAAAACGGAGCAGAATACGTATATATTGAAGATCATAAACTCCAGTGTGTCGGTTGTCTGATTGTCGCGAACAAGTCTGATCCAGAAATCGCACTTGGTGGTCTTGGCGTAACACCAGGGGATACCACGACTCAATATGTTGTTCCGCTGGATGTCCTTATCCAGTTTCCGCAGCTGATGGATGTCGAACAGGCCAAGGCTATTTTACAGCTGTACACGCCTGAAGTCCTTGATTATTTGAATAATATACGACCAGTTGATCCAAATAATAATTGTATCGACTCAGCTCGGATGATTAAGGAGCTAGCAGATGTTCCGATTAATGAAATTCCTTTTGGGCGATTGTCAAATAGAGACCTCGATCAAGTGATTAAGGCGATAAACATTCACTGCAAGGTACTGGCTTCGCTTGATCCATATATGCCGTATGACGTTACGTATATGGGCCTCGCTTTTCGCAACGAGGGGTGGGTTGGATTAGAGGCGAAAGGTGCGATGTATGTGCAGTCTGTCTCCCTAGAGGCTATCACGGATCCCGAAGGCTACAATTCTTTGGTGATGATGGTGCGTGCAACGCTCCTTGGTCGGTCTGACGCTCAAAACAAAGATTATCTACTAGTAGCCAAGGGAATACAATGGATTCAATCAGGTCGTAGTCAAATTCCGCGGTAAGATGAGGCTCATTCACAAAACGCCAATCGTCTGCTATAATACAGCTCAAGCGTAGTTTTTTGGTGCGTCAAAATAGCTCCGGAGAATCTCGAACAATAACCATTTTTAACAAAGGAAAGAAGAATGGCAGCAAACGTTCCATTACAAAACTTTAGAAATATCGGTATTATTGCCCATATTGACGCCGGTAAAACGACGACAACTGAGGGTATTTTGTACCGCACTGGCTTAACGCATAAAATTGGCGTGGTTAAAGGCGACGGCGACGGTGCCACCACTGACTGGATGGCGCAGGAAAAGGAGCGCGGTATTACCATCACCTCGGCGGCGGTGACCTGTTTCTGGAAAGACCACAAGATTAATATCATTGACACGCCAGGACACATCGACTTTACTGCTGAAGTGGAGCGTTCGCTGCGTGTGCTCGACGGTGCGGTGACGGTGTTTGATGGCAAGATGGGCGTTGAGGCACAGTCCGAGACGGTGTGGCGCCAGGCTAACAAATACGGCGTGCCGCGCATTTGTTTCGTTAACAAGATCAATCAGACCGGCGGCGACTTTTGGAAATCGCTGGAGTCAATTCACAACCGCCTCAGTAAGCAAGCCTTTCCAATTCACATCCCGATTGGTTTTGAAAAGACCATCAACGGTGTGGTTGACCTGGTCGACATGAAGGCCTACACCTACGATGATTACACTGATCATGAGCTAAAGGTCGGCGAGATCCCAGCTGATATGTTGGAGAAGGCGAAGAATGCTCGCGCCCTGCTAGTGGAGAATGCCGTTGAAGCTGACGATGAATTGATGATGAAGTTCCTCGACCAAGGTGAAGAGGCAATTACCATTGATGAACTGAAAATGGCGCTACGCAAGCGCGTGCTGGCTGGCGACTTCTACCTAGTGACCGGCGGTGATGGTCGCGGTGTCATCGTCGAGAAGGTGCTTGACCTCATGGTTGACTACCTGCCAAGCCCGCTGGACGTTGACGAAATTTGGGGTAAAAATCCAAAGACTGGCGACGAAGTGAGCCGCAAGCCGTCGGACAAAGAACCGCTCTCAGCCCTGGCGTTTAAGATTGCTGCCGATCCGTTTGTCGGTAAATTGATTTTCGTACGCGTGTATTCTGGCGTGCTGAATTCAGGCAGCTACGTCCTGAACACCACCACTGGCGATAAGGAGCGTATCGGCCGTATCGTGCGCATGCATGCTGACAAGCGCGAGGATATCGACAAGATTTCTGCCGGCGACATTGCCGCTGTAGTTGGCTTAAAGAACACTGGTACAGGTAATACCTTGACCGATCCGGCACATCCAATTGCCCTAGAGTCAATTGAGTTCCCAGAACCGCCAGTATCCATAGCCGTTGAGCCGAAATCAAAGGCTGACCAGGAAAAAATGGCGCTGGCTTTGCAGCGTTTGGCTGAGGAAGACCCAACCTTCCGCATCCACACTGACGAAGAGACTGGTCAGACCATCATGTCAGGAATGGGTGAGTTGCACCTGGACATTCTGATCGACCGCATGAAGCGCGAGTTCAAGGTTGAAGCGAACATCGGCGAGCCGCAAGTAGCCTTCCGCGAGTCAATCAAGGGCCGCGCCGAAGTCCAAGGTAAGCACGCCAAGCAGTCCGGCGGCCGCGGTCAGTACGGTGATGTCTGGGTGCGATTTGAGCCGAATGAGGCTGGCAAGGGCTTTGAATTTATCGACGAGATCAAGGGTGGTGTGGTTCCTCAGGAGTATCGCCCAGCTGTCATGAAGGGCATCAAGGAAACCCTGGAAGGCGGTGTTATCGCTGGCTATCCAGTGGTTGATGTTAAAGCGACGTTGTACGATGGTTCGTACCACGATGTCGACTCCTCAGAACTAGCCTTTTCATTGGCAGGTTCATTAGCGGCTCGTGAAGGTATTAAGCAAGCAACCCCAATTCTGCTCGAACCAGTCATGAAGGTTGAAGTGACGACCCCAGAAGAGTTTATGGGCGATATCATCGGCGACCTTAACTCACGCCGCGGTCGTATTGATGCCATGGAAGACTTGATGGGCGGTGCTAAGTTGATCAAGGCTTTCGTGCCGCTAGCAAACATGTTTGGCTATACCTCGGACATCCGCTCGATGTCACAGGGCCGTGCTGCATCAACCATGGAGCTCGCGCAGTACGAGGAAGTACCACCAAACGTAGCGCAGGAGATTATCGAGAAGCGCAACAAATAAACCAGCAATGCCACAATGCCAAGACAAGGGTTATCGATTGAGTTTATTATCATTCTACAGCCCTTGTCTTTTGTTTGTATCTACTGGCGCGGTGAGCCGGGGGTCTTATTTGACAAATATAGTCATGTATGATAGTATTTGGATATGGGTAAAAAGATCAGACAAGAGCAAAGCGACAGAGTAAAAGAAATGCTAGGAATAGCAGATATTAATGAGGTTTTCGACCACACCATTATGAAGATTGTTGATAAGACTCAACGCACAATCGAGACTCCTACAGGGCTAGATGAGGTGGGCAAAGCAGCTAGAGAACAAGCTCTTCGCACGTCAGCAGCGTATGCGATATTGTTAGTTGAAAAGCGGCGCATTCGGTTTTTAGAAGAGAAGGGGATCTGATAAGATTATTCCGCAGGTGAGAATATTATAATATCCACTCGAGTAAAGCCTACTCGGGTGGATGTTTCGTTATGTTGTTGCCCCGCTCGGCGATCTATGCTATAATTGCCAAGTAATTTCTATTACGCGTAATATCAACTGTTCTCCTTGATGAATGAGCAGGTCTGGCTATAGTTGAAGTGTTTGTCATGAACACCTCACTCAGAACCCAGAAACCGCACGTCATCAGGAGTATTTAAGTGGGAGTGAGGAAAAGTGAAAACACTTCTCGGTACCAAACTTGGTATGACCCAGCTCTTGGCTGAAGACGGCAAAGCCATTCCGGTAACGCTGATCCAAGCCGGCCCTGTCACCGTGACTCAGGTGAAGACTGTCGAAACCGACGGTTACAATGCGGTGCAGGTCGCTTATGGAGAGGGTAAGAACCTGAGCAAGGCCGTGGCTGGACACGTCAAGCCAGCCCAAGTGACCCCGAAGCACATTCGGGAATTCCGCGTCGACGAGATCCCTGAAGGTCTCAAAGTTGGCGATGAAATCAACGTTTCCGCGTTCGAAGTCGGCGATTCTGTCGATGCGACCGGAACCAGCAAAGGTAAAGGTTTCGCTGGAACCATTAAACGCCACAACTTTAAGCGTCACCGCAAGACGCATGGTGGTAAAGGTAATACTCGTAAGCCAGGTTCAATTGGCTCGATGTATCCACAAAAAGTGTTCAAGGGTAAGACGATGGCTGGCCATATGGGTCACGAGCGTGTTACGGTCAAGAACCTGGAAGTGGCATATGTTGATCCAGAGACCAATCTGATCGGGGTGAAGGGCGCTGTCCCTGGGCCGCGAAAAGGGCTGATCATTTTAGGAGGTAACAAGTAATGGCTGAATCAACCAAACTTCCTAAAGACATTTTCGCTGTTGAAGTGCCAAACCACGAACTGTTGAAATTGGCATACGATAGCTATCTGGCGGGCGCCCGCCTAGCAAGTGCAACCACCAAGCAGCGTGGTGAAGTTTCCGGTGGTGGTAAAAAGCCATGGAAGCAAAAGGGAACTGGTCGAGCACGTTTCGGTTCAACCCGTAACCCAATTTGGCGCGGTGGTGGTGTGGTCTTTGGACCACGCGGCAACGAAAACTACACCAAAAAATTGTCTAAAACCGCCAAGAAAGTGGCAATTCGCCAAGCCTTGACGGTAGCCAATGAAGCGAAGAAGATCGTCGTCAAAGACATCAAGACGACTGGCAAGACCAAAGAGGTCGCCACCTTCCTAGCTGATAACAAGTTTGAGCGCCGCGTGCTGATCGTCGTTGACGAAAAGACGCCAGAATTGATGCGTGCCACAAACAACATTCAGAACGTATTGGTGATTCGTGCGAGCTACCTCAGCGTCTACCATATTCTGAATGCGGATACCATTGTCATGACCCCGAAAGCTCTGCCAGTAATTACTGAGTGGCTGAGTAAGGAGGAAGCGTAATATGAAACAGATGACAATTATCCCACGCATCAGCGAGAAAGCCTATGCACAGAGCGCCAACGGCGTGTACGTGTTCCGCGTTCCGCTGAACCTGAATAAAAACGAGATCAAAGCAGCAGTTGAATCGCAATTTGACGTCACCGTTCTGAAGGTGAAAACCTTGGTCCAAGACGGCAAAGCTGTGCGTTTCTCACGAGGCAAAAACCGCTATCCTGGCACGACTACGCGCAAGGATTGGAAGAAGGCTTACGTGACGCTGAAAGATGGCGATAAGCTCGATGTGTTTGACGCAGTAGAGCAGCAGATGGAGGAGACCAAGTAATGCCAGTGAAAGCTTACAATCCAACCACTCCTGCTCGTCGCGGCATGACGAGTCAGGACTTGTCGGATATCACGACAAGAAAACCGCTCAAAAGTCTGACCAAAGCCAAAAAGCAAAATGCCGGCCGCAACAACCAAGGCCGCATCACCGTGCGTCATCGCGGCGGTGGCGTTCGCCGTCACTACCGTTTGGTGAACCACAATTTGCCGGCTGGTCTGACACTGACGATTGAAGAAATTGAGTACGATCCAAACCGCTCAGCACGCATCGCTCGGGTGAAAGATCAGTACAATTTGTACCACTACGTGTTGGCCGACACCTCGATGGTCAAGGGCAAGACGATTCAGACTGGTGAGGAAGCGCCAATCGAGGCTTCAAACCGCCTGCCACTAGCTGCTATTCCTGTTGGTACGATGATTTATGCTATTGAGCTGACTGCCGGCAAAGGTGCGCAAATGGTTCGCGCCGCTGGCGCCAAAGCTCAGTTGATGGCCAAAGAAGGCAATTACGCAACTATCAAATTGCCATCTGGTGAAGTTCGCAAAGTTCGCTTGGAAGCAACCGCTGCCATTGGTACAGTCGGTAACGTCCAGCACCAGAACGTCAAGATCGGTTCAGCTGGTCGCCGCCGCCGCAAGGGTATTCGCCCAACGGTTCGCGGTGTCGTCATGAACGCTGCAGATCACCCGCATGGTGGTGGTGACGGTGGTCGCCACGGTACTGGTAAAGCACCACGTACCCCATGGGGTCAGTTGACGCTGGGTTATCGAACTCGCCGCCGCAAAGGCTCAAATAAATTAATCGTACGCACGCGTCACGACGCGAAGAGGAAGAGGTAGGGCTATGGATATCGAGAAACTTCCCAAAACTGATATGTGGCAAACAAGGGATAGCCACAAAATTACCTATACGCCAGAAGAAATAGCTGCAATCCAGGAAGCTCTGAAACCCAAGTATGACAGTGATCGACACAAACTCCTGAGGACTATCGGCGCGTGTGCGGTTGTGGAAAATCCAGATCTAGCCCAGGTTAGTTCAACAGACCTGGGCCGGGGTTATGCTAAAGCGCTCGAAGATGAGGGTCCGCTTAGCGCAGATACTGTAGATGAAGTGGATTTTGGTATATATAGCGGCGCGTATGAGGTAACAGAAATACTCAGATGGACTAAGCAAAGCCCCGAGGTACGCCGGGCGCTATTAAAAGCTTTGTCACGCCAAGAAAGCGAAGGAGACGCTGAATGAGTCGTTCATTAAAGAAAGGTCCATTCGTCGATGTGAAGCTTGCGAAAAAAGTCGCTGCTCTCAGCCTTGACGATCGAACCGTTATCAAAACGTGGGCGCGCGCTTCGACCATCACCCCAGAAATGGTCGGTCGAACGATTGCTGTCTACAACGGTAAGATGCACGTACCTGTGCTGATTACCGAAAACATGGTTGGCCACAAACTCGGTGAGTTTAGCCCAACTCGTAAGTTCCGTAAGCACGGCGGAAAGGATAAGAAGTAATCATGGCTGATACAACTTATACTGTTCGCGCTTACGCCAAAGGTGTTGACCAAACACCACGTAAGGTCAGCTTAGTGGCTGCACTAGTACGCGGCCGCACCGTTGCTGATGCATTGGTTATCTTGGAGCACGTGCCAAAACGTGCTGCTTTGCCAGTCAAAAAGGCAATCGACAGTGCCAAGGCAAACGCCATCAACAATCACGGTTTGGACGCTAAAAGCTTGGTGATTACCACCTTGAGCGTTACCACTGGTACGCGCCTGCGCCGCTTTAAGCCAGCATCGCGCGGCCGTGCGTTGCCATTCCAGAAAAAGACGTCAAACATTTTGGTTGAAGTAACTGGTACTGAGAAGCCAAAGAAAGCGCCTGCGAAAAAACCAGAGACCAAGGCCAAGGCAGAGACCAAACCTGCCAAGCCTGCAGCGAAGAAAGCCGCCGAAACCACGGCAAAAAAGGAGGAGAAGTAAATGGGTCAAAAAGTGAATCCAATCAACTTCCGCCTACAAGTTCACAAGAACTGGAGCTCTCGTTGGTTTACGGCCAATAAGAAAGAGTTTGCGGAGGCAATTCGCCAGGATCACGAAATCCGCGAATTGATTGAGAAGAAATTTGCCTCACGCCCAACCATCAATCGCATTGAGATTGAGCGGAGTGCCAACCTGATCACGGTAACTATTCACACGGCGAAAGCTGGTGTGGTGATCGGCCGTGGCGGTGCTGGCGTGAATGAATTGAAAAAGCAAGTTGAGAAGATTGTCGGTCAGGCAGTTCGCATCAACATTGAAGAAGTGCGCCGACCGGAACTAGCAGCCAAATTGGTGGCAGAAAACATCGCTCGCCAATTGGAGCGCCGCATCAACTTCCGCCGCGCAACCAAAATGACCGCGCAAAACACCATGAGTGCTGGTGCTAAAGGTATCCGCATTGAGGTGGCTGGTCGTTTGAACGGTGCTGAAATGGCACGCCGCGAGAAGGTGATTGAAGGCTCAGTGCCACTGCACACCCTTCGCGCTGATATTGACTTCCACTGTGCTCGCGCCCAGACACCAGCTGGTATCATCGGCGTGAAAGTGTGGATTTATAAGGGAGAAAGGAGTCGCTAAATGCTGTTACCGAAAAAGACTAAATATCGCAAAGTGCGCATCGGTAAAAACCGTGGTCGAGCAGCCCGTGGTAATTACATCGCGTTCGGCGACTTTGCACTGCAATCACAATCAAACGAGCGCATCAACTCCCGCCAAATCGAGTCTGCTCGTCAGGCAATGACCCGCTACATCAAGCGTGGTGGTAAGATTTGGATCCGGATTTTCCCACACACCCCAGTTACTCGCAAGCCACTTGGTTTGAAGATGGGTGGTGGTAAGGGTAATCCAGAGTTCTTTGTTGCCAAGGTCAAGGCCGGCACGGTAATGTTTGAAATGCAGGGCGTTTCAGAGGAAGTCGCTCGTGAGGCAATGCGCCTGGCGAGCCACAAACTACCAGTCAAATGTAAGTTCATCAAGCGGGAGGACGCATAATGGCTGAAACAAAGAAAACTGCAAAGGCAGCAGTTGTAAAGACCGTTGACGATTTGAAGAAGGAACTCGCCGAAAAGCGACATGACCTGCTTCAAGCAAAACGTTCTCACGCTGCTGGCGAATTAGTTAATCCAAAAGCGCTGCGTTCACTCCGCAAGGACATCGCACGCCTGCTGACACAACTTAACGAAAAGGAGAGCAAGTAATGGCCCGACGAACATTGATTGGCGTCGTAACGAGTGCCAAGCGCGACAAGACCATCACTGTGACGGTCACCAGCCGCGAAACGCATCCGCTCTACGGCAAACAGTACACCGTGACTCGCAAATACACTGCTCATGACGAGACCAATGAGGCAGGCGAAGGCGACAAGGTGCAAATCGAAGAGACTCGCCCAATTTCCAAGACCAAGAGCTTTACCCTGGTCAAGGTGATCGAGAAGTCTCGCGGTTCTATCAAGCTAAAGGCTGAAGTTTCTGGCGAAACTGAGGAAGAGACCAAGGAGGATGACAAATGATCCAACAAGAATCTCGCCTCAAGGTAGCTGACAACTCGGGTGCCAAAGAAGTGTTGTGCATCCGCGTCCTCGGTGGTACCCGCCGCCGCTACGCTCGCGTTGGTGACGTGATCGTCTGTTCAGTCAAGGACGCCAGTCCAACCGGCAATGTCAAAAAGAAATCTGTCGTCAAAGCTGTGGTAGTTCGCACCCGCGACCAAATCCACCGCAAAGACGGCTCAACCATTTGCTTTGATGACAACGCCGTGGTGATTATCAACGATGACAAGCAGCCAAAGGCTACCCGCGTCTTCGGCCCAGTACCTAGGGAACTACGCGACATGGGCTACATGAAGATCATCAGCCTGGCTCCGGAGGTACTCTAATGGCTCGTATTCACAAAGATGACACCGTAAAAATCATCGCTGGCAAAAACAAAGGTACGACTGGTAAAGTCCTGAAAGTTAACACCAAAGATCAGACTGTTCTGGTCGAAGGTGTTGGTGTCGGACACCGCCACGTCAAACCAAGCCAGTACAATCCAAAAGGCGGCAAGAAAGATATCCACGTACCGATGGACATCAGTAAAGTCGCGCTGGTTGTTGACGAAAAGTCAGGCAAAACCAGCCGGGTTGGTTTAGTAAAGAACGCTGACGGCGGCAAAACTCGCGTCGCTCGCCAAGCAAAAAATAAGGAGATCAAATAATGGCAGAGAAGAAAACCGTCGTGCCAGCTCCTCGCTTGAAAGCCTTGTACCAGGAGAAATACCTGAAGGAACTGCAAGCCGAACTAGATCTAAAGAACGTGCACCAAGTGCCAGCTTTGGAAAAGATCATCGTGAGCGTTGGCACCGGCAAGAAGAAAGATGACAAGCGTCACTTTGAAATTGTCAAAAACACCGTTGAGAAAATCACCGGTCAGGCACCAGTTGCCCGCCAAGCAAAGAAGTCAATCGCTGGCTTTAGCATCCGTAAAGGTATGGGTGCGCCAATCGGCGTGAGCGTCACGCTACGTGGGGCTCGGATGTACGAGTTCATGGATCGTTTGATCAACGTGGCACTGCCTCGCGTGCGTGACTTCCACGGTGTTGGCCTGAAGTTTGACAAAGGTGGTAACTACAACCTGGGTATCATTGAGCAGTCAATTTTCCCAGAACTGACGTTCGAGGAAACGCAGATTTTGCACGGGTTGCAGGTAACATTTGTCATCAAGAACGGCAGCAAGGAAGCATCAAAAGCCTTGCTGGAGAAATTTGGCATGCCGTTTGAGAAGAAAGGAGGCGTCAGGTAATGGCTAAGAAATCAATGATTGCGCGCGACAAAAAACGTCTGAAAATGATAGCTAAGTTCGCAGCCAAACGCGCTAAATTGAAAGAACTTGGCGACCTCATAGGTCTGCAGAAACTGCCTCGCAACTCGAGCCCAACTCGGCACAAGAACCGCGATAGCATTTCCGGCCGTCCACGTGGTTATATGCGCCAGTTTGGCCTGAGCCGCATCAATTTCCGCGAAAAAGCAGCCAAGGGTGAAATCCCAGGCATAACAAAGAGTAGTTGGTAAGAAGGAAAGGAGATTCGACCATGTCTATGCAAACTACAGACCCAATCGCCGACCTTCTGACGCGCATTCGCAATGCGAAACTGGTTGGCAAGACGGAAGTTCGTGTTCCGTCCAGCAAGATGAAAAAAGTTATCGCTGAGCAATTAGTCAAAAACGGCTACCTCGCAGATGTTAAATTAGAAGATGCCAAGCCTCGCGGTGTGCTGGTCGTGACTATCAACGAAGAGGGTACTAACAGCACCATCAACGAGATCACCCGCGTGTCAAAGCCAGGTCGTCGTGTTTACGTCGGCGCTAGCGAAATTCCAAAGGTGAAAAGCGGCCGCGGTTTGGTACTCATCTCAACTTCAAAAGGTGTCATGACTGGCGCCGAGGCAGCCAAGGCAAAACTTGGTGGTGAGTTGTTGTTGAAGGTGTACTAAATTACGCTTTGTCGGCAAAGGAAAGCGCTCGGGGAAAATAATCTCCGAGCGCTTTTTGCATGCCCAAACTACTTCCGTTATAATGCAGCTATGCAGCAGAATAACCCCATCCCATTCACCGCCCGAATCAAAGAATTATGTATTGACTGGCTGGTCATCAGCGCTTATCTACTCTGTCTTTTTGCCGTGTCGATAGCCTGCTATTTTATAACGCTTGGTGGTATCCCGACCTTTTCTGAGTTGCACAGTCAACTCATCGCTACGTTTGCATCAGTTTTGGTTGTCGTCGTACTATTTACCTATCTCGACTTCAAGGGTGGCAGCATTGGCAAGCGCGCCGCTGGATTGGAAATTTATTTTACACATAGAAGCTTTAGCCGCAGTCTCGTTCGTAATAGTATCAAATTCTTTCCTTGGCAAATCGGACATATGGCCGTCATCCATGGAGTGTATACCGAGTTCGATACAATGAGTATTGTATTGTCAATTGTCTCCTGTACTCTCTTGGTCATCATGTTCTTGATGGGCACCATGCGCCGCGACCGGCGACACCTTGGGGATATGCTGGCAGGGACACAGGTGCAATTAGCAAAACATAAATAGAGTTAGCTGTGCTATATTCGCTGCTGTTTTATGCGGACAGGTTACGGCCCTAGTAACACAGACAGCAGGGCAATTAAAAATATGCAGACAGGCAATGCGAGCGGCATTACCCGTTTTGGGCCGGCCAGATCCTTTCGCCTCGTGGCAAAATGTATAGCAAATATTAGCGCGCACAAAGGACCAAGCGGCACGGCAAGCATTGATAGGTTGACGATACCAGATTGGAGTGGTGAATTACGATAGATACCGAAGAGCCCATCAAGAAGCGTGGCGCCTGATACGTTAATTAAAATGATGGCAATCACCATTGGTGCGATAAAGACACTAAAGGCAACCCCGGTCGCTTGCTGCCACGTCAAACGGTCGACAAATCGAGCCTTATGTCTAGAATCCTTATCCATGATGATATTACTATAGCACACGGTGGAGGATTCTTGTGTCTCCAGTGCGGAAGCTGGTCATTGTCTCGTTGAGATCCATTGCCTTAGGAGAATGTTTTGCTTGCTAGTAAACTACTTTTATGGTATAATGCCAAAATAATGACAGAGAAGGTATACGACACAGGGGAGTACACTCCTAAGAGTTCATCATCAATTGATGTATTACTTGATGAGGTGAATAGGGAGAGAATGATACGGCAGGAGATAGATGATATTGCTCGTGAGATACGTGAGATTGACGATAGTATTGCTAGACTAAAAACAATACGCCGTGGACTAGAGTTTACTCATGAGATGGACGGCATTGACCAGACGATAGATAGACTAACTGCAAAACATGCTGGGCTAGTACAAAAACAAAAAGCAGGGCAGTTGAAGCTTCAGCAGACCAGGAATACCGGTCAGAAGAGGCTAGAGCGTAGGGTCGGAAAAAGGTTAGAGCAGGAGATTCGTGATATATATAAAAAGGGTCACAAATATAGCGGAGATACACTTGTTGAGGTTGCTGCGGCCGGTCTCGCAGCGCATGTTTACGACGTAATAATATTGGACAATCCAGATAATCAACCACAAGAAAGGAATAACCATGACTCATAAATCCCCAGAATCCACTATCAGCGGAAAAATTGGTAACGTTTTGCGCCGACCGCTAGCTAGCTTTATGGGCGTAGTGGCACTGTTTGCCTCTGGCTGCGGCCTGTCGGGATTGGATGCCAAGCCAGCCCCAGCGACTGTTACCGTGACCACGACGAACAGGCATCCGCAAACGACCGAGACACCACAACCGACGCAAACCGTACGCGTCACCGAAACCGTGACACAGTCGCCATCCTCATCAGAACCAACCTCGCGTCCGACAAAGACTACGCCGAAAGAGGGAGACATCGTCACTATTGGTGGGCAAATTACCTGTGCCGACGGCGAGAAGTTTGTCGGTGCGTGGGCAGAGAGAACAGGAAAAATAAAATCGGACTGGGTGGAGACTAATCCAACTAGCGACCAGTCAGTCGTTGACACTAAAGACATGGTGGGCGTGGTCGGCGAAAAAATAAAAGTTTCCGTTGGTTGTGGTGGAACGAAGAAGGATTGGGGTACAGTAAGCTATTCTGGCTTTACAAAATTTACCGGCAAGGATGTTGATATCACCTGCTATCCTAACGGTAACAACGGCTGGTGCGAGGTAAAAGAGAAGTAGTCTCTCGGCTAAACGCCCCGTTGTCTTGACACGTACCCGCCTCGCAAACTACGATATTCTTATGAAAAATCATAAGGACGTGTTCACGGACTAGCGGTAGGCAAAAATGATTCCGTTTCTGAAGCTTCCCGCTACTTCTAAAACCGACGTCATCACACTGCGAGATGTGTTCTATAACGATATGTTGCGGCTGTTTGTGTTTGCCCTCGTGTTATTAACGTTGTTTTATGGCGTGGGTGCGCTGATGGCGGCTGCAGGCAATAATAAATATCCGATTGAATATTACACGCAGCTGTTTTTTGACTACACGCCGGTGGTGCGATTGATCATTCCGTTGGGATTTTGCGTAGCAGTAATGGGATTGAAACGAGATGAGCGGTGGTGGTCCTGTTTGGCGGCGGCGGAGTTCATGTTTGTTGTTAACTTTAGTAATCAAACGTATCATTTTGAGCTTAGTGGGATGCTGTCGCTCATTTCTGCCGTTTTATTAACGATTTGTGCATGGCGTTTGTGGGATTATTATGAGCTGCGGCGGGTGTATCATTATGATACACCACAGCTGACGCGGCCGGCACTGGGGGCGTACCTCACGCTAGCGATAGCGTCCTTGCTCATGCTGATACCGCTCAGTTGGACGTCGTGGGTTTGGCGGTGAGTTTTGGTTTACTGGGCTTGATGGTTGGCGCCGGTGCGACCGTCATCCTTCCGTTCGTTATCTCGGTAATCACGCCGATGACTCGATTATCTTTATTGCCAATCGGTGCGAATGTTGCCCGCGTGCCCACTGGTGGCAGGCGCAGCGGATTCATGGCGTTGATAGGCACAGCAATCGTCTCACCATATTCCTTGAGCCGCCAAAAACTGTCCGCCTCGATCTCGATAATAGTTACCGCGCTACTAATCAACAGGCCGTCATTATCTAGTCGCGCATATGTCTCGAGCGCCTCCAAGCGATCCTTCTGCGGCGTGTCTTTGTGAGCGCGCTGCCAGATGTAGAAAAGTATGGACGTGATGAGCAGCGCAAAATTAAGCAGATATACAACATAAGCTAGCATCGGCCCAAAAACCGCAGTCATCGTTCCATTGCGCGCCAAAATATATAGTAGCACCGTGGATGCGGAAAAGACGACAAAGCTTATTTTTGCGATGAGGTATTTTGAGATCATAAGCATATGTTAGCATACTTACGATAGCCTCAGGATACATGCCTATGTGTAAGTAAACTACCAAAATAATTTGCGGTTAGTCAGTGGGGCTGTCAGGAGAGTCTTTTGTGACGCTCAACTGACAGCCCCGGCACTTTAGATGATTTACTTGACATGGATATGATACATGAAGTACCATATCTTACATGAAAAACCATAAGAAATATGCACAAAACAACAACAAGATATCAATCTGGATCATCATTATAGTACAAGTACTTCTTATTGTATGGACAGCTTGGCTACAGGTATCCATCAACATCAGGGACAAGGTATACGAGCAAAATCTTCGGCAGACCCTCGACGATCAACTTACGTTGAAGTTTTGTATCGAACACCAACTGAAAGTATGCAACATCGACACGGTCAACGAGTGGAAAAAGCAACACCCAAACGAAACCTGATGAGGATTTTCATGCTATAGCACGGACGAGATCAGTACTTGATATTAAAGCCCGCCCACTGGGTTGCAGACATGAACGGACACCTGGCTGTGGACGTGCTGCCGTTAGTTTTCACCCACCTTCCTTCGTGAGTGCTGTAGAAACCAAACATATTTCTGCAACTAATGACGACACGCACCTCTCCGGTGCCGTGACTACACCACGCAACACCACTATCAGCATACATGGCCGCCTTGCAATTGCTCGGGTACGCGGCGTTGGCACTATTGACCTGAGCGACGGGGCCGAGGAGGGCCGCCAAGACCAAAAGGATGAGCAAGCCAGTCTTCCTGAGCTTCATAGTCAACCTCTCTTCTTTGTTTGGAGTGTGAAATAGAGCAAGAAATCATCTGTTAAAGTGCAGAATACAAGATAGCCAATCAAGTATCCAATTTTCATACTACCTCCCCAAAGTGATTTTTGTCAATAGCGGCTAAACGTTCTGTCTCCTTGAGGTTTGCCCGTCTCTCTTTCTTCATGCTATACTGGTTATTGTTATCGGCTGGGCGCCGAGCTTGGCCGCATAGCTATATACTATGACGAATTAGAAGGGGGGTGCTGGTCAGGTTTCTTTAGTAACAGAGATAGTAAATAGGCTATCGGGGGACTATCAGGCGGGTTAGCCCGGGTAGCTATATGTATCGATCAAAACATAAAGGCTGTTTTTGAAAACATAAAGGCTATTTTACAAAATATAAAGGCAGTTTTGCCAAATAGATAGGAGTATATATGCCAATTCAATATAAAGCAGTTAGACGAACTAATCCAACCAAGCCGGCCGACCCAAAAAAGTTCTATGCCACAGTTACTGGACGCCAGCCAGTTGACCTTAAAACCATTGCCCAAAGTATATCTGATACATCAACTACCGTCAGCCACGTCGATGTTTATGCCGTGCTGATGGCATTGACCGATGAAATCCGCCGGCGGCTGCTGGACGGCGAGAATATTCATCTTGGCGACCTCGGTTATTTCCATGTTACGTTGCAAGCCAAAGGAGTTGATAAAGCCGAAGACGTTACTCCGGCGACGATTGAAGCCGCGAAAGTCCGTTTCGTATCGGGCAAAGACCTGGATGCCGGGCTGGCTAGCGCCGAGTTTAAGAAAGCTCCTGAGCCGAAGAAAGATAAGCCGACGCCGCCGCAGCCGTAAAAGTTGCTGGGCGGGCAGTGGGTAAGTGCCATTTGCCCTTTTTAGGCTGGGTTTGATTCATATCCTCGGATATGCTATAATTCCAAAGTTACTATCAAATCACACGAAAGGTGAGTAATGAGTCTGAGTCGAATCGGAAAACTGCCGGTGGTTATTCCGGCCGGTGTGACAATCACGGTTGACTCTGGTGACGTGGTCGTAAAGGGCCCGAAAGGTGAATTGACGCAATTCATCACGCCAGCAGTTGAGGTGAAAGTCGAAGACGGACAAGTCACGGTTCATCCCAAGGATGAGTCCAAAACTGCTCGCGCCCAGCACGGTCTGATGCGCGCGCTGATCAATAACATGGTAATCGGCGTAACCAAGGGCTACGAGAAGCGCCTCGAAGTCAATGGTGTCGGTTTCCGCGTGAGCTCCAGCAACAACGAGCTGGAAATGGCGCTCGGGTTTTCACACCCAGTCAAATACAAAGCCCCAGAGGGTATCACCGTTACCAACGAAAAGATGACCATCATCGTTAGCGGTATCAATAAACAGCAAGTCGGTCAAGTCGCTGCGGAAATCCGCGCGCTGAAGAAGCCTGAACCATACAAGGGTAAGGGTATCAAGTACGCTGACGAGCAAATTTTGCGCAAAGCAGGAAAGACAGGTAAGTAATCATGCTAGGAAACAAGAAATTACTCAACCAAGCTCTTCGCAAAAACCGCGTTCGCGCGAAAGTTTCAGGCACTGCAGAGCGCCCACGCCTAACCGTCACCATCAGCAACCTGCACGTCAGTGCTCAGCTGATCGACGACGCCACAGGCAAGACATTGGCTGCCGCAACCACCGTTGGCACCAAAGCAAAAGGTACGATGAGCGAAAAATGTGCTGCCATCGGTACTGAAATTGCCAAGAAAGCAAAGAAAAGTAAAATTAGCGCAGTAGTCTTTGACCGCAATGGCCGCCAGTACGCTGGTCGCTTGAAAGCATTGGCTGATGCTGCGCGCCAAGAAGGATTGGAGTTCTAGTATGGCAGAGCAAGCTGCAAATACTACCCCACGCGCAGAAGGCCGTCGGCCTCGCAGTCCGCGTGGTGGTCGCCGCGATGACCGGCGAAACGTGCGCGATGACGCACCAAAAGAGTTTGAAGAATTGGTAATCAACATTGACCGCGTGAGCCGAGTTGTGAAGGGCGGCCGCCGTTTCCGCTTTAAAGCGTTGGTGGTTGTCGGTAACCGCAAGGACAAGGTTGGTGTTGGTGTAGCCAAAGGTGCCGACGTACAGGCTGCTGTCGCCAAGGCAACATCAGTTGCTAAGAAGCACTTGATCACCTTACCCTTGAGCGGCGAGACCATTCCACACGACAGCGAAGTTAAGTTCTCAGGCGCCCGCGTGCTGATCAAGCCGGCTGCTCCTGGTACTGGTATCATCGCTGGCGGTGTGGTGCGACAGATTATCGGCGTGACCGGTGTTCGCAACCTATTAACCAAGTCGCTTGGTTCAACCAACAAGGTGAACATCGCCTACGCAACTATTGAAGCATTAAAATCATTGGTTCCACGCGAAGAATGGCTCAATGCTCAGCCAGTCAAAAAAGCTGCTAAAAAGGAGGCTAAGTAATGAAATACAACGATCTCCAAGTTTCAGCAAACAAGAATAAAAAGCGTGTTGGCCGCGGTATCGCTGCTGGCCAGGGTAAAACTGCTGGTCGCGGTACCAAGGGTCAGAACGCCCGCACTGGTAAAAAGCTTCGCGCCATGTTCCAGGGTGGCCAGCGTCCACTGGCTCAGGCTGTGCCAAAGGCTCGCGGTTTCAAGAGCCTGCGCACACCAGCTCAGGTAGTCTACTTGGATCACTTGAATGCTTTTGACGGTAAAACCGTTGACAACGCCCTGCTGTTTACCGAAGGCTACATCGCCACGCCGTTCCACACGGTCAAGGTGATCGCCCGCGGTGAATTGAAAGCTAAGGTTGACTTGAAAGTACAAGCTGCTTCCGCTTCGGTCGTTACAGCGATTGAAAAAGCTGGCGGTTCATTTGAGAAAGTCGCTACACCTTTGCGCCAAAGCGCAAAAGATGTTGAGTCTGCTGAAAAATAAGGCCCTTTAGGCTCTATGCAACCTACAGAACGCCTCGCTAGTCCGGGGCGTTTTGTCTTGGTGGGTCGGATTACTTTTCGCTACATTTCTGCGGTGCAACGAAATAAATCGTTACACGCCTGTTGGCCGTATCATCGCTAGCATCATGGGTGGCGACTATTGGATCAGAAACAGTAATCTTACGCTCTGGAATTCCATTAGATACCAAATCGTGCTTAATCTTATCGGCACGCTCCAAAGCCAGCTTTGAGCCCTCACCCGTCTCATTAGGGACCAGTTCAATCGAAAATTGCTTGTCAGTATTAAATTTGTAAAGCACCCCTAGCTTAGCCATTTCAACATTGGAAGTTCCACGTTGGTATTGCGTTGAATCTGGCTTAAAGAGAATGCTACGAAAGTTAAATTTGCCGTTCTCTAACACAAAATAGCCATCCTTTACGTGCGTATAGCCAGATCTTCGAAAATCTGCAGACGTTAGGCATTTTGTGGCCTTCGTAGTTGAGCCTTGCTGATTGTCTTCATCCTCCTCATTGTCATTATTCTTATCAGGCTTGGTCGCTCGCTGACGTGAAGTTGTTGTATCAGCTGAAGAAGTGGAGTTATTCGACACAATAATAATTGTTATAATAATCCCGACTATCACCAACACGCCGACAATCGCCAGCGTAATCCACAGCCATAGCTTACTTTTCTTTGGCGGATAATGTGGCGGTAATTCTAGGTTTGGCTGCGGCATTGGCGATGGAGTTACTGGAGTTTCGGGCTGCTGTTGCATATGACACCTCAATCTTGCGTTATGTTGTTATTTCAATTATAGCGCATGTGCTTTATGTTTTTAGTATGGAAATATTGGCCGCGGTCATGTATAATTAACAGAGTTAAGAATTGTTAGTGACTATGAGGGGCTAAAACATGAATTGGAGAATAATTTTCCGGTCGCTGAAAAATAAAGATATGCAGAAACGCCTGGCCATTGTGGTGGGGATTATTGTGGTGTATCGAATGCTGGCGCATATTCCGGTGCCGCTGGCGAATCCGACACAGATGAAGACGGCACTGGCGGCAGCGCTGGGGCAAACCGACCTCGGTGGGTTCTTGAACTTGCTTTCGGGTGGCGCGCTGGCGAGCTTTTCACTCGTGCTCGTTGGGCTCAGTCCATTCATTACCGCCAGCATCATCACTCAGCTGCTCACCAAGGCCATCCCAAAGCTCGAGGAGCTACACAAGGACGGCGAATCAGGCAGGCGCAAGATCCAGCAATGGACGCGGCGGCTGACTATCCCGCTGGCCATTGTCCAGTCAATCGCCTTTATCTTCCTGTTGCGCCAGACAGTGCTGGCCGGCGGTACGACCACGCTGAGCGATCCAACGATGCTCGAGTGGACAGTTGGCGTGACGGCAATGACAGCCGGATCGGTACTTTTGATGTGGCTGGGTGAATTGATCACCGAGCAGGGTATCGGTAATGGCATCTCTATCTTGATTTTCGCTGGTATCATCAGCCAGATCCCGCAGATGCTCGGCTCACTCATTTCGTCGCTTGGGAACACTGCGGCTGGCGGGCTGAACGTCTTTAACTGGTTTACCCTGCCAGTGAATCCAACCGTCTTTTGGCTAGTGGTGATCATGGCTATCGCCTCACTCATCGTTCTCTACTTCTTGGTGAAAATCAACGAAGCCCAGCGTGTCATCACCATCAATTATGCCAAGCGCGTTCACGGCAATTCCAGCTACGGCGGCATCAAAAGCATCCTGCCGGTCAAGCTGATCGCTGCTGGCGTCATCCCGGTCATCTTTGCCGTCGCCTTCCTCAGCTTGCCGCAATTCATCGGTCAAGTCATGAAGGCCTCGGGCAATCCAGACCTGCAAAATACCGCCAACACCCTGATCACGTGGTTCCAGGCGCCAAACCCAGGCTCCTTTACTGGAAGTACCTGGGAGGCATTCATTTATCCGACGCTGTATTTCCTCCTGGTCATTGCCTTTACCTACTTCTACACCGGGATCGTCTTTAACGCCAACGAAATCGCTGAGAATCTGCAAAAGCAGGGCGGCTTTATCGAGGGCGTCCGGCCGGGTGAGCAAACCGAGAAATATCTGATGCGCACCGTCAATCGTCTGATCTTGTTTGGCTCAATCGTCCTCGGTATCATCGCCATCTTGCCATTCATTGCGGAGTATTTGATGTATCACCTGGCGGCGATTAGTGGTTCACGCCTGTCGATCGGCGGCACCGGTCTGCTCATTGTGGTCTCAGTCGGCCTCGAGTCGCTGCGCCAGCTCAACTCGCGTGCCCTGATGGTCACGTATGACGACTTTGATCCAGATGAACTAACTACTAAAAAGTCGAAAAAACGGCGCTCCTCGCTCTTGTAATCGCCGGGGCAATACGGTATAATTGACAACTGTAACTTATGGCGAGTCAAAAAGAAGTCATCAAGATGATTGGTAAGGTAGTGGAAGCACTACCTAATACCCAATTTCGGGTGGAACTGGAGAATGGCCATAGTATCATCGCGCACATTTCAGGACGGATGCGCAAGAACTACATCCGCCTAGTGCCTGGTGATAAGGTGGAGGTCGAGATGACCCCTTATGATCTCACAAAGGGTCGCATCATCTTCCGCCTCAAAGAGGAGCGACCAGCGCACGTGGCTCGAAACACGCGGCGCTCGTCATAATAGTAACGATAATCTCGGGTTTACTCGGGAAGGGAGATTTACACTTCAATGAAAGTTCGTGCAAGTGTGAAGAAAATCGACAAAGATCCCAAGAAAGGTGACAAGCTAGTGCGCCGTAAAGGCCGCCTGTACGTCATCAACAAGAAAAAACCTAAGAACAAGCAAAGGCAGGGTTAAGCATGGCTCGAATTGCTGGGGTAGTTATCCCAACAGAGAAGCAGGTGCAAATTGCGCTCACCTATATTTATGGGATTGGGCCAAAGCACGCTTTGAGCATCCTTGCGGCGGCTAAGATTGAGCCGACCACTCGGGTGAAAGATCTCACCGAGGCTGAAGAAAACAAGATTCGCGAAATTATCGACAGCGAATACACCGTCGAAGGTGATCTCCAGCGCTTGGTAACTAACAACATTAAGCGCTTGAAGGATATCAACGCCTATCGCGGTCTTCGCCACAAAGCAGGACTGCCGACACGCGGACAGCGGACTCGTACGAATGCACGAACTCGCAAGGGTCGCGCCATCGCCGTGGGCGGTACACAACCAAAAGCAGCAAGTAAGACCTAAAGAAAGGACTAAGAAATGGCAGACGCAAAATCTACCAAGAAGAAGCAGCGCCGATCAGTCCCAGCTGGTCAGCTGCATATTCAAGCAACATTTAACAACACCATTGTTACCTTTTCAGACAAGAAGGGTAATGTGTTGACTGCTTCATCAGCTGGTGCATGCGGCTTCCGCGGCAGCAAAAAAGGCACCGCTTACGCTTCACAGGTTGCTGCTGAAAAAGCTGCTGAAGCCGCGAAAACTCAATATGGTTTGAAATCAGTTGACGTTTTCGTCAAAGGTGTCGGCTTGGGCCGCGATGCCGCTATTCGTGCGGTTGGCGCTTTCGACATCTCAGTAGAAAGCATTAAGGACGTAACTGGCGTGCCTCACGGCGGTGTTCGTCCACGGAAGGCACGGAGGGCATAATTATGGCACGAGATAATTCACCGATTGTCAAGCAAAGCCGCCGCGAAGGTTATGCGCTTCATCCAAAAGCACATAAAGTTTTGGCGCGGAAATCTGGCATTCCAGGCCAGCACGCGCACGGCCGCCAAAGTAAGCCAAGCCTGTACGCTACGCAGCTGCGCGAAAAGCAAAAGGTTCGCCGTCTGTATGGTTTGGTGGAAAAGCAATTTGCGCGGTTGATGAACGAGGCAACCCGCGCCCAGGAAGGTTTGGCAGGCGAAAACCTGTTGAAACTGTTGGAGCGCCGCCTGGACAACGTGGTTTACCGTTCTGGATTCGCTGTTAGCCGCCGCGCTGCTCGCCAGTTGGTCAGTCACGGCCACTTTGAATTAAACGGCCGCCGCGTCGATATTCCATCGATTCGTGTTAAGGCTGGTGATGTTATCACCGTTCGTCCAAAGAGCACCAAATCTGAGTACTTCACGCGGATTGATGATGTGATCAATAATTCAATCCAAGGCCCGCTGAGCTGGCTGAAGAGCGATAGCAAGAAGCTGAAGATTGAAGTGACTGGACTGCCAAAGCGCGAGGAAGCAGAAGCTGACATCAACGAGCAATTAATTGTTGAGTATTACTCACGATAAAAGAAGGGTTAGGGAAGAATTATGGCAAAAGCAATTTACAATCCAGCACTCGCGAGCGTTGATGACACCTCTGCGACCAGTGCGACCTTTCTGATCGAGCCGATGCACGCCGGCTATGGCAATACGCTTGGTAATTCCTTGCGCCGGGTGCTGCTCTCGAGCATTCGCGGCGGCGCGATCGTCGCCTTTCGTATCGAGGGTGCGACACACGAGTTCACCACCGTCGAGGGCGTCAAAGAGGACGTCGTCGATATCATGCTGAACCTAAAGGGTGTGCGACTCCGCGTTCACACTGACGAGCCAGTTGAGTTGCGTCTGGAGAAAACTGGTGGTGTTATCACCGCTGGCGATATCCAAGCAAACGGCGAAGTAGAAGTTGTTAACCCAGACCACATCATCGCTACCATCGATGATCCGAATAAGACCGTCATCATGGACTTGGTGGCAGAAGCTGGCCGTGGCTATCAGACGATCGAGGAGTCGAGTGCCAATCGATTGCACTCCGACATGATCGCACTTGATGCTATCTTTACACCGGTGCTGCGCGTTCGCTACAAGGTTGACTCGACCCGTGTTGGCGACGAGACCAACCTCGAGAAGCTGGCACTGACGGTTGAGACTGATGGCACATTGACACCGCGCGAAGCATTTGAAGAGGCAGCGGCTATCCTCGTCAGCCAATACAGCGCGCTGGCAGGCTCGACTGTGGTAGCCGGTGCGCCAGCACTGGGTAACGACGAGGCAGATGATTCTGAACTTGACACATCCATCGAAGAATTAAACCTAAGCGCCCGCACCACGAACGCGCTGATTAACAATGAAATCCGCACGATTCGCGACCTGGTGACTTTGACCGAGCAAGATTTGCGAGAATTGAAAGGCTTTGGCTCAAAGGCGCTGGATGAAGTACGCGACAAGATGGCGGAGTTGGAGTTTTAACTATGCATAGACACGGATATCAAGGGCGCAAGTTCGGCCGTGAGCGTGATCAACGGCGAGCCTTGCTGAGGGGTCTGGCAACCAGCCTAGTCGAGTACGGCAAAATCGAGACCACCTTGCCGAAAGCCAAAGAGCTGAAGCGCCACATTGAAAAAATCATCACCAAGGCGAAGAAGGGCGATCTAGCCAGCCGCCGCCAGGTGATCGCAGCACTCAGCACCCGCGCTGCTGCTTACAAGCTCGTTGATGAAATTGCCCCGCAACTCGGCGGCCGCACCAGCGGACACGTTCGCGTTGAACGAACACGTTTGCGTGTTGGCGACGGCGCGCAAATGGCAATCATCGAGTTTGTCGACGACATCAAACCAATGCCAAAGAAGGAGAAATAAGATGAAGACTTATTCACAAAAACCATCTGACGTTTCTCGCCGCTGGGTATTGTTTGACGCGAGCGAATTGCCACTCGGTCGCTTGGCAACTGAAATTGCTAAACACCTGACCGGTAAATACAAGCCAACCTACACACCACACGTTGATGGTGGCGACTATGTGGTGGTTATTAACGCCGCAAACACCGTCGTTACTGGCTACAAGGAAACCGACAAGTACTACTACCGTCACAGTGGTTTCCCGGGCGGCATCAAAGAAACGCAGTTCAAAGAAATGCGTGAACGCCACCCAGAACGAATTATTGAAGAAGCTGTCAAAGGCATGTTGCCAAAGAACAAATTGCAAGCAGAGCGCCTCAAGCGCCTCCGCGTATTTGCCGGCAGCGAGCATGCTCACGCAGCACAAACCCCAGAGAAAGTTGAGGTAAAGTAATATGGCTACTGATACCTATTTCTACGGCTTGGGACGACGCAAAAGCGCCTCGGCAAGTGTTCGCTTGCTTCCTGGCAAGGGTACCATCACCATCAACGGCAAAGCAGCCGCTGAGTACTTGGATGGCAACAAAACCTTGCTGGCAGAAGTAACCGATCCACTGGCTATCGTCAGCAAGCAAAAGGAATACGACGTTACCATCTTGGTGAAAGGTGGTGGTCTCGCTGGTCAAGTTGACGCCATCAAGCTTGGCATCGCTAAAGCATTGACGGCTGCTCACGCTGACCTGCGCCCAGTCTTGAAAAAGGCTGAGCTATTGAAGCGCGACCCACGCGAGAAAGAGCGCAAGAAATACGGTCTGCGTTCTGCCCGCAAGCGCGAACAATTCTCCAAGCGTTAAAACAGAGGAGAGACCAACTATCAAAAATACTCCGTCTCATGTGCAGGCGGAGTATTCTCATAGTATACTAATATAATGTTCGACAGAATCGTCCATCGCTGGCTGTGCGTCCCGTACACCCTGAATGTACATTATTTTTGTCGCCCAGATAACCCAAAATCTACTATTCTACTTATCCATGGGCTGGGCACATCGTGGCGTACCTGGAAGCCGCTAGAGCCACATTTACCCAAAGATACGCAAGTTATCGCCATCGACATGCTAGGATTCGGCAATTCACCAAAACCAGACTGGAAATCATACAATGCTCACGACCAGGCCACCAGCATCGCCGCCACGCTACGCCACGAATCAATCAATCACCTAGACATCGTCATTGGCCACTCCATGGGGTCGCTAGCTGCCGTAGAACTCGCTAAAAAATATCCAAAATTAGCTCAGTCACTAATCCTATGTAGCCCGCCAATATATCACCCTAAGATTGATGAGAAAATCCATCATCCAGAAAAAATATTACGGGCCCTATATAGCCTTATCAACAAGCATCCGAGGAGCTCAAAACGTCTATTACAGTTTGCCGACCGACATAATATATGGCCCGACGCGGGATTTAAGGCCGATAAAATTACTGCTAAATCCTTCCTGACCGCTCTAAATACTGCAATAATCAATCAAACCACGATGACTGATATATCACAATTGAAACTGCCAATCACTATTCTGTCAGGCAAACTCGACCCACTGATCGTCGAACGGAATTTGAAGAAACTAGCCAAAGAGCATAAGAATATCGCCCATCGCTCGATGACCATGCAAGGGCACGAAATAACGGATACATACGCTGAGCGCTTGTCCGGACTAATCAGGCAGCACTTTGCGGGCGAGTATCCGTCAAAATCTACAAGTCGCACAAAAAGATTAAGAAAATGATCTATAATTGAGATCGGGTCCAAGCCCAGACTATCGTATCAATGAATCTGTATAGCGATGCCAAGTAGCGTATACTAACAATATAACCATCCCCATAAAATCAAAGGAGACCGTATGACAGCAGTAAAACAAACTATAGGGGTTATCGGTTCGCTAGGCGATTTGGGTTCGCAATTGGTACGGCGCGCTAAAAAGTACGGCTTTTTAGTCCGCGAATTTGACATAGCTGACCGCCACACCAACACAGAAGAACTATCCGATTGCGAAATTATCCACGTGTGTGCGCCCCTGGAAAATTTTACCTTACTGCCCGTAAGAGGGATGATAATTTTACACGATAGCGTCATGGACGCCAGCCGCCGATTTAACGATCAGCTTGACCAGAAAGCTGCCGTCGTCCATTTGCTAATGAATAGCGCTCAGCGCGCAGTTGTCGCCAGCGACCAGCCAAACGCCGAGGCGGCAGCCAGCCATTTGCAACAATTAGGATTTAATCCGATTTCTATGCCGGTCGATGAACACGACCGAATCATTGCCCGGTCGCAAGCGCCGCTGGCACTGCTTTGCGACGCACTGTTGCCTGAATTGTTTCAATTGGATAAAGAAGGCTTGCTGACGCCATCGGGCGAAACGCTGGCAGAAACTTTACGTTCCCGCACGCTCATTTGGACGCCAGCCACCTGCCGGGCAATCTTGCGCAACCCTCAACTGCGCGAGCTTATTAGCGAACTGTCAAAGATCCTAGACCAAGCGCAGCCGCCAGATAAATAATCCTCCAATCCAAACCATATACTTCCTGTCAAATGCTATACTAAATAACATGAACCAAGAACCTCCATATTATAATCTACAGCGTAGACACCGTCCGCGCTGGATTGGTATTTTATTAGCATTTTTACTAGGTATCCCCATGATAATTGGCCTATGGCTACTGCTGTGGCGGTGGAACTACGTGTCGTATTTAACTGGGCCCATCGGCGCGGGCATCATCTGCCTAATATATGGTTTTATAACCCAGGAAGAAAAACCGCCGCTCCTTGATATCATTTTATTAATCGCAGCCTCTGTACTTGGCACGGTAATCGGTTTCGCCGTTTGTTTGGCTGAATCGCTGCATATTTATACTAAAATCGGGTTCTTAGCAATGGTAGAATTTATCATTTCGCCGCCAACATGGACAATATTATGGAAAGCAAATCCGATGGCTGTCCTATCGCTCTTATTTTCAATCGGTTTATCTATTTACATCATTTTATGGGTTTGGCGCATATCCAAGCGAGCTGTTTTATAGAACATTTGCGGATTTTAGCCGTTGGTATTATAATCACCCTATGACCATAACACGGCAATTCATCAGCACCGCCTGGCAAAGCACGCGTTTTCGCCGCGGCTTGTTGAATTGTTCGTAAATTTCTTCTGAAAGTACTAACCATGATTAGAGGCCGCACGCGGCCTTTTTTTATATAACCAAAGGAGGAATTATGAAACAAAGAATAATTATCATTGGCGGCATGGGACCGCAGGCAAGCTTGGAGCTACACCAGCGAATAATTCGGCGAGCATCAGCAAACGGCGCAAGAGACGGCACGGATTTTCCGTACACCGTTCACTTGTCGCTACCAGTTCCTGATTTTATCGCCAACGAATCGCGGCGCAGCGAAACCTTGGAAATTATCATAAACGAACTGAAAAACATTGACGCGTCGATGGACGACGTTATCATAATTGCTTGCAATACCGCGCATTTATTGCAGCTCGATATTGAACGGCGGCTGAATATCCACATAACTTCCATGGTGGATGCCGCAATTGATTACGTTAGCAGCCATCATAAAACAATTCGATTGCTAGCGTCGCCGACGACCATCCGCACTGGACTATATGACAAGCCGTTGAAAGCCGCCGGAGTAACCGTATTAACGCCGGATAAGGACGAAGAACAAGCGCTGGAAGTAATAATTCGCGCAGTAATTTCTGGTCAGGCAATACCGCAGTCAGTGCTGTATAAAATACCAATAATAACCCAATCCGAGCAGGCAAACGCAGTAAACTATATCAATAATTACCCCAGCAGTCCGCCGGTATTATTAGGTTGCACCGAACTATCCTGCGCCTTCGCCGAAAAACCAAACACCATCGACCCAATGAACATTTTATTACGTTATTTAACAACCAAAGGAGTGCTATAATGAATACAATGAAACTATCCAAACCCGTCATCCTCACTGGCGTACGCGCCAACAACGATATTCACATTGGCAATTATTTTGGGGCGATTCTGCCGATCGTCGATATGGCGAAGCGCCGCTCGGCTGATTATGATATCAATCTGTTCATTCCGGATCTACACAGCTTCACCACGCCAATTGATCACAGCAAATTGTACGGCAGCATTCTCAGTAATGCCCGGATTTACACAGCCGCGGGACTGCCGCTGGACAACGAGGCCATTCATTTGTACCGCCAAAGCCGCGTCCCAGCCCACAGCGAGCTGGCGTGGATTTTGGACTGCTTCACCGGGTTTGGTGAGATGAGCCGGATGACGCAGTTTAAGGATAAATCTGACAAGCTTCACGGCGACCAGATTTCCATCGGTCTCTTCAACTACCCAGTCCTGATGGCGGCCGACATCTTGCTCTACGGCGCCAGCTACGTGCCAGTCGGTGACGACCAGACGCAGCACCTGGAATTTACCCGCGACATCGCCGAGCGAATGAACCGCAAATTTGGCGACTTATTCATCGTGCCTAAACCAGTCGCCCAGCAACACCAATTCTTCGGCAACGACCAAGGCCTGAGGATTAAAGATCTGATGAACCCGACCAAAAAGATGAGCAAATCCGACGACAGCGGCAAGGGCGTCATTTTCCTTGGCGACGAGCCGCAGATAGCACACAAAAAAATCATGAGTGCCACCACCGACTCACTGGGTAAGGTACAGTACGACCGCGACAACCAGCCGGGCATTTCCAATCTACTGGAGATTTTGACACTAGTGCGCCAGGACGCTGGACGAGACGTCAGTTTGGAGCAAACCATTAGCGAATACACCGGTATGGAGCGCTACGGCGATTTCAAGCGAATCGTGGCGGATGAAGTAGCGGAATTCTTAGCGAATTTCCAAGCGCGTTTGGCGGCAGTTGATGAGCGGGCCATCGAACGTAAACTGGAGTTCAGCGAGCGCGATATGAACCTCGTTGCTAACGAAACCTTGCACCGCGTCCAAACGGCTGTGGGGCTACGGAGGTAGCAGGCGATGGCAGGTTGTCTCACCAAGCGGGAAACGCCGCCACATCAAGCGCCGCAGATGTCTAGCCGCCCAAACCGCAGAGGACACGCCGCGTGAAAATATCGCCGCGCACCGTCCTCAAGATCGCCAGGCTGTACCAACTGGTAGATGACAACACGCCCGTCAAAGCCCTGCGCCATCTGAAGGTTCAGACGGACGAATCGCACGTGCTGGCAGAATTCATCCTGAACAAACAGCACTTCGCCGTGCTGTACGGCTCGATTGTTGACGAAGAATCAATTGACGAATTGTGGCCCGGTAGGCCCGCCAATGCTGAGATTTTGCCAAACCCGCTTGATGCAAGCTGTATCGAAACGCCATTTCAAGGCAAGTTTGTCATCACGCTCCATATCGTGCCAACCAAGCAACGCCTGGACGTCTACTTGTCCACGGCATTTGACCCGTCGATTTCGCGCAGCCTCTGGCAAAAATACATCAAAGCTGGCTATGTTTCGGTCAATCATCAAGTGGTGACGACGCCAAAGTTTGAAGTTGACGAGACGGATGAGATCGCCGTCAAGCTGCCAGAGCAGGAGCAGACCAGTGCAGAGCTGCCAGTGTTGTACGAAGACGATGACGTGATCGTTGTAAATAAGCCGAGCGGTCTACTGACCCACGCCAAAGGCGGACTATCGACCGAGCCGACGGTGGCAGAAATTATTCGCCCTAAAACCTCATTTGCCTCAGACACCGACCGGCCGGGCATCGTCCATCGGCTCGACCGTGACACTTCGGGCGTGCTGATTATCGCCAAAACTGCTGACGCTGCCGCCCACCTACAGCGGCAATTCGCCCAGCGCACCGCCAAAAAAACCTACCTAGCGGTAACCGACGGCGTGCCAAAACTAGCCGCCGCAAAAATTGACCTGCCGATTGGCCGCAACCCGTCCGCGCCCAGCACCTTCCGCATCGACCCGAACGGCAAGCCCGCCCAAACGACCTACCGCGTACTGATGGCGACTGACAACCAGGCGCTAATTGAACTTAAGCCCACCACCGGCCGCACCCATCAACTCCGCGTTCATATGGCGCACCTGAATACGCCAATTCTCGGCGACCGCGTTTACGGCAAACCTGATGCCAGCCGCCTGATGCTCCACGCTCACAAATTAGAAATCACGTTGCCATCAGGTGAACAAAAAACCTTTAAGGCGGCCGTTCCGGAGGAGTTTCAACAATTATTCCCGAGAGTTGTCGCAACCCCGAACGAGCCTGGCGAGGCCACTCATGACTAACACCCGCCCGCCACGCACACCAGTGGTGGCGCATCGCGACCGCGCTACACTGCGCCAACTTGCCAAGCGACTGCCGCAGGCGGTGATCATCACCGCCGAGCGCGGGCTGGACGGCATTGGCACCGCCGAATACCTGGCGAAGCTCACACCATCAGAGGTGATTCGACTGCAGCCAGTGGAGGCAAAAACCACGATCACGACTGAGCAGATCCGCACCATGATCGCCATGCTGCGCACGCACGCCACGGTTCGCCGCGTCATCATTATCAATCCAGCCGACCAGATGAGCGAGGCTGCCCAGAACGCGCTTCTCAAATCCCTAGAGGAGCCGAACGCCAACACGCATTTTTTGCTGGTGACCGAGAACGAACAGCAGCTCCTGGCCACCATTCGTTCGCGCTGTCAGGTACTGACCCTGCACCGTACCTCGTCAGTACAGGACGAGACGCTGCTTGATGCTACCTCTCTCACTGCCAGCGAGCGGCGCCAAATCCTGTTCCTGGCCGCCGGCCGGCCACTCCTCATCCGCCAACTAGCACGCACACCGAAACTACTGTCAGAATATCAAGCTATCGCCGCTGACGCCAAATGCATCCTCTCTACACCGGGCTCATACGAAGCACTGCGCACGCTGCCGCCCTATTTCACCGACCGTGCCAAAGCCCTCCAGCTGATCGACATCCTTCTCACCATGGTAGCGTTTCAGATGAAAACTCAACCGAGCCCTTCACACCAGCCCCTCCTTGATCGGATCATCACTGCCGAAACGCGGCTGAGGCATAATGGCAATGTGCGGCTGGCGCTGATCAATATTGTGGTATAATGGATGCATATGTCTGGATTATTAGTTATCCTGCTGGTTATGGTGTGGGCAGTTTGGTATCAGCCGTCAGTCGGCGAAGCACAAAACTTACCAGTTAAATTGTCAGAGAAACTCGACAAGCTCTGGGCTATCGCTCAAGAGTCACTGCGTGAAAACAAGTATCTACGTGCCGAGAAAGCACTCCTAACCATCCTGCGCGTCGATGAAAAGAACGCCACGGCCTACAATCGCCTGGGGATTTTGTATGCCAAGCAGCGTGCCTACAAGGACGCCATCGAGTGCTTTGAAATCGCCCAGAGCCTCGAGCCGAGCGCCTCGAGCCTGCACAATGTCGGCCTCATTTACTACGAGACTCAAGATTATGTCAAGGCGGCGCTGGCGTTTGAGCAGGCGCTTGATATGGAGGCCAGTCATGCCGCCCGGCACATCGCCTACGCCAAGGTTCAGGAGAAATTAGGTAATACGAAGAAGATGCTGGCGGCGCTAGAGAAGGCCGCCGAGCTCGAACCGACGCCGCACACATTGAATACGCTTGCCCAAGCCTACGACAGCGCCAAGCAGCCCGAACTGGCCGCCAAGCTTCGCGAGCGCGCCACCGCCATGCTTACGCCCGACAAGCCAGCCACCGCCCCGCGCCGTTCGCCACACCCAGCTCATCCTCAGCAGCCACGCCAGCAGCGGCAGCCACGAAAAGTGATTATGTAGACCTTGTCTTAGGCTACAAAACTTGCTACAATCATTCAAGATGCCGATTTAGCTCAGCTGGTTAGAGCAGCTGTTTTGTAAACAGCAGGTCCTGGGTTCGAATCCCTGAATCGGCTCCATTTGCATCGCCCCCGCACCAAGCGTGTAAAAACATGTGGGCACCGCGGTGCAGCAAGTTCCATGCCGGAATCGTGTAGTGGCAATCACAGGAGACTGTAAATCTCCCGCCGTCAGGCTTCGTAGGTTCGAGTCCTACTTCCGGCACCAAAACAGGACAAAACTGTGAGCCGCGCCGCTGGTCGCAATAACATCACCAGCAAGGTATAATAAATCCATGAGCCAGCTATCTACAAAAAACAAGTTCATTAGCACTGTTCGTGCCTATCCCCTAGCGTCATTTTTTATTCTCGCATATCTTGGGTCGTGGATTGGGTGGAGTCCGTGGTGGTTGTCGCAGACAGGTGTCGGGTTGCTACCGTATGAGCTGCCACGTTCTGCGGTTGCTGGTATCAATCAGCTCGGACTTATTGCAGGGCCGCTGGTTGCAGTGTTTGTTGTTACTCGCATTGCGAGTGGACGCAAAGGAGTAAAGCAACTACAAAAGAGCTTTACGCAGTGGCGAGCGCACCCACTGGCATATATTCTCGCATTCGCGGCAATTCCTCTAGCGATTTGTGCGGCGTATTTCCTCTTTGGTGGTGTTGGGATTTCGTCCGACATATCGCCTGCGATTATCACGACGCTGCTTGTCACATTTGTCATATATTTTGCTGGTGGTCCGATACAAGAAGAGGGCGGCTGGCGAGGCTTTGCTCTTCATCGTTTGCAGCAGCGGTATCACCCGCTAGTTGCGGCGGTTATTCTGGGCGTTGTGCATTGTCTATGGCATACACCATTATTCTTTACTTCCGAATGGGACACAGCACGTAGTGGTGTTTCGCAGTTATGGGCGTACCTTGTACTAGTGGTGAGTATGTCGGTCGTGATGTCATGGCTCGTCAACAAGGCGCGCGGCAGTGTGTTTCTTGCTATACTCGCACACAATAGCGTCAACTGGTCGCTCTTTGTTGTTGCGACGCTCAGCGGCGTTGCTGTCGCCAACAACTGGCCTGCTGCACTCGGTCTGACAGTGCTAGCAATCGTGGCGATTGTTGCGACACGTGGGCGACTTGCTTTTGAACAGAGCAATAAGTAATAGCTACGCCATATCTGGTGTATATGCGCTAGATATAGCGTATCTCTGGGATTACTTCTTCTTGCTTACCAATTCTTCATTAAACCTTAACGCCAACTCTACCCACTCCCTAAAGTCCTTTCGCTCTTCGCCGTCGAGGTCGATATAACCTTTGATCGGACGATCGATCTTTCATGATTGTCGGGTGCGCGCCCTTTCGTTTCAGTGCGTCCTCGTATGCGTCCGCGCCGATACGCACCATGATGTTGTCTGCTTTGCTACACCAACGCAAACGCACATTTTGTTGTTGACCATAAAGGCAATACCACCATACATCTTGATTTCGTGCGTGTCGGGCAAATGTGTGAGTTCTGTCCGCACCTGGTCGGCGATGGCTTTATTGATCGCTGTGAGCTTGAGCGGCTTTTGTTCAAACAAGTTGTGTGTGATTAGGGTTGTTGCCGAAAACGCCAGCCACAGCCCGAAGTCAACGCCAAGCGCAAGCAGTAGCAAGCTATCGCCGAATGTACTCGCAGTAATGGCGATAGCCGTCTCAGGATTCTTTCTGGCTTCCGGTTATTGGTCAGTTTGTCTTTATCGCATAACTTGCAGTACAAGGGCACGTAGCGCGTCGGCTATGCCGACTAAAGCCGCATCTACCGTTTGCGGTAGGCGAACCCGCCCAGAACACCCTTTACCTTTTTCTAAGAAATCACGGCGGGGAAATTACAAAAAATATACAAAGGGTTTTCTGGGTAGAGCGCAGCACGGCTTGCCGTGCTAGGCGGCGCGGCTCACAGTTTTTAGCATTTTGCACTAAAATAGGTTCTAGCGGAGTTGTAAAATTCCACCAAATAGTTATTTCAGAGAGAGCATCCGTCAGCGCTCTTTGATTGACTTTACTCATAAACAATGCTATAATTTCGAGCATGTTAGAGCTTATCAAGCGAGGGCTGATTACCTGGAACGATCAGAAAAATCAGCGCCTCAAGTTACAGCAGGCCTACGTCGCCCTAGCAGTCATTAGTCTAGCTATCAGCGGCGGGTTGGTACTGATCAGTAATTCGGCCGCACATCTGGCCGCCTCGATCGCGGGTATCGTCGGTGTGGTCTTCTTGGTTAATAGCGTCGCCTGGACGGTGCTGGATGGCATCATCGCACCGCGCTTGCCGCGGCCAGCCAAGCCAACCCGAGCGCGCGCCACAAAATCCACCCGTACTTCACGCTAAGTTGCTCGCCGCCGCCTAACATGCTATTATCAAATCATGAAACGATTTCCATTTGCCAAAACACTCAAAGCACTCTATAAACCATTACCGCGCATGTCCAAACAATCGCGCCAAGCGGTCGCCGACAACCTCTGGATTGTCGCCGCGATGTTAGCGGTGGTAGCTGCCTTGTCACTAACCTCAGCCCTGTCACTTCTGTCGCAAGCTGACCGCATCTCGCTCTTTGGCGTTTCTATTTTTGTACCGAATATCGCTATTATCCGCCTGCAGCAGATCATCACGCTAATCTTTGCCGTCACCGAAATTGTCCTCTTTGGGCTGGCTATCTCACCGCTACGACGCAAACAAACCCGAGGCTGGCTCTTCGCCACCGCCGGCATTGTCGTTACGTTCTTTGCCACCGTTGTCACCTTTATCCTCAGCTTCTTCACCCATTACTACGACGTTACGAGCGGAGTTGTTGCTATCGCCTTGGTCGCCGCTATGGGCTACGTGCTCAGCGAAATTGAATCTGAGTTTGACTCAGACAAAGCCAACAAGCCGACAGCGCACAAAGAAGAGCCGAAACAAACAGCTGCGCCGACCACCCCTGAAGCCACCGACAAGCCAGATCAGGTCGAGGCAGAGAAGTAGTCTGAGAACGCCATCGTCTTTGCACGGCCACGTGAATATGGTACAATACGAATGTTGCCGCGCCGTTTTCGAAAGTAGCGGTGCGGTGCGTAGCCCCTACGCGTGAAACGTAAATATGCGTAGAGCGCGTGCCGAAGGCGATGGTGTAATGCCGCGATAGCTCAGTTGGTAGAGCGCATCCATGGTAAGGATGAGGTCTCGGGTTCAAGCCCCGATCGTGGCTCCATTTTAATTTTTAGATTATTTGTACTAAACATGGACAAGCAATCGTCTGCCGCCTACATGCAACGCATTCGCGACCTTACGGCTGATTATCCACGTTTTGAAGATGGGCGGGTTAACTATACTGATGAACGTGTGTGTTTTGTGTTAAACTGTGTCGTTGTCTCGGGCGATCAGGTCTTACTGACTAAACGTAGCAGTGAAGTTATCGCCTATCCGGAGCTGATTAACGGCATATCCGGTTTTATCGACAACCCTAATCTTAGCATTAAAGACATCGCGTATAGTGAACTAGCCGAAGAGGTCGGCATTTCAAGGCAACATATTATCCGTATGAAGCTCAGCCGGCCATTTGTCCAGATTGACCAGCAGTTAGGTCGTGAGTGGCATGTTGTTGCTATTCTCGTTGAACTGGCGAATACTGTTACGCCGCGACTTAATTGGGAAAATAAATCCGCTGCCTGGTTTAAGCTCAAAGCAGTTCCCAAGATGAAGCTCATGCCGGGTTTCGCCGAAACAGTGGGAGCAGCGTTAGCAATGCGCCACTTATAGGTTATAATAAACATATGCTTCAAGACCTCACGCGCCAACTCGAAACGCTTGCCCAAGGCAACGAATCCTACGCCGCCTTTAACAAGCGCATCGTCAACACCAAAATGCCGGTCATCGGCGTGCGCGTGCCGGATTTGCGGCGGTTGGCGCGGGAATTGGCGCCTGATATGAGCGCAGCGGATATTAGCAGATTACTAACAGCCAAGAACAAGTCATTTGACTACGTACTGCTATGCGGGCTGCTGATCACGCATGCTCGGCTTAATGACCAAACAGCGATTGATTTGACTAAACAATATTTGCCGCATGTTGACTCGTGGGCGCACATCGATATATTTGTCGAGAAAAAGCGGCGCTTTGCCGGCGAACTGTGGTGGTATTTTGCACTAGAATGCCTACAAAGCGAAGCTGAATTTACAGTGCGCTACGGCGTAATTTCTTTGATGACTAATTTCCTGGACAAAGCACATATTGATCAAGTTTTCGCGGCGCTGCGAAACGTCAGGCACGATGGCTATTACGTCAAGATGGGGCTAGCTTGGCTGTATGCGACGACGGCGGTGCACTTCCTTGAGCTGACGCTGGCTGAATTAGAAAACGAGCATATCGACGCCTGGACGCGCAACAAAGCTTACCAAAAAATGCGCGAATCACGGCGATTCACACCCGAAGAGCAACGTATCATTGGGCAACAAAAAGGAGGACGCCAATGACCAGCAAACCAACCATTTCAGCAGCGGAAATTACCAAAGCACTGGACTTTCGCCATGCCTGCAAGAAATTTGATGCTGATAAAAAGATCACCGACGAGGACATGACGCTAATCCTTGAGGCAATTCGCCTCACGCCAACCTCGTACGGTTTTGAGCAATTCGACGTCATCGTCGCCCAAGATCAGCAGCTGCGCCAGGATCTGAAAAAATGCGCGCCGATTAACAAGCCGCGCTTTGACGCCAGTCATTTCCTGATTTTTACCGCCAAGACGGCCGACGCGCTTAGCGACCACATCGATCACATACTCCGTGATGTAAAGCGCATGAATCTGGTCGAGCGCACCGCCTACAAAACGTTCTGGAAGCAGTGGGCCAAGAACGATTTTAAGCTAATGGACACGCCTGACGGGCTGCACCAGTGGTCAGCACACCAGGCGTACATCGCCCTCGGCTTTGCCATGCTGGTGGCAGCGGAGCGGGGGATTGACTCGTGTCCGATTGAGGGATTTTCGATTGATCAAGCGACAGAGGTACTGACAACTCACCAGCTCATTGACCCGGATAAAGACCTGCCGGTTCTCATGCTGGCGCTCGGGTACGCCAGCCGGAGTGACCGGCCACACCCGCGCAGCCGCCGGCCACTTGATGAGATGGTACGCTGGTATTAGCTCGGGGCAAGAGCAATTTTCCTTGTCAGCGCCCCTAGCGTTTCCTAATTATCTGTGCTATAATCGGTCAAGATTGTAAATAAACGTAACGAGTAAAGAGATGGCAAAGAAGAAGAACACGAAGCGGAAGTTGATTGGTTTGGTCAGTGATTTGAGCGGTCACCGCACGTACTACACCACAGTCAACACCCAAAACCGCACCACAAAAGGGCAGGGCAAGCTGACGCTCCGAAAATATGATCCAGTGGCCCGCCAGCACGCAACCTACACCGAGACCAAGAAAAACCTCGGTCGCAACGAGGTCAAGCCGCGCAAGGGCTAATGACATCAAGCGAGAATCACCCCCTCAGACAGGGGTGGTTTTTTTATTTGTGGCAAACAACCAAATCAGTAGGCCGGTTTAACTCCCACACACCAATCTACCGCTGCGCCACGATCATATCAAGCAAGGTATTGACATATTCAGCCGAAGCTACCACCGACGACGCGCTGTGCTCACTCAGCATACCAGTTTTGGTAATGCGCCGCTCACGGATCAAGTCAACAATTCGCTCTGCTCGCGCTATCTCTCCTGTCTCGATATAATATTGCGCCAGCCACAAACTAGCGACCACGCTGCTATCGGGGTCATCTGCTCGGCGCTTAAACAAACCATCGACTGCCGCTAATGTTTGCACCGCCCGGCCAACCAGCTGCTTGGTCCGATCAGCCTCGCCCTCAACGCCGAACATATAGGCAGCGTATACTGCATCCATCGTCACCTCATCAGCATCACGCCCCGCCAGCTGTGTACTAATATCGTCAGCGCAGGTTCGCCACTGCACCGCATTGGCCGGGTCGTCATGTTGCTGCGCGAGTTCACTCGCCTGTTCCAGTGCCGCGCGCGACAACTGCCAAACGAACGCTGTGTCGTCGTCTGCCGCTGGATTATCCCAATTATCCGTCAAAAATGTCGCTACCTTGGCGGCCACCGATTGATATAGCTGCCGCGAGCGCTCCATGCCAACTCGTGACGTCGCAAATTGACAGAAGATAAATAGTACCGCCGCCGCGTCCCTCAAGCGCATTGGCGGCCGGTCTTGACGCCACGCAGTATCAGTCGCCACCGGCTCACCATCCGTATAATACGCCGGTGCAAAGTAGCCATCGGTCTCAAATATCCGCTGACAAGCTTCGAAAAACATCGCCGCCTCATTGCCATACCCCAGCCGAATCAGTGGCCACAGCGCGAACGCCGCGTCGCTCAGACGACAACTGCCCGCCGAGTCATCAGTGAGTACCAGCCCGGATTCATCCACGTGAGCCCGCAGGGTTAATAGGGAATTGATAAAGGCTTTGCGGTGGGCTGGCGGCAATTTCTGGGCCGCGCGAAAACCGGGACTCAGCCACTTGTGCCAGGCATCCGTCGTCCGCGCCAAGCTCCGCACCAGGCCGACACTACGCGTCTTTTCGTGCAGCCCTAGCGCTTCCTTAATCGACGTCCCCGCTGCCAACCAGTAGGTGCAGCGATCCGACGCCAACGCCGCTAGTCGCAGCGAGCAGCCCAGCACCGAGTCAGTCATGCCATACTCATGCGGACAGCCCGCTAGTTCGCCATCCTCCCCGTCGCGCCACGCTCCATCCAGCCCAGCACCAAATCGCCCGACCGTCCACCGATCAAAATCACGCCCAGCAAATGTCCGTAGGCCAGCGGCAAACGCCCGCCGCCCACGATAATGTAGCAGCGCCCGCGAGGCCTCAACATACTGCGCCGTATCAATCACTTGACCATCATCGTATAGCCGGAACGCCTGATGCAAAAACAACCGCACCTGGCGCGTCTCAGTCCGCAGATTGACCACGTGAATATTACGACCAAATACATTAACCTTGCTATCAACGAAATCATCGCACTCCAGCACCAGCCCCAATCGCTCATGTTTGAGCACCGTGTGCGCCACCAGCGCCCCCTGCGGCAGCCGCATCGTCAGCCGCCACGCGCCATCATCAATCCACGAAAACTCGCCGTCCACCCACACACCGATCCGATGCACGGCTTGTCGATTCTGGACTTCGCGGCCAACGTGCGGGAACGACAGCGAACTCACTCGACCAAACTGATCAAGCTCAACCGCCAACCTGCCATTTGCGAGAAGCACCATCAAAACCTCTCGTACCGATGCGCACTCAGCCGCCAGCGCACATCGCGAATTGCGTTAACATAATAGAGAAAGGCCTCGTACGGCGAATCGTATGGACTGAAATAGGCGTGGACGTCGCCGTCAGTAAACCACTTGGTGCACATATAGTAAAAATGATCAGACGACTGCAACCGCCGCCAGTCAGCGATCAGCTGCTCGTCACCACTCCTCAGTACATCAGCCTCCAGCTCGTACAGATACCGCAGCGCTTCTTTCTGTAAATCATTGCCATTCCACGCTGTCAAATCGCGCTCGCTATCCGCCCAGGTCACCGTCTCTGGCATGCTGATCTCACCAACCGGCTGGTGGGCCGCCAGCGCTTCCGACACCGTATAAAAGGTATTACCACTAACCCCAAGCCACGAAGCAACAAACTGATCAAAAAAGCTAAAAATACCGCTATCCGACCACTGGTGCTCGCCAAAGGTTTCATAATCCATGAACAAATTAACCAGCGGCGCCTCGGCCGTCGCCTCCATCAGCCACGTCCGATATTTTTCTGCTGTCAGCGGCCAACCCGCCCATGATCGATTGCTAAACCGAAAGGCGATATCGTCGCTCAGGCGATAGTTCTTGAGCAGCAGTCCAATCTTGTCCGTGCCAACCGGCCGATACACATAATTCGGACTGCGCCACTCCAGCACATCATCCCAACCTTCGGCCAGCACACCGCTAAAACCAGCGTTCTCCGCCCACTTAGCGAGGTCGTCATTGTACGCCAGTTCGGTATTTGCGAGCACCCTGGTCTCGACGCCAAACAGCTGACGTAGCTTCTGCTGGTGACGACGAATCTGCTCCTCAAACTCTGGCCGCGAATAAAAGAACGCCAGGCTGTGATAATACGGGCTTGATAACAATTCAACCTTGCCAGTGGCAACCAGCCGCTTAAAGCTCTCGATGACCGCCGGGTTAAAGCGCTCTGCTTGCTCGAGGAACACACCGCTGATGCCTAGCGACAGCTTGAAATCATGATGCCGCCTGAGCAGTTCCTCCAATAGGGCATTCATCCGTAGATACGACTTCTCGGCGACTTTGTGAAAAATTAACTCGTTGTTTTGGGCTGGATCATTCGTCTCGAAATAATCATGCCGCGCCGCCACGTCAAAAATACTGTATCGTCGCACCCGCCACGGCTGATGTACGTGGAGATAGAGGGTGATGCCTCGACTCATGCCCACCTCCTTTGGGCCGACGCTTGATATAGCGCGACGCACCGCTCCGCAGCATCCCGCCACGACAGCCGAGCGTATTCATCCTTGACATTACGCTTTAAGGCCGACTGCAAGCCTGGCGAGCGCGCAATATTGACGATCTCGTCCGCCAGCTTATCAACATCCCAATAATCAAACCGCATGATGTTATGGAGTACCTCGCCAACACCCGACTGCTTGCTGATGAGCAGGGCCGTATCATGATGTGCCGCCTCCAGCGCCGTCAGCCCAAACGGTTCTGACACCGAACTCATGATAAATATATCGATCAGGTAGTAGGCATCGCGCCACTGCTTGCCGCGAACAAAGCCGGTAAAAATCACCCGGTCGCTCACACCCAGCCGCGCGGCTAAGGCTACCAATTCATCCCGCTGCTCGCCATCGCCCGATAGCAAAAATGCGATCTTGTCGTAGCGCTCTAGCGCTCTGGCCGCTGCCCGCACAAAATAGGTCAGTCCTTTCTGCACCGTCAGCCGTGTCAACGCACCAACGATGGTATAACCATCGGTCTTGAGATCCTCGAGGTATTTGTATGTCGCCGTGTCGTACTCATGTGGCGGCAGATCAGCAAGGTCAATCGCATTATACACCACCTCAACCTTATCTGGCGGGATGTGATAATTCTTGACAATCATATCCTTGGTGATACGGCTAACCGCGATAATTCGATCTGCCATCATCAGCCCCTGCTGTTCAATCTCATGCACCAAGGGATTACCCGAATGCTCACCCGAGCGATCAAACTCAGTAGCATGCACATGAACAATCAACGGAGCACCCGACACCTCCTTGGCGATCACGCCGGCCTCCATCGTCAGCCAGTCGTGAGCATGAATGGCGTCCGGTGGATACATCCGAGCGAACTGCCTGACAAACTTGCCATAGCAGCGCTGCAACCGACGCATCGGTTCAAGTTCGTGCCCATCCGTATCCTCGACTTCTGGTGCGACCCCGTGATCATACGCCCCGAGATCATGATAACCCGGCGGTAGCGGCGAGGCCGCGTGAATGTTCATATGAGTAATATTCGGATGCGCCGCCGAGTAGGGCACGACAAAATCAATAGTAATACCATGCGCTGCCAGCGCCTTTGACATCTGGTAACACGCCACACCAAGGCCGCCACAATTGTGCGGAGGAAGCTCCCACCCTAGCATCAAAATTCTCATCTTATTCCCAGTATAGACCGCCGCTTATGCTTTTTCAAGCGCATCTGGCAATTTTTTCACGAGATCAAGGCATTATTTTCACAAGATACGAATTGATATGCGCTGTCAATTCTACAGCAAGCCATCAAAAAACGACTTTCATCAAGTCGTCACGCCATAAATTGTGGCAGGGGCAGTAGGAATCGAACCTACCTCTGCGGTTTTGGAGACCGCCATTCTAGCCGATGAACTATGCCCCTATCGTCTCACTGAGCGGGTTAGCGTATCTATTATAACAGAAAAAAATATTCTGCAAACTGACCCAAACTAACCATTTTGAAAAAATATGATATAAGTTATTGACAAAATAATGCTTGTGTGATAATATTGGGGAAACAACCAGTGAGGAGGATGTTATGAAATTAAGTACAAAGCTTAAGATCGTGGCGCTGTCGCTGGTCGCTGCTTTCGGAGCAGGACTGGTTTACTACGCCAACGCAGAAACAATTGACAATACCCGCGACTGTGACAAGTACGCCGTGGTGTATTGTGGTACCATGTCGGTACAAGAGATGCGCGAACGATATTTCAACAAAGGCGTATCAACAATTTACGGTGCGTTCGGTATTTCCTACGAGATGCTGAGCGGCAACTACGTTAATGGTGCAGTCTACCGTAACGGCGAGGTTCGCCTCGATAACGGCACCGTTGTCGCCACCAATGCCCGGACAGCCATCCGTAATATTAGCGGTGGTACACCGATCTCAGGCACCAACGCCAAGGTCGTCCCAGCCAGCCGTATGGGTAGCGCACAGCGGGCGTTTATCCGGCTCGATGAGCAGGGCCGCTTTAAGTTCGCCATCATGACGCCATGTGGTAACCCAGTTGTCGCCACCAACGTTGTTGTACCACCAAAACCGAAACCACAGCCAGTGGCTACTTGTAAAGCACTTGACCAGCCAGTTATTAATCGCCAGACTAACACGGTCGCCCTAAAGGCACATGCAACAGTCGAGAACGGCGCAACTGTCAAGTCATACACCTTTAGCATCACCGATGCTTCAGGCAAGGAAGTCTTCTCACGCAGCAACACTACTTCAGCGCTGACCAGCGAGACCAGCGCTACCATCAAGGAAGCGGGCACTTACACCGCTCGCGTCAAGGTCACAACCAGCCTTGGTGATCGCACCAGCAACGACTGTGTCAAGCAGTTCACCATCCAGCCAGAAACGCCAAAGGCTAACCCTGGCATCAAAATTGAGAAAAAAGTTGATGGTGTCAAGCACAAGACCGTCCAAGTTGGCAACGAATTCCCATACCAGGTAACCGTCACCAACACCGGTAACGTTGACCTGAAGAACGCTGTTGTCACCGACGATGCTCCACAGGGTGTTACCTTCCTACGGGCATCTGAGGGCACCATCCAGAACAATACTTGGAAGACAACAATCCCTGAGCTCAAACGAGGCGCCTCAAAGACCTTTACCATCACGGCAACCATCAAAGAACAAGTTACCGGTAAAGTCGTCAACACCGCCTGCGTTGATACTCCAGAGATCCCTGGCGACAAAGACGGCTGTGACAACGCAACGGTCGATGTGCCAGAAAAAGTCGAGGCCTGCAACGTCCAGACTGGTGTCATCGAGAAAGTCGAAAAGGGCAAAGAGAACACGCCACCATACACCACTGATCTGAGTAAATGTGAAAAGATCAAGGTCTGTGACGTCACTACCAAGACAATCCGCGAAGTTACCAAGAAAGAAGCCGAAGACACTAAGCGGTTCGTCGGTATCGACAGCGAAGAGTGTAATCCAAAGCCAACCACCCCAACCCCACCAACACCAACCGCATTGCCACGAACTGGTATGACCGATATGGTACTCGGTGGTCTGGGCCTGGGCGCACTGGTTACCTCAGCCCTAGCATACGTCGCCAGCCGACGCCACCTGTAAGAGACTGACCGCTCCGAGAATCTTATTCTGAAGCGCGAGGTTTCAGGCGAGAATCCCCCTTGGATAAGGGGGATTTTTTGTGTATACTAACATATATGAAACCTTTGCAACTTTCTTCTCCTCACATCATTGCCATGGTGGGCGTGCCGGGGGCGGGCAAGTCGCAATTCGCGGCTGAGTTTTCTGAGATGTTTCATGCGCCGCATTTGGACTCTGGTATCTTAGCGGCATTATCTGATGATGAGGCGGCCGTTAATTATGCGAGCGGTGCACTACTCAAAGAACTGATGAAGACCCATCAAACCATCGTGTTTGAAGGAGCAACGGAGAAGCGAGCCTGGCGGGTTGAGCTCGCCAAGACGGCCCGCGCTGCTGGTTATAAGATTCTCTTTGTCTGGGTACAGACCGACCTAGCGACCGCCAAGATGCGCTGGCTCAAGGCCAACGATAACGACGAGGCAACATTCGACGCTAAGATCAAACAATTCTCATCGCCGCACCCCAGCGAGCCATGCGTCGTCATCAGTGGTCGTCACACTTATAACACCCAAGCGCGCACCTTGCTCAAGCGCCTGGCCGACGTTCGCCCGAATACTACAGCCGCTCCGACTCAACCGCAGGCTGCCCAGGCTGATACTCCCAAACGCCGTCCGCAACGTCCAGTGTTCAGTCGTATTCGCGTTAGCTAGGAGCTATACATGCCAACGATTACTGACGCTGAATTTGGCGAAATCACGGTGAGGCGCTCGCACTTGGCGCGTCAGGTGTCACTGAAAGTCGCGCCAAACGGGCAGCTGCGGATCAGCTTGCCGACGTACGCACCGCTGCTCGCCGCAAAAATGCTTATCAAGTCATCCCGGCCGCGTATTCGCGAACTCCTGAGCGAGCATCAACAAGGTCACTACTACACGCACGATCAATCAATTGGTAAAAGTCATCACCTGATCATCGAAACCCAGCCCGCGCTCACCGAACCCATTATCAAGCGCTCCGGCACCCGCATCCTCGTCAAGCTACCGCCCGGCACCGACATTACTACTCCAGCCATCCAGCAGCGTATTCGTGAAGTCGTCATCACAGCACTACGCAAGGAAGCCAAAAGTTACCTGCCACGGCGGCTCAAGTTTCTGGCCGAGGAACACGACTTTTCCTATCAAACCGTCAAACTGACGCACGCCTCCAGCCGTTGGGGCAGCTGCTCGTCGCGCGGCACGATTAGCCTGAACATCGCACTGATGAACCTGCCGTTTGAGTTGCTTGATTATGTGCTGATTCACGAACTAGCTCACACCCGCCAGATGAATCACTCTGACGCGTTTTGGCGAGAGGTTGCGGCCATCGACCCAGCCTACAAAACGCACCGAGCGGCACTGAAAAACCATACACCGCACGTGTAGCATGTGCTATACTAAAATCATATGAGACAAGGGATGGGCAGATGGCGCATGGGGCGCAGTCAGCAGCGCGTACGCGACGAGGTGAAGGTCGCGCCAGAGCATAGCCAGATGATGACGTTGGTAAACAGCTTGACCGACGCGGTGCTAAGTACTGACGCTCACGGCGTCATTACGATTTATAATGCGGCAATGATTGGCCTGTTAGATACCAATGCCACACTCCACGGCCACCACATTAACGAGATATTTCAATTACAGACGCTTAGCGGTACACCGATCGACGTATTTGAGGAGCTTAGTAAATCACCGTCAATCCGCACTCGTGACGACCTGATCATGCCGCTCAGCGATGGCGATCATTTGCGGCTGGAGGCGACCTTTGCGCCGATTTTGGGCGGCAGCTCCAGCACTGACGGTTATGTGCTGATTCTGCGTGACGTCACCAAGATAAAAAGCCTCGAACAGGAGCGTGATGAGTTCATCAGCGTTGTTAGTCACGAACTGCGCACACCGGTGGCCATTGCCGAGGGAGCGCTTGACAATGCTCGACTGCTCGCCGAAAAAGGCTACACCCAAAAGGTGCATGAGGCGCTGGTGGCGGCGCACGATCAAGTGATGTTCCTCGCTAAAATGATCAATGACCTTGGCACCTTATCGCGCGCTGAACGTGGGGCGGCGGACGAGACGGAGACGATTAATCTGATGGAGCTGGCTAGCACGTTACACAGTGAGTTTGCGCCGCGAGCGGCCGAGAAGGGGTTGCGGTTTGACCTTGACGTGAGTGCGCAGATTGGCGTGATCAAGGTTTCGCGGCTGTACTTGACTGAGCTACTGCAAAACTTCATCATAAACGCCATTAAATACACGCCTCGTGGCGGGGTGACGCTGCGGATGCACCGGCGTAACGGTGCCGTACAATTTGCGGTAATCGATACCGGGATAGGCATCGGCAAGACTGACCAAAAAAAGATTTTCCAGCGATTTTACCGGGCCGAGGATTATCGCACCCGCGAGACCAGCGGCACCGGACTGGGACTGTACGTTGCGAGCAAATTGGCGCACAAACTCGGCTGCACCATCTCTGTCAAAAGCCGACTCAATCACGGCTCAACGTTTAGCTTTGAGCTGGCCGATCCGCCCACGTCCGCGTGAGACCGCCCTTGCAATCACGCTTCGAACACGTTACAATAGACTTGACAGTCTGCTAAGAAGCAGACTTTTAAATTGGGAGAAACTATGGCACAAAAAAACGCAGCAGAATCAAAGACGAAGGTTCGCCGCATCACCGCGAAGGATGACGAGACGAAGCAGCCGTCACCACATAAACCAAAATCAACCGCACCCACCAAAAAAACCACCAGTAAGACCACCAAAAAAACGGTGACAGCGACCAGCTCGTTGCCAAAGCAACCAAAAACCACGTCCAAAAAATCATTGAAAAAATCAGGCGACGTTGGTTATTTCAAGGGCGCGTGGCAGGAGCTCAAGCTGGTGCGCTGGCCGACTCGCTCAGCAACCTGGAGCATGACGGCGGCAGTGCTGGTGTTTACGTTGATCTTCGTGGTGCTGATCTTGCTGCTTGACGCTGGATTCAACTGGGGCTTTAATCAAATTTTGAAATAGGAAAGGGAATTTATGTCATCAAATCGCTACGATTCAACCCGCTCGTGGTACGCCATTCACACCTACTCGGGCTACGAGGAAAAGGTTGCTGAATCCATCCGCCAGCGCATCAACGGCGTCGACATGGCCGACAAAATCTTTGACGTCATGGTGCCGAAAGAAAAGCAAATTCAGATCAAAAACGGCAAACGCAAGGTTGTCGATGCCAAGATCTTTCAGGGCTATGTGCTGGTCGAGATGAAGCTGACCGACGAGACCTGGTACATCGTCCGCAACACACCGGGCGTGACTGGCTTCGTTGGTGCCGACACCACGCCAACACCGGTGTCCGACAAAGAAATTACCAAGATCAAAAAGCGTATGGGCGTCGAAGAGCCAAAGCATCAGATTGATTTCTCGGTCGGCGAAGTGGTCTCCATCATTGACGGGCCATTCAAGGGCTTTGATGGGTCGATCGCAGAAATTGACGCTATCAAGGGCAAGATCAAGGTCATGGTCAGTATGTTTGGCCGCGATACGCCGGTCGAGCTGGACGCACTGCAGGTCAAGAAAGTCTAGCCGCCTGATCATCTGGACGCGTAGCGACACACCGTCAGGCTACCAAACATCTTTGGCCTCAACTACCTCGCTACTTTTGGCGAGGTAGTGTTGCGTAGCAAAGAGGACTAGCGCCACCGTAATTACTCCCAGCAGCACCGCCGCGATCGGCCACTGCCTAGCATCATACATCGCCATGATCAGCACTGGCACCGTACCGATGCCGCACGCCAATATCTTGCCGAACAACAGGGTCGCCAGCGTCACTTGGCTGTGACATAATCGAATGCTGCGCTTCAATAGATACGAGCCGCAGCGCCCCAGCCAATACGGCAGCATCACCACCACACCCAAAACCGCCACCGTCATTACCGACATCAGTACCAGCTGCACCACCTGAAGGAGAAACGGTACCGCACGAGGCGTCGTATCGCTCGGCGTAGTGGGCGGGGCGGGCGCCGGCTGGACTGCCTCTGGCGATACACCGAGCTGCATGAGTAGGCCACTGCGCGCCAGCCACAACAACCCAGCACCGACGATAACCGCATACGTGAAGATCAACAGGCTGTAAGCGAGCGCCCCAAACATGTTGATCAGGCGACGAACTGGCTTGATGCTGCGAGCGTTCATGCTTGTATTCTAGCACAATTTTCGTTATAATACAGTGGTTACGCACAGAAAAAGTAAGAGGAAACTATGGCAAAGAAAGTTATCGGTAATCTAAAATTACGCATCCCTGCCGGACGAGCAACCGCCGGACCACCAGTCGGTTCAACCCTCGGTCAGTGGGGGCTGAATATGATGGATTTCATCAATCCGTTCAACGACGCCACCAAAGATATGATGGGCAAGGACGTTATTGTCCACATTCAGGTGTTCGAAGACCGCACCTTTACGTGGAAGAGTCTGGGGCAACCAGTCGATGACATGATCCGCGAAAAAGCCGGCATTCAAAAGGGTTCAGGCAAGCCGCACGCCGAGAAAGTTGGCACAATCACTCGCGCACAGCTTCAGGAAATTGCTGAAGCAAAAATGGATCAGCTAAACGCCATCGACATCGAAGGCGCGATGAAAGTCGTTGCTGGTTCCGCTCGCTCAATGGGCGTAGAAGTCGCCGCCTAATTTACACCTGTTCATCCAAAATTGCTCCCTGCCGTGGGAGCAATTTTATTGTGGTATAATCATTTGGTGATCATCAAAAACTTACTTGATACTGCCGTTATCGAGGCGCTGCGAGCCGATAAACTCGTCGTGGCGCCGACTGACACTATTTATGGCCTGCTCGCTCGGGCTGATACCCCGAGGGCAGTTGATGAGCTGTACCGCGTCCGCCAGCGTGACCGCACCAAATCCTGCATCATCCTGCTTAGTAGCGCCAACGATATCCCTGGCCTCACCACCAAGCAGCGGTATATCTATGACCAGCTGTACTGCGAACGGCCGACCACTATTGCTGCCAGGGTCAGCCCCGACTTTATGCCGCACCTAGTACGTACTGACGCGACCTTGGCATTTCGTGCCGTACCACCAGACACAGCATTGTCTGAGCTGATTCAGCTAGTCGGTCCACTGCTCGCACCAAGTGCTAACCCCGCGGGGCAGCCACCAGCCGCCACAATCAACGAGGCGATCGCGTATTTTGGCGATCAGGTGGCTGTCTACGTTGACAGCGGGGAAGTGACAGGGGTAATGCCTTCACGGATCATCAAATTTACTGACGACGGGCAGCTGGTTGCCTTGCGGCAATAACTTCCACTACAGCCAACCAGGCGCCCGACGTCTTGTCTCGTAACCTATGAACTACGACTGCTTGAACGGCCGCACCAGCTCTAGCTCTGGTCGCATCTCGGCGATGCGCATCAGCTCGTTGTATTTGGCGATACGCTCTGAACGCGACATCGAGCCGGTCTTGATCTGGCCGGTACCGAGCCCGACCGCCAGATGAGCAATTGTCACGTCCTCAGTCTCACCCGAGCGGTGGCTCATCACCGTATTCCAGCCGGCCTTTTTCGCCATCATCACCGCCTGAATGGTCTCGCTCAGCGTGCCGATTTGATTTGGCTTGATCAAAATCGCGTTGCCAGCCTTTTCAGCGATCGCCCGGTCCAGCCGCATTACATTCGTCACCAACAAATCATCACCAACCAGCTGCGTCGTCGAGCCAAGCTCTGTCGTCAGCGTCTGCCAGTCGTGCCAGGCTTCCTCGTCCAGTCCATCCTCGATCGACACCACCGGATACTCAGCCCGCAGCTGCTTGTACATCTTGATCATGCCATTCACGTCGAGCGTGCGATGCTCCGTCTCCAGCCGATACTGGCCATTGCCCTCATGGAATTCGCTCGAGGCCACGTCAAGAGCAAAGGCAAAGTCCTGCTCCAACTTGTAGCCAGCCTGCTGAATTGCCCGTGCCAGCAGCTTGACCGGCTCCATATTGCCGCCGCGCACATGCGGCGCGTAGCCGCCTTCGTCGCCAACGGTCGTCGGGTAGCCCTCGGCCTTGAGCACTTTCGCCAGCGCGTGAAACACCTCGGCGCTCATCCGCATCGCGTCCTCGAACGTCGATGCGCCGACTGGGATGATCATGTATTCCTGAATATCAGTAGCACCGAGCGCGTGCTGCCCGCCGTTCATCACATTGATCATCGGCATCGGCAGGCTCATCGTGCCAGCATTCGCCAGCTGATTGACATAGACAAAAAGCTCAATACCCTTAGACTCAGCCGCCGCCTTGGCAACTGCTAGGCTGACCGCTAGGATCGCGTTCGCTCCAAGCCGCCCCTTATTCAGCGTACCGTCCAGCTGCCGCATCCGCTCATCAACCCGATGTTGCGCAAATGGATCCATGCCACGCAGCGCCCGCGCAATCTCAGTGTTGACATGCTCGACCGCCTTGAGTACACCCTTGCCACCATACGCCAAGTCGCCGTCACGCAGCTCGACCGCCTCGTGCGAACCAGTGCTGGCGCCCGACGGCACCGCCGCCCGCCCGAATGAGCCATCGCTCAGCCGAACATCGGCCTCCACCGTCGGATTGCCCCGAGAATCTAAAATTTGTCGTGCGTGAATGTCTGTGATTGTGATATTGTTCATACTCGCTATTGTAGCAGAGATAAAAGAGCAGGGGCAAGCGGGTTACGACCTTCGCCTCACTCGTACAGGCTCTATGTTTCCCTCTCTGCTACTTTGCCGAGGTAGTGCAGGGCTATCACATACCGTCACTCGTACTAAACGACCCGTCTTTGTCGGAAATTGAGCTGTTGTCGGACCGGGACACTTCTCGGCAAACTGCAGTACATAATTTCTAGATTTATCAATCTCATCAAAACGGTCCGCTGCTTGATTACGTAGATCTTTATTAAGTTCTCCTAGGACCTCAGGATCCAGATCTGCAACATCAATCTGCACGCCATCATCTCGAAAAAGTTGAATATTTGGATTATTGCTCAGCCCCTTTAGAGCTAACTCTGCAGCCTCTTGGGCAGAGCCCGCCGTCTATTCTCCACGTTCTCGCAAGCCGGTCCAGCAATCGGACAGTCCTTGCACCTACCTAAAAATTCCGCCTTACTCATAGTTACATAATTGTACCGCTACATTGCAAGTATGTCAAATTACTTGCAGAATAACGTGCTACCATCTATACTTGTGGTTAATTATGGGAGAAAGACGTTATCATTCACCAATAGCCGATGGGCTGTCTATCCTGAGCAGTCCAAGCTTTCAGCGAGGAGTTGATGAGGCTAATCATGCACTCGCCACCAAAACAGAAGTGACGAAGAGAGGAGAGCACCTCCCACCGGATAGGGATCCCGAAAACATAATCAAGCGGCACATCATCCCACACTTTCCGGACGACTACATCGGCTCACCAGTGACTATCACGAATGTTACTGAAGGCAATAGACTAGCTGTTTGTCAACTGAGAGGAAAGCTCCTGCTACCAGAGGCTAAAACATTTACAGTCAATAAGCACCCACAAACACTGGCAGCGCTGGCTATTCGTTCCTGGGAAGGTACGCATCATTTTCCGCTCTCCCAAGAGACAGTCGGCAATATTCTCCAATTTGATGTTCATCTACCAGCTGATTTGCTAGCAAATTATTTTTCGGCTCAAGCCACAAATCCCGAGATACACGAGACAATACTCGACATAGAAAATGCCGCCAAATATGCCGGCTCACCCGCTGACCGTGCTGCGATAATCGCTCGGGGCGTACAAACATTGACTCAGCAATTGGGCGAAGATTTCTATAAGAGTGGGTCGTTTTCCGGTGAAGGGTCTACATTTACAAGTGAGGGGACTAGACTTCCGTATAGTAAATTTAACGACATGAGATCCACCGGCTTTAGTGTAATTACCGACCACACCAATGATGAGCCAGCTCCGCGGGTTGCCCTTTCGCTGGACGATGACGATAGCACTATTTATGTTATCCCAGACCGTCGTTTCCTCTCGAAGTTAATGCGCCATAACAGCGGCGACACAGATGCTCTCGCAGCATAAACCATAGTTGCTTTACTGCATTATTTCAGGTATAATTTCACTATTATCAAATCAATGCTGGGAGGCAGATTCGCCCGAGATCGCGAGTCGCCGCTTGTACCACAGAAAGGATTAGTATGGCCAAGAAAGCCGAGCTGCTGGAAAAAGCAGCAGAACTAAAATTAGCAGTCAGCGAAAAGAACACTATCGCTGAGATTGAGGCGGCAATTGCCGAAGCTGAAGCAGGCACGCCTGAGAGCAGTAAGCCGCACGATACCAAAGATAAAGACGTTATCGCCGAGCGCGAAGCTGTCGTCGCCAAGGCTGGCAAGCGCAGCCAAAAAGCCCTCGACGAAGCCGAAGCTAAGGCCGAAAAGGAAGCCCGCAAAGAAGCCGGCGACACCACGCCGCAGTCCGACGACGCCGAAGCGCATGTTAAGAAAGGCCCGAAGCCGATCACGCGTCCGCGCCTGGAGCGCCGCGGCAAGAAATACCAAGAGGCTGCGAAGAAGATTGAGAAAAATAAACTGTACAGTCTTGACGAAGCGCTAAAACTGGCGACTGAGACCAGCCCGGTCAAATTCGACGCCAGCGTTGAAATCCATGTTCGCCTGGGCGTCGATCCGCGCCAAGCCGACCAGAACGTCCGCTCGACCGTAGCACTGCCACACGGCACTGGTAAAGACGTTCGCGTGGCAGTTTTCGCGCCAGAAACCGAACATGCCGCTGCTAAAAAAGCCGGCGCTGACATCATCGGCGACGAGGAGTTCCTGAAGCAGCTGGATAAGGAAGAATTGAACTTTGATATCTTAGTCGCCACGCCGCAATATATGCCGAAACTTGGCAAGTACGCTCGGCTACTCGGCCCGCGTGGTTTGATGCCAAATCCAAAATCCGGCACCGTCGCCACCGACGTCGCTAAAGCGGTGTCCGAAGCCAAGGCCGGCAAGGTCGAGTACCGCGTCGATAAGCAGGCCATCGTCCACTTGGCAGTTGGTAAAGTGTCGTTTGGCGCCGACAAACTGGCGGAAAACACCCGCGCTTTCCTCGCCAGCCTGAACACCCAAAAGCCGTCCAGCCTTAAGGGCATTTACGTCAAATCTATCGCCGTCGCCACCACTATGGGGCCGAGTGTAAAGGTTGAAACTAGTTTGTAATATTGGTTTCGCGCGCGACGCACCCAAAATAGAATAACTCCGCCCAAGAAATCTAGCGGAGTTATTTTATGCCAATATTAACCTAAACTGCTCCGCGAGCCTACTTCACCATACTTTCCAAGCTATCTGCAGTAAAACTTCTGTCGTTATCTCCGTTACCAGCAATCGTTTCCTTGGTCAAACTGTACCGACCTTTGTCGTCACGCACAGCAATCGCCGTCCCGCCAGATAGCGGATAATATTTACCATCACGCCCATGCGAAGCAAATACCAGAATGCGGTCGCCTTTTTTTAAGGCTGGCACGCCCTCTATAACATAGTTAGTCTTGTCTTCGATACCACCCATAAGAGCAATAGTTGCCGACTTAACTCTAGCGTCCCCCTTGATAACTCTTGTCAGCTCAATGACATAGTCAGTGTGCACATCTGGTGGCACATTCTCATCAGCCACGTCGCGAACTGACCGTACCGTTCCGTTGTCCATAACCACCGCTTCTGCCACCAGCGAAGTCTCTTTTGCATTGATCATTGACTCCACAGACCCGTAGACAGGATGCATAGTAGACATCTGCACTGTCCGCATTGGCGTATTTTTGCGAGTATTAACCTGATAAAATGATATTAGACATAGGACAATAGTAACAGCCAATAATAACACTGCTATCATTAAGATAGACGCTTTTTTCTTGTTCACTAAACTATCTCCATGACGATTATTTTTATTCATATTACCCTCTTTTCTAGCGTACCAATTAATTATATAGATTATTTATCTGACCTCGGTCGTACGGCATCGGCGTATTGTACCAAGGATTCGCCCTCCTTTATGATAAAACTACCATCCCATGCCTCGAGTTTATTATAGCGCTTATAGTTTTCCAAGGTTAGCCAGTCAAGCCCGTATTAAGGTGCGTTCTTTATATTGCAACAGCTTGATTATGCAATTGATAACCACGAAGCATACGGTGTCTGGGGGTAAAAATCCATTAAAATAAAGCCAACATTGTCTTGCATCCCGTTGTCATTTCTGCTACAATTCTAAGGAACATTACCAAAGACAGCGGCGATTTGTATAAAAACAGATGTAAAAATGCCGCCGAGGGATGAAACAAAACTGTTTTAATCACGTCTTTGGTAGTGCGAGAATCAAAGACGTTTTTATTTGCCCAGTTAAAACTTGGGCAGACCAGAACCAGATTCTCCATTACCGCACGTTAACAAATCGGTCGAATCACACAAATTAGCTCAATCAAAGAAAGGATTTTTATGGCAATTTCACGCGATAAAAAACAAACTTTGGTTGCTGAACTAACCGAGCTTCTCAAAGACGCCAAAGGTACGGCATTTGCGCGGTACCAGGGTCTGAGCGTGGCTGAATTGCAAGAGCTGCGCAAGGCCGCTCGCGAAGCAAACGTCGTCATCAAGGTGGTCAAAAACCGCTTGGTACGCGTAGCATTGCAGGACATTGACACCTACAAAGAGACCGGCACTGACTTATTAGCAGGCCAATTGGTTTACGCCATTAGCGCCGAAGATGAGGTCATGCCAGCCAAGGTTCTGGACACGTTTGCAAAGACGCATCCAGCACTGCAGTTGGCCGGTGGCTTCTCAGGTGAAGGCCTGAGCATCAACGAAGCTGACATCAAAGCGCTGGCAGGCTTGCCAAGCAAAGACCAGCTCATCGCCGAAGTGGTGGCACAGCTGCTCTCACCAGTCCACGACACCGTGGGCGCACTTGGCGGCAATTTGCACGGCTTACTGGACGGCATCGAAGCCAAAGCTACGGCTTAAGTTTAGCAATCAATCATCTCGAGTTATTCGGTCTTCATAAGTCTCCAGTAAAGCGTTGCAGCCCGAGCGCCCCTGAAGGCGCCCGGCGCGAAAAGAGGAGGCGTTGAAGATTGGATAACTCGAGATGATCACTAATTAATAATCTAAGGAGAATACCATGGCTGATATTAAAAAATTGGCTGATGAACTGGTCAAATTGACAGTTCTGGAAGTTAACGAATTGAAAAACCACTTGAAAGAAGAATACGGCATCGAGCCAGCTGCTGCTGCAGTGGCTGTTGCTGGTCCAGCTGCTGGTGGCGAGGCTGCCGCAGAAGACGAGAAAACTGAGTTCACCGTCACCCTAAAGGACGCGGGTGCTCAAAAAGTCGCTGTCATTAAGGCAGTCAAGGAAATCACCGGCTTGGGCCTCGGCGAGTCAAAGGCCATCGTCGACGGCGCACCAGCACCAGTCAAGGAAAAGGTGTCAAAGGACGAAGCTGAAGCTGCCAAGAAGACGCTCGAGGATGCAGGCGCTAGCGTTGAGTTAAGCTAATTTTTGCGTGAAACAACCGATTGTTTTCGTAGAGAAATGCCGCCCGGAGCTTATATCACGGGCGGTGTTTTATTGGCAAGGGTAAAAATTACCACATTTTTACCTGACTATCTGTTGTCCTTGTGGAAAGACAAGCCGTTAGCTGATGCGAATAGGCCAGCGGGACTTGCACACTCACATAATTAGTGCTATATTACTCTCACGTACTATCAAAAATAGACAAGGAATGCGAGCCATATGTCTGATTTACCGGAAAAGCAAGTGAAGCGCCTCAGGACGCTCATCCAAGAAGCAGAAACCAACTTAGCGGCAGCCAAGGAGCTGCTGATTAGCATCGTTGGTGACGATGGGCAAGTCGTTACGCCGAAAACCTCGTCGGACGATGTCGCTGGCAAGGTGATTGAGGGCGTGTTTGATGGTCAAATGATGATGGGGCCTGATGGCAAGAATTATCCAATCCCCGCGAACTATGCCTCAAAGTCCAAGCTCGTCGAGGGCGACATCTTGAAATTAACCATCGCCGAAGACGGCAGCTTTATCTACAAGCAAATCGGCCCGGTCTCGCGCAAACAAGTCATCGGCACGCTCGTCCAGCACGACGGCGTTTACTACGTCGAGGCTAACGGCCGTGAATATCGCATCCTGCTCGCCAGCGTCACGTTTTTCCGCATCGAAGTCGGCGACCAAGTTACCATCATCATCCCTGATGACAATCCGGACGCCACATGGGCAGCTGTCGAAGCGCCGCTATAAACATGCCTGATAACTTTTTGCTCGTTTATGCTAGCTTTAACACTGATAACCAGCCGTTTATCGACTGTCAAATCGGCGATGAGATTAAGCGGCGGGAATTGTTTGGGCGAAAGTTGTCGCTCGAGTTTGATTTCTCGACCAAATATTGTACCGGCGGGTGAATTTTGAGAATCATTGCGGCCAAGCGTGCCCAGAGCAGGCAATAGCGGAGACAAAATATGAGAACTGCATCAAATGCCGTGACCGAAGAGGGTTTAATCCAGCATTTTATCATGCTAACTCGGTGTTAACCCGGCAGGAAAAAATCAATCAGCAGCCGCACTTCGTCTATCTGGCATATTTCGCGCCGGGAGCCATTAAAGTCGGTATCTCGCAGGAAAAGCGCGGTATTCGGCGACTGTTGGAACAGGGGGCACGGCTGGCGTTGAAACTAGAGACGTTTACTTCGGCGTTGATCGCCCGGCAATATGAGGCGAAAATTGCCAGTCTGAGTGGCATCATGGAAACAGTGGCCGCCAGCAAAAAACTGGGGCTGATCAAACACCCACTGGACACTGCGGCAGCAGAAAAAACCTTGGCTGATGCATTGGTGCGCATTCACCACCAATTGGGGCTGGATTTCCCAAACCGAGAATTCATCACATGTGAAGATTATTTTCACACGGATGGCCGCGATCTTAGTAGTGTGATTGACATGACAGGGAACAGTACCATGGCCGGCACAGTCGTCAGTATCATCGGCCCGATCCTCATCACCGACTACGACGGGCAGCTACTGGCATACAACGTGAAAAAGTTCATCGGCTACCAAGCCCAGGCAGTTGACGGCGCCATTGACATCGCAATACCCAGCACGCAGCTGGCGCTGTTTTAATGTGTGCTCGCGAGGCGAGTCGTCTTTAAATCAACTGCCAAACAGCTTACTAATCCCGCACTTTGCGCTATAATACATAAGTATGAGTCAAGCACTGTACCGCAAATATCGCAGTCGCAGCTTGGACGAGGTGTTGGGGCAAGATCACGTGACCAACATTTTGCGCCGAGCACTGGAGCAGGGGAAAATCGCCCATGCGTATTTGCTGACGGGTCCGCGCGGTGTGGGAAAAACATCGGTGGCGCGCATTTTGGCACATGAGATTAATCAGCTGCCGTATGATGAGGAAGCCTCACACCTAGATATTATTGAGATTGACGCCGCCAGCAATAACGGCGTTGACGATATCCGCGCCCTGCGCGAAAAAGCCCAAGTCGCACCCGTTTCCGCGCCGAAAAAAATCTACATCATCGACGAAGTTCACATGCTATCCAAGCCTGCCTTTAACGCACTGTTAAAAACCTTGGAGGAGCCGCCAGCGCACGTAGTATTCATCCTGGCGACCACTGACGCTGACAAGTTGCCCGCTACCATCCTCAGCCGCGTCCAGCAATTTTTCTTTCGCCCCATCTCAGTCGACATCATGGCGCGCCAGCTGATGACTATTGCCGAGAAAGAAGGATTTACTATTGAGGTGGAGGCTGCTCGGCTGATCGCTGAGCGTTCGCGCGGCGGGTTTCGCGACGGCATTAGTATGCTCGACCAATTATCAGCATTAGCCAGCGCTGATAAACCGCTAAGCGCGTCGGACGTTGCCCAGTACCTGGGGCTGAGCGCTACTGAGACGCTGGAGAGCCTGCTGGAATTGTATCAGCAGCACGACGCGCCTGAGGCGCTGAACCTGCTGGGCGAGCTAGAGAAGACTGGCACTGATCCGGTCGTTCTGTCGCACCAACTACTGTCGCTGCTGCGAGCGCGCTTACATCAGCGGCCAGAGTTAATTACATTGGTCAAGCAGCTAATTGAGGTTGATCGCCATCCACATCCGGATTTGAAATTATTGACGATATTTATGGATGGTGCTGGAGGTGTAGTTCATAAATCGTCCGAGGCCGCACCCACGTCGACCGCTAGCTTAAAAGCCGCGATCAAACCGCCAGTAGCCACTCCAGAAGCGCCAGCAGAAAAACCGGAGCCACCAGTAGCCACTCCAGAAGCGCCAGCCCCAGCCGCTCAGCCGCCAGAAGATTCACCAAAAACCATCCCGAAACAGGAGCAAACTAACGACTCTGCGGATAAAACGGCAGCAAACGCCACCCTGGCAGGCAATCAACCGGCATCAAACAACCCACCAAGTACCGCCACAGACATCGACTGGGATAAAATCATCGCCCTCGCCAAAGAGCAGTCGTTCGCTATTGCGACGTTGTTGCAACAGTGCAGTTGGCAGCGAGATGGCAACACCTTGACCCTGTACGCCGGCAATGCCTTTACCAAAAAGAAATTGGATGATGCGAAAAATCGCCCGCTTATTGCGACAATTGTGCAACAAGTCGCCGGCACTGAACTGGATATTGCGACAATCGGACAAAAAGCCCCGCCCAAAGACGCCGAGCTTGCGAAGATTGCCGAGCTGATGGGCGGCGGCGAAGAAGTTAACCTGGAGGAATTATCATGAGCGAAAAAACCCAAACCGAAACCATAGCGGGCAAACTACCGCCGCAAAATCTGGACGCCGAAAAAAGCCTGCTCGGCGCGGTTCTCATCGACGAGGAAGTCCTGGCGGACGCTTCAGAAATCGTCAAACCGAACGACTTTTATGATAAAAACCACGGGCTGATTTTCGCCGGTATGATGCGGCTATTTGAGAAGCACAAGCCGGTTGACCTCTTGACCTTGACTGATGAGCTGAAGCGCAAGGACGAGCTGGAACTCATCGGCGGCTCGGCGTATTTGACAGAACTCACCAACTACGTGCCGACAGCAGCGCACGCGGCGGCGTACGCCGAAATGGTGGCACAAACAGCGGTGCGGCGGCGCTTGATCAAGGCCAGCAGCGGCATCACCGAACTCGGCTATGACGAATCGACGACCACCCAGGAATTATTAGAAAAAGCCGAGGCCGAACTATTCAGCGTCTCCGACCAGTCATTGAAACAGGATTTGGTCAGTCTGGAAAGTATCTTGACCGATAGTTTTGACCGCATCGAGGAGCTTCACCGCAACAAGGGCAGTCTGCGCGGCATGCGGACTGGCTACCGCGATCTAGACACTATGACGGCGGGGCTGCAAAAGTCAGATTTGATTATCCTGGCGGCGCGGCCAGCTATGGGTAAGACGACGCTGGTGACTAACTTGGCGTACAATGTGGCGACGATCGAGAAAAAGCCGGTGCTGTTTTTCAGCCTGGAGATGAGTAAGGAACAGCTGACCGACCGCATGCTGGCGGATGCGGCCGGCGTTGATAGCTGGAATATTCGTACCGGTAATCTAAGCGGCGATGATTTTGAGAAATTATCCGAGGCCATGGGCGAGATGGCAGAAGCGCCGATTTACATCGATGACACGCCGGGCCTCAGCATTCTGGAGATGCGCACCAAGGCTCGCCGCCTAGCACATGAAGGCGAGATTGGCCTGATCATCGTCGACTACCTGCAGCTGATGCAGGCCACCAACAATCACAACGGCAACCGTGTCCAGGAAGTGTCGGAAATTTCCCGCGGCCTGAAGTTGATCGCCCGCGAGCTCAACGTGCCGCTAATCGCTCTGAGTCAGCTGAGCCGTTCGGTCGAGTCGCGGACGCCGCCAATTCCACAGCTAGCCGACCTGCGCGAGTCCGGTTCCATTGAGCAGGACGCCGACATCGTCAGCTTTATTTACCGCCCAGGTTACTACGAACCGGACAATCCGGAAGTCCAAAACATCACTGATCTGATCATCGCCAAGCACCGTAACGGCCCGGTCGGCAAGATTCAGCTGTACTTCCATCCAGAGCGCCTGCGTTTTATGAGCCTTGATCGCAAGCATGACTAGAATTGTGCTATAATCAATAGCAATGAAAAAGCACAAACTTGCCGACTCGGCTGTCTATCGCTGGCGCTATTGGCTAGGCTATATGGCGCTGGTTGTGCTATTTTGTGCGGCTATCACCGCCGCTAGCTTGTATGCTCCGGGCGGCGTAACTGAAGCAGAGATCGAGGCGCTTGGCACCACGAATGCTATCTCACCGAGTCACCTCGGCTCGCTCGCCCAAACTAACTTACCATTCCACCTCTTGCAGCGCGGTCTGTTCAGTTTATTTGGCGTCACCATCTACACTATCAAGCTGCCGTCGCTCATCCTGTCGTTCATCGCCGCCGTCGCTGTGTTTTTCCTGCTGCGGCGCTGGTTCAAGCCTAATGTCACCATCCTGTCGCTCGTCATCATGACGGTCACTGGCCAGCTGATCTTCTTTGCCCAAAGCTTCACGCCGCACATTCTCTACATCACCTACGCTGCGCTCATCCTCCTCTTTGCCAGCCTAATCGTTCAGCGGGCTAAGGGCTCGGCCTTGTGGCGGCTGCTACTAGCAGCCACGGTCGGTCTGAGCCTGTTTACGCCGTATTTTTGGTATATTCATCTGACGCTGCTTCTAGTAGCGCTGATCCACCCGCACACCCGCTACGCGCTACTCGCCAAGCGCAATCGCTTCAAGTGGCTGCCAGCGATCATCGTTCTCGCGCTCACGAGCGCGCCGGCAATTTTCCTCGCCGCGACGCATCACGATCTACTCAAGTCACTGATTGGTATTCACAGCCTCAGCTGGGCGCTGGTCGATAATTTGCGGTTGCTGCTGTATCATTATTTCTGGGTTAAGCCGACCGTTATCGGTGGTCAGATCGCACCAGTGCTCGACTTTTCGGCGCTGTTTCTGATCGTGCTTGGCATTTTCAAAACCATCCAGCACCACCACACCGCGCGTTCATACATGATCGGCGTCTGGCTGCTACTAAGTTTACCGCTGCTGGTGCTGCAGCCATCAATGACCAGCATTATTATCTTGCCACTATTTATCCTGCTGGCGGTTGGCGTCGAGGCGCTGCTCAATCAATGGTATTCGCTGTTCCCACGCAATCCTTATGCCCGCATCACTGGCTTATTGATGCTGATGGCGCTCATCGGTGTGATGGTGCTCTCGGGCCTCGACCGCTTTACCAATGGGTATCGCCATTTCTCGGGCGCGGTACATGAATTTAGCACCGACTTGCCACTGCTACAAAAAGCCATCGCCGGCAGGCAAAACGTTGTTCTCGTCGCTAACCCGCACGAGGCGCCGCTCTACGAAACCGTCGCTCGTTATAGCAAGCACAAACTCACCGTCAATCAACCAACCACGGAGGGCGCTACACTCGTCATCACCCGCGCTGAACAAATGGCGCACCCGAACACTGACGGCTGGACACTCGAGCGCATCGTCACCAATAGCCACGCCGAGCGGGCCGATCGCTTTTACCTCTACAAATTGGCGAAAAAATAGCGTATAATGAAAAGGTAAATTCAAGGAGGAATTAATAATTATGGCGTTTGACCAAGTCAAGATGTTGCAGCAACTGCGCAAGGCCCAAAAACAACTCGGTAAAGAAATCATTGAAGTAGAAGCCGGCGACGGTGCGGTGATTGTCCAGATCACCGGCGAGCTAAAAATTAAGTCGATCAAGATTAATCCAAAGATGGTTGACCTCGATAATATCGAGCAGCTGGAGCACTGGATTCAGATCGCAATTCGCGACGGTCTAGCCAAAGCACAGGAAGTTGCTGCCGAGACGATGAAACCGCTGATGGGCGGGCTAGGCAACTTGCCGTTCTAATGAAACCGACGATTTTGCCGGCGGCGCTGACGACGCTAATTGATGAATTTGGCGGGCTGCCCGGTGTCGGGCCGCGAACTGCTGAGCGCTATGCCTATGCCGTACTTCGGCGTGACGCCAGGCGAGCTGAGCAGCTAGCGCGGGCGCTGGATCGGCTGCATACACGCGTCAAAACCTGTCCGGTCACGTTCGCCTTGATTGATCATGATCAAGAGGTGTCGCCGCTATATCAAGACGAGTCGCGCAATCGACGCTTGATTTGCGTGGTTGAAGAGCCGCTGGACATCGTGGCGCTGGAGCGGACGGGGCAGTATAGCGGCACCTATCACGTGCTGGGCGGCGCGATTTCGCCAATTGATGGCATCGGCCCGGAGCAGCTGCACATCCCCGAGCTCATTGCGCGGATCAAGCACGATGACGCCGAAGAACTGATCATCGCCACCAACGCGTCGGTCGAGGGTGAGTCAACCGCGCTCTTTTTGCAGCGCTACCTCCAGGAGGCCGGCCTCACCATCACCATCTCGCGCCTCGCCCGCGGCATCCCCGTCGGCGTCGACCTCGAATACGCCGACCAAATCACGCTGACGCACGCGCTGGAGGGGCGGCGGAAGCTGTAGATTGCCCGAGCCTCACAAAAGACATGCGCGGTAAGTAGTACACTACTGAAACTCCCATCTGCTATAATAAGACTATGTTTGACACCGCCGAGCAACTCATCCAACCCGCCAACAATATCGTCATCATCCAAGCCGAGAATCCTGATGGCGATAGCCTGGGTTCTAGCTTGGCGCTGGAGGAGGTGCTGAGTGATTTGGATAAAACCGTGACGCTATATTGCCCAGTCGATATCCCCAAATATCTGCGCTACATCCGCGGCTGGGACCGGGTGGTTGGCGATTTTCCAGCCCACGCCGACCTAGCCATCATCGTTGATACCAGCGCTGACATTTTGCTCAGCAAGGTCCTGGAAACGCCGGGCGTACGACACTTTTTGGAAACACACCCAGTCTTGGTCGTCGATCACCACACCGCCGAGTCAACCCTGAGCTTTGAGCACACCATGCTCTCTGACACCGTGGTGGCAACCGGGGAATTGCTCTACCAATTGTTCACCCACGCTGGCTGGACTATCAACCAGCAAGCGGCGGAGAATTTGCTAATCGCCATCATGTCTGACAGCCTGGGTCTCACCACGCCAAATACCACCGCGTCAACCTTTCACGTGGCTGGTGAATTGACCAAACTCGGCGCTTCCAACGCCGAGATCGAAGAACGGCGGCGCGAATTTATGAAAAAATCGCCGGAGATTTTGGCATACAAAGGCAAGCTAATTAAGCGAATCGAATACTTGCTCGACGGGCAGTTGGCGCTGGTACACGTGCCATTTGAAGAAATTCAAGCCTACAGCGACGCCTATAACCCCGGCGCGCTGATCGGCGACGAACTGCGGTTGGTCGAGGGCGTAGCGCTTTCCTGCGTCATTAAAACCTACCCTGACGGCAAACTGACGGCCCGCCTGCGCGGCAACTTACCGATCGCCGACACCGTGGCTGGCTACTTCGGCGGCGGCGGTCATCCGTACGCGGCTGGTTTTCGCGTGTACGAGGAATATGACGAAGTCGTGCGGGAATTGGTGACGGCGGTGGATAAGGCTTTGCGAGAAGCGGAGCAAAACTAGTCATTCCTTATGAACATGCCACAAAACTATCCACTTTTCTTGCTATAATTACGGTTACCATATGAACAATTATTCAAATATCCTCTTCCCAGAAATAATCAACAAAGCATTCCCAATTCTCGACGGCGCATCATATATTCGCCAGCTGGCGTCGCTTGTGCCACTCTGTCCCGACACGGCGTTTCATTTGTTTGACGATAAAAATGGAGGCTTTTTCGCGCTAGTAATGACAGATTATCCTGATCCGTTTTATCAGAGCGAGGAGTTGAAGCAGATTTCTGGCGAATATGAGTTTGAGTTCGCTTACCTCATCAAGCCATACGCCAACAACCAGCATATTGAAATTCGTCCGAACGACGATATCGATAACAGCTTTTTCGTTTCAGGCCCGGAGAGCTATTATCGGTATTATCTGGCGGCGACCAAGCAAAAGCTGGATCAGTGATTTTCGCATACATAGCGCGGAAAGCGGCCACCGATAGCGAATGCGAGCCATCATTGCTACCCAAATTTATTTATAATCATAACAGAGGTGAGAGAAATATTACACCACATTTTTGACAAAATCCATTGACATTTTATTCTATTAGTGATATATATAAATCACGAAATAATCTTACATGATATAAACAGCGACTACCTCTGTTAGTTAAATCTATCAACCATGAATCGACTTCGCGTCGATTCTTTTTTATTTGACGTAAAAATGAGGCTAGAAATCCTGTACGTTCAGCGTTTGTAGCTTCATTGAAACGTCAGAGCGGGTTTTTAGAGATTTGAGTAACAGCTGGTCAGAAATTAGAGACAGCGGACTACAAACCGCTTAAAACACGACAGAGACGAGATATCTAACAGTACGAGAGTGACTGCGAGCACTCTTGTACGTAAAACGAAAGGAGCTGAAAAATGGCAGCGAAAAACAAACAGATCAAAAAAATCATTAGCTGGGTAGTTGGGTTACCGGCCGCAATAATCGCAATGAGCGAGCCAACAGACTTGCGCCTGTGGTGGGTGCAGTTCGCGGCAATCGCGGTACTGGCGGTCGTGCTGTTTCTCAACGGCGTGTTCAACGAAACTATCCAAGAATTAAAATCGCGAAAGGAGATTTGGCGATGAAGATACACGTAAACGTGATGCCGTCACCAGTTCAGCTGGTGACGGTACATAAGCGCGAGCCACTCGATAGAGTTATTGACAGACTGCGCGAGTTGGACGACCACGATTTTGACAAGTCGGTAAAAGTAGCGAAGTGGCTACGGATTTTTGATAAAGGTATGAAGTGGATTGAGGGAAAGTTTTATGGACGAAAATAGTTTGTTTGAGAAGTTAGAAAACCTAATCGATCCGACATTTCTCGACCGAGCTTTGGCGGGGGAGGCGTAAGTGGCAGACGCTTACTATAGCCGACCAGAGTGGTCATATTCGTCAATGAAGTTGATTCTCGACCACGGCATCGATTATGCAGTTGCCGCTAAACGTGGAGACCTGCCAGACCTAGACAGCAAAGCTATCGACTTAGGACAGCTAGTGCATATGCTGGTGCTCGGCGGTGAAGACCAATTCGCTATCAGCCCATTTGAAAACTTCTACTCGAAAGAATCCAAGGTGTGGCGTGATGAGCAGAAAGCTGCTGGTAAACACATCATCACTTTAGGCATGTTCAAGGCTGCTGATCAGATTTTGAAAAATATCGAGAATCACCTGTTGGCGAAGCAATACATTTTTGCCAAAGGCGCCACCTTTGAGCACGAAATGTACGCTCGCACCGCCGATGGCGTAGACATGAAAGGCAAGGCTGACGTACTGATTCGCACTAATGAATCGGCGATGATAACCGACCTGAAAACTACCGCAAAGTTCGACAAGTTTTTCAAAACTGCGCAGTCAATGCACTACGATTTGCAGTCAGCGGTTTACACGCTAGTGACGGCGTCAAGCTTAGAGCTAGACCCGGCGCTAGTCAAGTTTGCCTACTGCGTGGTTGAAACCGTCGCACCATACCGCGTGCAATTCATGATTGCCGGCATCGACTTTGTCGAAGCTGGTGAACGCAAGCTGCGTACATGTGTTGACGAGATCATAAAGTTTGGCGACAGCGAGCCGAATTTCCTCATCGAGGAGGTGAGGGAACTGGGCGACTGGAGCCTGTAAAAGAAAGGAGAATATGAAAGTCTTTAATAGTTTAGATCCGACCGAAAAACCATCAATTCTGATGGTTGTCTACGGCGAGGGCGGCGTTGGTAAAACAACGTTCGCAGCCACCGCACCGCGACCGATTATCGCTGACTGCGAGAACGGTAGCAAATACTTCGGACTTCGCGGCATCGCGGCCGACGTGGCGCTGATTGAAAAATGGGACGATATGCAGGAGTTCATGCAAATTGCACTCACTGAAGACTACGACACGGTAATCATCGACCCGATTGGCGAGCTGATGGAGAAGTTGATCGCCTACATGCGAAATAGAGCCGACAGCAAACTGGTCCAGCGTGACGGCAACCCGACCATGGCCGGCTGGGGCTGGCTGAAATCGACCATGCGGAACTTCCTGAAAACCATGCGCGACAGCGGCAAGCATATTGTCATCGTGGCTCACGTTCAAGAGAAAGACGATGATGGCCGAGTTATTAAACGTCCGATGGTCGCCACAAGGCTATCTGAGGAACTGGTCAACCTGGTGGATATCGTCGGTTACATGACGACGATAAATGACACCGAGACTGGCGACACTAAGCGCCTGATCATCGTTGATCCAGCCAGCGACAAGTACGTCGCCAAAGACCGCACTGGCCGGCTAGGACGCTACATCGAGCCAGACTTCACGAAAATCGTCGATGGAGTAAGAGGCGACGCTGAGTACGCGTGGATTGCACCGGCGCCGACATTGGCAAGCCGAGAGCAGATTGAAGCGGCTGCCAAACCAACCATTCCAAGCTCACGCGTCGAGATGACTGACGCTCGCCTTGGTAAATCTGAAGCAGACAGGAAGTAAAGGAGGAATATGTCACAACTACAAGAATACGTCGATTCGCAGGTTGCTACGATATCGCCGTTCAAAATCAAATCTCAAGAGCTTTTGGAGCAAGCCAAAGCCAAAGAAATCACTGATGACGCAACCGCTAAAGAAGCAGTGGCAATCCGCAAGCTGATCACCTCGCACCGCACCGAAGTCAAGAACGCACGGTTAGCGATCACTCGCAACTTTGACAGCGTCAAATCGCAATTTATCGACGCTGAAAAAGATGTACTCGCGCCAGCTGAAGAGGCGTTGGAGAACATCAGCCAAAAGATTCTAGCCTACCAGGAGGAACAGGAGCGGCTAGCAGAAGAGGAAGCGGCACGCGTTGACGCTATCTGTGCAAAATTTGACACCAATGCTAAATCATTACGTAGCCAAAAGGCTTGCGACGAAAAGGGTACTGAACTGAAGCAAATCTTTGCTGAGTTACCTGAAGCTGATCAGAACCATGCTGAAATCAAGCTGGCATTCACTAAATCCATCAACGAGTTGTTGACACGTAAAGACGAACTGACGACCGCTGAACGTGACGAAGCTGAAGCAGCCAAGCTGGCGGCACAGCGTAAACGCGAACAGGAGATTGCTGAGGCTGAAGCGGCCAAAGCTGCTAAAGCACAGCAGCCAGCCGTCAAATCTGGTATTAAAACCAAGACAGTATTCACGGTCACCAACCCTGAATTAGTGCCACGATACCTTTGCGAGCCGAGCGACAAGCTAATCCGCGAAGCTATCGCCAATGGATTACGTGAAATCCCAGGCGTGGAGATTCGCGAAGAAAAGAGTTTCTAAATATGGCAGCAATCAACACAGTAACTCTAATCGGCCGCGTCGTCCGAGACATTGAAATTAAAACGACGAACAGCGGCAAGTCCGTAGCCTCATTCGCACTAGCGGTTGACGGCTACGGCAAAGATGCTGACGCTAGCTTTATCGATTGCGTTGCCTGGAATAAAGCAGCCGAACTACTGGCAGAGTACGCGCCGAAAGGTAAGCAAATTGGCATAACTGGCAGATTACAAACCAGAATCTGGGAGAAAGATGATATCAAACGTAAAGCGGCTGAAGTCATCATCGATCAGTTCCAGCTTTTGAGCGACGCTAAAGGTGGTAGCAATACCGCACCAGCCACAGAACGATATGCCGAGGAGGACACTAAATCAGCAAATACAACAACTAAACAAGCGGCGAAAGCTACCGAGGACGTTGACCTCGACACGCCGATTGATTTAAGCGAAATACCATTTTAAGGAAAGGAGAATCATGGCAGGAACGGAAGCGGGCGGTAAGAAAGCCGCCGCGACAATTCTCGCGAAAAACCCAAACTTCTACCGTGAAATCGGCAGAAAGGGTGGATCGAGATCAAGAGGCAGCAAAACAGGCTTTGCACTCAATCGGGAAGCAGCTCGGATTTGCGGCCGAATCAGCAAACGCCGACCTAAGCAGGATGACGAGCTAGCTGAATTTGAAAAAACCGCACCGTACGGCAGATGTAGCATGTGCAATTTGGCACTCATTAAATCTGACGCTGAGCGAAAAGACTATCCAGACATGCACGAAAACTGCATGTATGAGAGGTTTGGAGATTAACAAATGGTAAGATCTACAATTCCACATACGGTCTGGATTGACAAGCAGGCGTATAGATTGGTCAATGCTGACATTGATGGTAGACGATTCAATCTTCGGTACGAGAGCATACCTGAACTAGGCAAAAGCGAGTTTGAATTTACTATTGGATTTGAAACATTTTATTCACCCAGCGACAAAGATGTTGAGGAAGAGTTTACCAAACGTCTTGAGTTGCTTGGCGGCACGATCGAGAGGCCAAATGACTAAAAAAGCACTTCGCAAAAAGCAGCGCCGTAAGCGCAAGAAACTGGAGGCTACGTAATGTCTCTGATGAATTGCGCATTCACGGTTCGCTGGAGCGACGACAAGAATAAGCCGCACGCGAAAACCTACGCTACCGAAGCCGACGCTAAGCGAGCCAAGAAATGGTTGCTGGAGCACGGCGTTCGGAGCGTAGACATTGCGGTCAAGATAAATAATAAGTCAGCCGGCAGCTTGAAAGACGATAAGCCATCTGAGACTGAGGCTGGGCAGAAAGGATTTTGGTGGGAGAAGTGAGCAGTATCGTTTCGCTAACCAAGCAGCAGATCGCTGTATATAAAATAGCACAGAAGCCAACGCCGCAGAATAAGGTTCTGGAGAATGTCAGACTGGAGGTTGTCGAGCAGGAGAAGGGTATATACAAAGCCACGCTCATCGCTACAGACGGCTATAAGCTGATCCGCCGCGAAGTTGACGCCGAGCCTGGTGCGAAAGCCTGCTCAATGAATATCCCGCAGAGCGTTCTCGTTGCCGCTGATAAAGTCATGAAGACTGACTTTGACCGAGCGTATGTTTACGACGGCAAAATTATTGTTCGCACAAATCCGTACGGCGAAATGGTGCCGATCGATGAGAGTTTTCCGATCAAGGCTGAGATTCCATTTCAAGAGCAAACCGAGCTGCGTTTCCCGGAGACACGCCCGTTCGTCGAGCAAAAAAGTTCAGAGGCGTTTCCGGTAAAGTCGGTTGTGGTAAATCCTAAATTGCTTATCGAGGCACTACGACAGTTCAAGCAGAGCGACGGCATGATGGGTGGCGTTACGATCCATGTTGGCAAGCGTGACGAGCCGATTTTGATAAAGTCCTCGCCAGATTATGCCTGGGATGGAAACGAGATTGTGGCTGGCGTTGCACCGATAAAATCTGACGATGCATAAAATGGGGGATAAATATGATACCTAAAATCGAATATTGAAAGTAAACCAAAATACACGATTTCGTGTAGATAAGGAAGATTATGGACAGCTTACCAACAGGTGACAAAATGGAGAACTTTATTATAGCCTTTGACGTTGATGGAACTTTGATTAGTAACATCAACGAAAACATCACACAGGAGCGGCGAGTGCATGGTCAGGCTTATCCATTTGATGCAGCAAATACTCAGGTAGTAGAGTTTCTTATTCTTTGTTCCCGTATATTCAAAAACGTAAAGGTGGTTGTCTGGAGCAGCTGTTGGATGTCAAGCATTCATCCTGCCGTTTGACAAGCTGATTGTTATTCCGCCAAAAACGCAAGAACAATCGAACGATTGAGAGGTTTATGACTGAAGTGGAACGCTTGACTGCTTGATAAAACAGTCAAAGCATTTTATAGCTAGGCGCTGGTGAGATTGAGCGGTTGGGAGGCCGCGATTGCCAGCGCCTAATCTGTATATTTCATAGGTAGAGGAGGGATAACAAACATGGTCAAATGGCTAAAAATTGACAGACAAGACAAGACAAGGCGACGCCGTCAAGAGATCGGGCAGGTCGCCATTTATTATATTTCAAAACAGGCAATTATTATTGGTGACGAGCGAAAATGCAAGCCGTTGTCGCACTACATTCTCTTGCAGTCTTGGCAAGACCGAAACAAGAAACCATACCAAAATATGCTGCGCAAGTTGATGAACACGAAAGATTTGACTTTCATGCAGGCACAGCTCATCGCAAATAGTTACGGCGTGCACATCTCGGCCGTTTCCGAACAGTCCATACCAAAAGAACTACGCGTCAATCTCTAGAATTATAATCATGAAAGACGACTTCAAATCATGTCCTAAATGCGGCCGAAAATATAAGCGGCAAGACAACTATGATATTCACGTAGCCAGTTGCAATCGTACGTCACCGTCAACTCACGGCGGTGCCAGGAAGGGCAGTGGCGGAGTCAAGGGCAAAAAGACTCAAAAGGTTCTTGACCGCATGAAAGAGAAGCAGCGGATTTTAGACCGAATCACCAGAAACGCTGACAAGCTGTATGAAGCACAGTTTCGGCTGGCGACAGGCGTGCAGCTGCTGTTCGTTATAAAGACCGACCGCAAGGGCAATCGGTTACCGGCAGAGCAAGTTACCGACCCTGAGACTATTGCGGCATTTCTCGATGGTGAGCTTGATGGAGTGGACGACGAGTATTATTTCATTGCTACGCAGAAGCCTGACAACAAAGCCATCAAGGATATGTTAGACCGAGCGTTTGGCAAGCCAGTTGACCATGTCGACCTGGATGTCAACGTTCGCGAGAAGCAACCGCCAAAGATAGTATCGACCATCAAGCCGCGTAAAACGAAAGGCGAGTAGTTCATGTCGCTAGAATTGAAGCCAAAGCAGCAGAGCGTTGTCGATATTATTAACGATTGCCCCGAAGTCGATACTATTTATCTGATTGGTGCGGTAGGTACTGGCAAGACAGACATTGCGGCGAGCGTCGGCATCGATATTTGCGACACATTCGAGAAGACGTATTGGACAGTGTTTCGTAAGAATATTAGCACTGCGAAGCGGTCGGTAATTCCGTCGTATCTGACAATGCTCGACCGCAAAAACTTCAAAGAGGGTGAGGACTACACATACAACGGCCAAGATTATGAAATTAAGTTCCCAAACGGCTCAAAGATTGGCTTTGTGGAGGCGGACGAGACGAAAGACAGGAATGGGCAGAAGATTAAAGGTATCAATGCCAGTGCTAGTCATATTGACGAGGCTGACGAATTGTCTCTGACGATGTTTACCACAGCTAGATCCCGTAAGGGCCGCCGCAACACCAACGGGCAGCCGAGCATCGCTATTATCACTCTAAATCCAAATGATGTTGAGCACATTAAAGAGGTGTACATGCGTTGGAAATACGGCGGGAATGGTAAATATGAGCCGCTACCGCCAAATATTCGTGTGGTCGAGTTTGATTTGTCGGATTCATGGCAGATGCAATCAGATATTGATGCTATGATGACCAACCCGACTTGGTGGGTTGAACGGTACCTGAAAAACAACTGGGAATACCAGGACGAGAGCAAGACGATATTCCGCTCGAGCATCTTTGCCAAGGCTATCGTTAAAAGTTACGAATCAGGCCGCAAGACAACCGGGTATGACGTGGCACGTGATGGAATTGATCGTAGCGTTGCGGTAGATTGGGAAAACCTAACGCTAATTGACGGCATTATCACCAAAGACTCGAACGAGCAGATAGAGACTGGCAAACAAGCTGAGTGGCTGATTGAACATTCAGATAATTTCGCTATCGGTTACGAGAATATTGCAGTTGACGGGGTGGGTGTTGGCGTTGGTGTTATCGATGGAGGCAAAGACCGGGGTGCTGAGTTTGCGGTGTTTAAGTCTGGCTTTTCGCCTGACCCATTCCTGACATTCGGCGACGAACCAAAGAGCCGAGAGGACGCCGAACATTCACAGGAGCTGATGGCGTTTAACAATTTACGGTCGCAGGTGGCATACATGCTGGCAATGGGACTAGACAGCGGCAAGGTGAAAATCCTCGAGAGCTTTCCATTCCTCAATGAGTTTATTAAAGAGGCACAGATGCACCACCATGAGTACAAAGACAAGGTGTTCGTGTTGGAATCCAAGGAATCAATCAAGAAGCGACTAGGCAAATCGCCTGACATATTCGATTCGGTATTGATGGGCTTTTGGCTGCAGTTGCGGCATGAAGTGGTGATGGAGTGGGCTGGGATTATGTAATCCGTATATTTACAGTTAGAGGACTATATGAAATTGAAAGACTTTTTGCGCAAATTAAAGTTTCAAAAGCCAGACAGGGATACTGTCATTGAGGCGTGGATAGGACTGCTGATGTTTGTCGGCGTGCCGTTTTGTATTTGGCTATATTATGGCGGCAAGGTCGCCACAGTGGTATTTGTCGGCGTACAGCTGATATTTTGGTCGGTTTATCTATACAGGAGTAATAAGTAGATGGGAATTATCAAGACAGCTATGGACTAAGGGTGAGCGACGCGTGAGTGGCGTTGACCCCGCTTTTCAGAGATTATCAATGTTCGATCATTACCGAGCCAGCAGTTACGCGACGGCTTATCCTAATATTCGCACGATTGCCAATAAATACATGACGGTGCGGCCGTTTGCTATCAATGGCAATGGAGAACAGATTGATCATTGTATTATTGACGCGCTATACCATCCGAACAAGTCCGACAGTTCCGTGGCGTTTGCTGAAAAGATAGCTGTCTCGACATTGTCCTTGCGGAAGACCTACATTTTGGTTTGGAGCAACTACGGTGGCGTGGCAAAGCCTGGCGGTGATTTTATGGGGCAGAGCGGTAGGAATATTGCCGGCTTTACGTTCCTGGAGTTTCCGCGAGTTGCGCGAGTTGGCGGCAAGACAACATACACAGTCGGCACGCAGACGTTTACTGAAGATGAGGTGCTGGTGTTGCCTGGCGGTGTTGATCCAAACGACCTGTACGCTGGGTATTCGCCATCTGAGGCCTCGCGCCGCTGGGCGACACTCGACGACTACATTGCCGACTTCCAGGCTGGCTTTTTCGAGAACGGGGCAGTACCGGCTGGGCAGTTTATCATTACTGCACCAACTCGGCAGGCGTTTCAAGAGAGCGTGCAATGTTGCAAGACGCTCATCGCGGAGCTGGTAGTAATAACAATGTCACCTACACACACCGACCGGTTGACTCCAAGACCGGCAAGCCGTCGACCACAGCGGCCGTTGAGTGGGTGCCGTTCTCGCAACCAAACAAAGATATTGACTTCGAGAACTTATTTAAGCAAGTAGACAGGCGTATTGATACGTCGTTCGGCGTGTCGGCAATCATGAAAGGCATTGACGACACAGCTACATATGCTAATGCACAGGTGTCCAAGCAGGTGTTTGCTGAGAATGTCGTTGATCCATTACTGTTACGCAACTACACACAGCTGACGCACGAGCTGAACCGAATCACCGGCGGCATGGGCGTGGCCATTACCTACGAGTTCGCTATTCCTCAGGTTGTCGACGAGGTCAAAGTGCAGGCTGAAGCTGACGATATTCGTATCAATAGCATTCTGAAGCTGGAGGCGGCAGGCTATAGCACCGAGAGCATCATTGACGCGCTAAAGCTACCTAATAATTTCAAGCTATTGCGTAAGGGCAACTACAAACCGCCAGAAATTGAGAATGATAAGCCAGATGTTGACGAGGGCGATGAAGTGGCGGACGCACCTGATCGCCGCAAGGTTGGCAATATGGGACTCGAGGAGAAGCGAACAGCACCAGCCCAAAAGCATCAGCCGACAAGCAGCCACAGACGCTCGATGATTTCGAGCAGCTGATTTATGATGCAACGACAGAGTTTATGCAGAAACAGGTTGATCGAGCTATCGCTGAGTCTCGTCAGGTGGCTGAAAACAGTACCGAGGAAGACGACGAGCAGAACGAGTTTGCCGAGGCACTGCTACTGATCATCGTGGCGTTGATGATAGTTCAAGGTGCGATTTACTTTGAGACGGCAAGCAACTATTGATAGATAACGGCGTATCCACTGCTGGATTAACTGGCTTTGTGGTAGCGGCATCGACACAGGAAGCCTACCGAGGCTATCTACTAAATGTGGCACGCTCATACGCTGATGACACAGCCGCCTCAATCCGCCGCGTGCTTGATCATGCGGCATCTCATGGCTGGGCACAGTCTGAACTGGAGGAGAAGCTGCGAGGCATTATGAAGACCGACGAGTGGCGAGTGCAGCGAATGGCTCGCACTGAGATATCACGAGCTGATGCATTGTCGAGTGTTGAGGCGATGAAGCAAGTGCAAAACCAAACGGGAACACTGATCGAGAAAGCGATGGAAAGTGAGACTGGTAAGCCGTGTGAGTTTTGTGCACGCTAATCGATAAATGGGTGGCAGTCGATGAGCCAATTTTGAATCTGAATGAAGCAATCATTGGCAGGGACGCGGCATATTCATCAACAACTTTGCGCAGAATGACGGCTACGACGTACATCCGAACGGCATTGCCACCCGAAATACCGCGTCGTCAAGGCATATCTCAACGCCGAGCGGCGAATCATCGATGACGAGATGGCTGATTTAGATTTGCGGTGCGAGGAGTGCGGCCGCTACCTAAATATCAAGGGCGTCACGCAGATGATTGCACAGGTGCGTTGTAGTAACGCGAAGTGTAAACACGTCAACAATATCAAGATTGTCAATGCTGCTCGACAGACGATCAGGTGCGTTATGAGTTCGATAAATCGTAATCTGTAGTCTTAGAAATAAGACGAGAGCAAAACGCTCAAATTGGACGGGCAAGCAGGAGTCGAAGCATTAACTTTAACAAGGAAAAAAGCATGAAGTTTTGGAAGTGGAGCAATTCCGTTTCATCGAATAATCAAGAGCTTATACTTGACGGGCCTATCGCGAGCGATACCTGGTGGGGCGACGAAGTCACACCCGACCTATTTCGCGAAAATCGGCAGAGAGGTGAATGAATTATTGAGTAAAATAATATCAGCCACCCGCCGCGACGCCGGAGCGCCCGCATACATCGCCACGCCGAGGTCGGATTTTTTCAGCGCCAGCGCATCGTTGACGCCGTCGCCGACCATGCCAGTGAACTTGCCGGACTGCTTGAAATGAGCGATCAGCCGCTCTTTTTGCTCTGGCAGCACGCGGGCAAAAATTGTATGTTCATCAGCGGCCTTATTGAAGGCTTTGTCGCTGAGACCGCTAGCGCCGAGCCGAGGATGGCCTTGTCTGGATTATCGATGCCCGCCTGGCGCGCGATGTGCTGCACGGTGCGCGGATTGTCGCCGGAAATCACCCGAATGACCACGCCTTGCTCCTGGAGGAACTTGACCGTATCAATCACGCCGTCGCGCAGGGAATTACGCAAAATCACCGCTCCAATCGCCCGCCCAGAACCATCTGGCAAATCCTTTAATTTCGTCGTTTCATCATCAAACTCCGCCAGCATCAGCACCCTGAGGCCGCTGTCCGCCCACTCGTCCAGCTGGCGCTGGAGCATGCGTCAACCGGCGCTAGCTTGGCCACAAACTCCGGCGCCCCCATCATCAATGTCCGCACCGCGCCGTCGACCTTCGCCCGGACGCCCGCCATCTTGCGCGCCGAGGAAAGGCCATCACCTCGATGATGTCTGCGTGCTTGGGCGGCGTGATTTCCGCTAGAATCGCTTGCCCGGTAATATTGCCGCCTGGTTTCATGGGCAATGAGGCCGCCAGCTCGGCAACGTCCGAAGCAGCTTCAGATAGTTTTATCTCCGAAAATCTACGCGCTGGGCTGCCCGCGGCCGCTTGGGCTGCGGATTTTTCCGAAGTATCCGTGATCGAATTTGCCGATATCATCTCATCAAACGCCACCACCCGCTCCAGCGTCACCTCGTCGCTGGTCAGCGTGCCAGTCTTGTCCACCGCCAACAGATTGAGCAGCGCCATCGCCTCAATCGCCGCCAATTTCTGCGGCAACACCTTGGCCTGCGCCAGCCGCAGCGAGCCGAACGCCAGCAGCAGGGAACTAGCCAGCAGCAGCCCTCCGGCACACGTTACCGCCGCGAGGTAATCGTCTTGAGGATAATCACACATTATCGCCCGACAAATAATACACGGTAAAGATCAGCGCCGCCAACACAATCGCGCCGTATGTCAAGAAAGTGATCGCCGCAAATCGCCACCTGCAGCGGTGTCAATTCCGGTTTGTAGCGCTTGAGAACTTGGCTGATGGTGCCAGCTTTCGTCTGGTCGCCGACCGCCGTGACCCGCGCCGTACCTTCGCCCGCCAGCACCGTGGTTGCCGCCAGCACCGTATCACCAGCCGCTTTCTCGACCGCCGCCGACTCGCCAGTCAGCATGCTTTCATTGAGTTCCAAACCCTTCGACACCGTCACCTCTGCGTCCGCCGGCAGCTCATCACCGGCCCTGAGAATAATCTCATCGCCCACCACCAGCGAATCATACGGCACCTCCACCGCCTGGCCATCACGCAGCACCCGCGCCCTGGGCGCACTCATCAGCTCCAGCCGGTGCAGCACCCGCTTGGCACGAATTTCCTGAACGATGCCGATCAGCGAATTGACCACGATCACCACCGAAATAAACCAAGCATCGCGATACTCGCGCACATAAATCAGCGCCCCGGCCAGCAGGAAAATCGCCAGCACAATTGGCGACAGTAAATTTCTCTTGATAATATCCAGATAATCTCGCATTATATTGTTTCGCTCCTTTTGTAATGTAATCGCGCACCGACACGATAGCCGCCACGGGCGTCCGGGTCAAATTGGTATATTTCACCGCGCTTAACTTCTGATATGACGACCAGGGCTGGATTATACGGCACCAGCGTTCGATAATATATCAAGTCATCCGGCGAAGTGACATTCATCCCCGGAAAGACCGCCTGGAACTTCTCGGTCGCCACGTCGTCAAAGTAGTTCGGCTGGTGCTTTGGCGGCACGAACCGCTCTGGCCGCAAGCCCATTCGCCGCACCAACCGCTTGACATCGCCCAGCGTCATGATGGCCCGCGCTGTGATGTAAGCCAACAATTCGCCCGTCGCGTCAAGCACCACCGTCGCCTGCGCCGTGCGGCTGACATCGCTCATCGGTAGCACAACCGACTGGATTTTGACCGTCAGTCCAAACTGATTATCAATCAGCGCCGCGAGTGCCCGTTCATCGTGCATACCTACTATTTACCATTGTTACCAGCGCCTCCGCCAGCGTGCTACAATTAACTCATGGACTTTGACACGCGCTACGCCACGCTGAACGCCAATCAGCGCCAGGCGGTCGATTATATTCACGGCTCGCTCCTGGTGATCGCCGGGCCGGGCACGGGCAAGACCGAGCTGCTGAGCATGCGCACCGCCCAGATTTTGCGCCAGACCGACACGCTGCCGGACAGTATTTTGTGCCTGACATTTACCGAGAGCGGCGCCGCCAACATGCGCCAGCGCCTGCGCCAGATCATCGGCGAGGATGCGTATAAAATCGCCATTCACACCTTTCACAGCTTCGGCACGGAGATTATCAATCAGCACCGGGAATATTTTTTTCACGGCGCTGACGCTCAGCCAGCGGATGAATTGACGCAGCACCAAATCGTGACGGGGATTCTGGAGGGGCTTGATTGGCGTAATCCGCTGAGCGTTAAAAATAACAGCGAATTCGTCTACACAACGAGCTAATCCGAGTCATTTCCGAGTTCAAGCAGAGCGGCCTCACGCCGGCGGAGCTGCGGGCGATTACGGCGGATAATCAGCGGGTGATCGCCGACATTACCGCTGACATCCAGCAGGTATTTGCGAGTAAGATTTCTAAAAAACCATCGAATTATTTGCGCCGCTGGCGGAGAATATTGCCGAGAGAATTGGCGAGGGAAATTCCGACAAATCCGGCAGGGGAGACGCCGCAAAACCTTCTGAAAATGCCGCCAGCCCGGTGCCAGATAACTCTGCGACCACCGCCCAAAACTCTGCCAATCTGCCATCCTCCATCACCCCGTACGCTCAGGTCCTGGCGCTCAGTATCGCCCATACGGCCCAAGAGGCCATCGACGCCAACTCCACCAAACCACTAACTGCCTGGAAAAACAAGTGGTGCGAAAAGAACGCTGCCGGCGAGTTCGTCCTGAAGGATTTTGCCGCCAGCGAGAAATTATCCGCCGCCATTGACGTCTACGAAGCATATGGCGACGTGCTGGCCGAGCGCTCACTGTTTGACTACGACGACATGATTTTGTCGGTCATTCAAGCCTGCGAGTCCCACCCGGAACTACGCGCCAACCTCCAAGAGCAATTTCAGTTCATCATGGTCGACGAATTTCAGGACACCAATCTGGCGCAGCTGCGGCTGCTGTTCGACCTGGCTGGCGACGAGGACAATCCCAACATCATGGCGGTCGGCGACGACGACCAGGCGATTTTCAGTTTTCAGGGCGCGGATGTTGGCAATATCCAGCGCTTCCGCCAGCACTATCACGACCCGAAAATCATCGTACTGACGGACAATTACCGCTCGGCAGCTGACATCCTGACGGCGGCGCGCAGGGTGATTACCCAAGGGACGGACCGCTTAGAAAACACCATTGACGGCTTGTCAAAACAATTGACCGCGCATGCGTCTGGTAGCGGCACCCAGGTTCAGATGCAGGAATTTACCTCGGCGAGCGAGGAGCGGGCAGGGGTGGCCCGGCAAATTGCCGAGATGATCAAACGCGGCGAAGACCCAGCGCACATCACCGTCATCGCCCGCCATCACAAGGAACTGATCGAGCTGCTGCCATACCTGTACCGCCAGAACCTGATGGTCAATTACGAGCGTCACGACGATATTTTAGAGCAGGACATCATTCAGGCGCTGGACAAGCTAGCGCGGGTCGTCATGGCGATTCATCAGAATAACCTGGATACCGCTAACAGCCTACTACCAGAGGTCATCGCCCATCCGGCGTTCGGCTTTTCGGCGCTGGATATCTGGCGATTAAGCCTCCACGCTTATAAAAATCGGCAGCTGTGGCTGGAGAGCATGCTGGCGAACAGCACCTTTCAGCCGTTTGGCGAGTGGCTACTAGAGCGGGCGAAGGACGTACCGAATCTGCCGCTGGAGGAGCAGCTGGATAAGTTGCTAGGGCTAGAGATGGGTGCTGGAATTACTCCAATCGACTCAGTGCAGCGAACATCGCCTGAGCGTCCTCAGACGCCTGGCGCGAAAAGAGGAGTCGATAGGGATAGTTCCGGCGCTCACTCTGGCAGGGAACTCTTGCAATCAACCGGCGAGGAGCTTTCCTCAGAACGCCGTATAGCGACCATCGCCCGAGCGTCCTCAGACGCCTGGCGCGAAAAGAGGAGTCCTAGTGAAGGCTCTTCGCTTAATTCTCTCGCCGCCCACTACTTCTCGCCCGACAACCTCGCTCAAAATCCCGACGCCTACCTGACCACGCTCGAGAGCCTGCGCACGCTGCGCCAAAAATTACGCGACCGCACTACCGACGCGACCCCGACACTGGCGGACTTCCTGGAATTCATCGACCTGCACCGCTCGACCAAAACCCGCCTGACACACATCCGCCCCCAGGCCAGCGCCCTCGGCGGCGCCATCAACCTGATGACCGCCCACAAATCCAAAGGCCTAGAATTCCCGCACGTTTTCGTCATCGGGGCAATCGACAGCGCGTGGGGCGAGAAAGTCCGCTCGCGCTCGCGGCTGATTCGCTATCCCGCCAACCTCAAACTCCAGCCCGCCGGCACTAGCTACGACGAGCGGCTGCGGCTATTCTTCGTGGCGATGACCCGCGCCAAAACCACCCTGACCATGACCTATTCCCAGACCAACGACGCCGGCAGCGACACCATGATCGCCAGCTTCCTGACCGACCACACGCCGACGATTATCCCCGCTGCCGACACGCCCGCAGCGCAAATTACCGTGGCGCAAACCGACTGGAGCGCGCGGCTGAGCGCGCCGATTACCGCGGAGCTCAAGGATGTACTGGCGCCGACCTTAGAAACCTACAAACTTTCCATCACGCATCTCAATAATTTCCTCGACGTCTCGCGCGGCGGCCCGCAGAACTTTTTGTTGAATAATCTGCTGCGTTTTCCGTCCGCCAAAAGCCCCGCCGCCAGTTACGGCACCGCCATTCACGCTAGTCTCCAGCAGCTGCACAACCTGCTAGGCGCCGACCACCACCTGCCGACCACCGAGCGCATCCTCAACTATTTCCGCACATCGCTCGAGGCCCAGCACCTACCACCCGACGATTTCACGCTATATCTGGACAAAGGCACGGCGGCATTGACGGCGTTTCTGGACGCCAAATCGTCCGATTTTCATGACACCGAGCTGGCGGAACTCGATTTCGCTCATCAAGGCATCATCGTTGGCGGCGCGCGCCTGACCGGCAAGCTGGACGTCGCCGATATTGATAAGCATAATAAGACCATCTTTGTGACCGATTACAAGACCGGCAAGCCGTCGCACTCCTGGAAGGGCGCGTCAGATTACGAAAAAATCAAGCTCCACAAATACCGCCAGCAGCTGATGTTTTATCAACTCTTGGTGGAGTCCTCACGCGATTATAGCAATTTCAGCTTCACCGGTGCCCGCCTGCAGTTCGTCGAGCCGGATATGAAAACTGGCGATATCCTCAGCCTGGAAGACACATTCTCTGAGGAAGAATTGGCTGAATTCGCCCGGCTCATCGGCATCGTCTGGCGGAAAATCACTACCCTGGACCTACCAGATATCTCTGGGTATTCAGCAGATTATAAGGGGATGGTGCAGTTTGAGGATGATTTGTTAACAGAGGCGGCGTAGGCAATTATGCCAAGATGTATTGACATTTCTTTATTTTATTGATATAAATATACTTGCTTTTGTTCGACGGAGCTAACTTCCGGTGAGGTGTCGCGAATGACACCAAGCCCTGACCATGCTTCGCACAAAAGCATGGTTCGACAGGGGAGTTAGCTCTTTTCTACGCGCCGCAACTGCGGCAGGAAGGGGGTGAAAAACTCTCATGGCTACGTGGAATCCTGCCGACCGGAAGGCCGCCTTGGACAAGGCGGCTGCCGGGGAAAGGCTTTCGGACTTTGAAGTCCGAAAGCTCCAGGAGGCTGGTCGCCAGATCGGCTCCTGGGGAACGGCCGCCAAAAAGGCGGTCGCTAAGGACGAGAAGCAATTTGGCAAGCGCTGATCGTTTTTAGCGGTTCTCTTGGCGGTCGGGGTTTGTGCGACCCCGAAACCCGCTGGCCTCCCCGGCCAGCAACAGGGCGTCCGTCCGCCCTCGGCCTGATTCGCCGACCGGTAGTCCGGAAAAGAATCAAGGGTGTGCTGGGTCAGGAGGCTAGGTCTTAAAAACCGCCGAGCCTCGCGGGTTCGACTCCCGCCACATCCACTGAGGGGACATGCGTCGCAATAGCACGGCGGCGTATGGCAGACAAGCTAGGGCCCCAACGGGCCGGTCTGCAGCGAAAACAACGTTGTTTTCCACCCTCACTCTTCCCGGAAGGTCCCCGGGAAGAGTCCCTGGAGGCTATCTGTATAGATAACCTCCACCCCGCCACCAGGTGTATCCGGATGCATCTGGTCGGCGGGGCCCCAAGCCCAGGACTCGCGAGTTCACTCGTAGCAGCAGCCCTCCGGGCAGCTCCGAGCAGAACCGCTTGAGTCCACCACCCCGCGTCAACGATGACGCGGGGATTTCACCTTTTTGGGGGAGTGATTGTCAGACAGGGGTAGCCACTTGTACATCCCAAAGACCCTCGCCACCATACCATCAGACTACGAGAAAACATCGTGCTATTTGACAAACATCATGATGTTTTGGTAATATCACGACATGAACGCAGCGCAATTACTCCAAGAAATTCTGATGCGGACAGGCCTTACCCAAGAACAACTGGCACGTCGCTTAGATGTGCCGGTGCGTACACTCAACGCCTGGGTACACCAACACATGTCGCCGCGCGCCAAAAACCTGGCGAATATTCAGCTATTACATCAAGAGATGCTCGGGCGGGACACCATCGACGAGGCGAAGCACCTCGCTACTGAACGTGCCGCCCAGGCCAGCCGCATGACGATCCGAACACTCCTGGCGAATCAAGAATTACTTGACATCCTGACGCTCCACTTGACCTACCACACGAACACGATCGAGGGTAGCACAATGACCCTAGCAGACGTCGCAGAGGTGCTGAACGATGATAATCGCGTTCTCGCCAACAAGACAGCGCGCGAACAGATAGAGGCCCGTAACCACCGCACTGCGCTCTACTTTCTGCTGGATGCCTTACACAAAGAAGGGACGCATTTTACGTGGAGCGAAGAGCTGATCTCGCAAACGCACGTCCGGCTGATGAATACGCTGGTGTCCGACGCCGGACTCTACCGCCGGCACGGTGTGCGCATCACGGGTAGTCGTGTCACAACAGTAAACCATCTGCGGGTTGCTGAAGCGATGTCCGAGTGTATTGATGAAATGAACAAATCGCCCAAAACAGAGTCGATTGAATGGCTAGCCCGTACTCATGCGACATTTGAAAAAATCCATCCATTTAGCGATGGCAACGGTCGCACCGGGCGACTCTTGCTCTTTGTCCAGGCCCTGCAACTGGGGTTGGTGCCACCCTCGTTGCCAAAGAGCGCAAGCGAGCGTACTATACCTATCTGGAGCGAGCACAGGTTCGCGGCGAGCTGGAGGCGCTACGTCTATTTATCGCGGAAAGTATATTGTTTAGCAAAGGACTAACAACATGAACATGACATGTTGGGACAATCTGCCGCAGCCATTTTTTATCTTGGCGCCGATGGAAGCCGTCACTGACGTGGTGTTTCGCCATGTCGTGAAAAGGGCAGGCGCACCCGACGTGTTTTTCACCGAGTTTGCCAATGCCACCGGCTGGGTGCATGCTGGCGACAAAGCTATCGCCGGGCGGCTCGTCAAGACCGACGACGAGCATCCGCTGGTCGCCCAAATCTGGGGCGGCGAGCCGGGCGATATGGAGCAATTTGCTGCCCATTGCGCCAAGCTCGGCTTTGACGGTATCGACATCAATATGGGCTGCCCCGCCAAATCCGCCATCAAAAGCGGGGGAGCAGCGCTCATCCGCCGACCCGACGTGGCGGTCGCCGCCATCGCCGCCGCCAAAACTGCAGGACTGCCAGTCAGCGTCAAAACACGGCTCGGCTATTCACGCGTTGACGAGTGGAAAGAATGGCTGGGCACGCTACTGGCACAGGACCTCGCCAACCTAACCATCCACCTCCGTACCAAAAAAGAAATGAGTAAAGTCCCAGCCCATTACGAGCTCATCGACGACATCATCAAGCTACGCGACGAAATCGCCCCGCAGACGCTACTAACCATCAATGGCGACATCCGCAACCGCGCTCACGGCGAAGAGCTCGCCCGCCAGCACCCCGGCGTCAATGGCCTGATGATCGGGCGGGGAGTTTTTAGCGATCCGTTTTGCTTTAGGAGGGCAGCTAACCTATCCTCTGTCTCGGAGTACTCTTTACGGGTGGCTTCGCCAGCCCGTGGCGTTCGGCTGACGGGGCTTGACGCGCCCATCACAGCCTCCTCGACCGAGGATAGGTTAGCTGCCCATCACAAATCTGAACTAATCGCCTTATTACATTACCACCTCGACCTCTTCGACCACTACCAGCCAACCCTCGGACGCCCCTACGAAACCTTAAAACGCTTCTTCAAAATCTACATCCGCGACTTCGACGGCGCCAAGGAGCTGCGCGAGCAGTTGATGCACACCACCAGCACCGACGACGTCCGCCAATTACTGGATAATCGATAAACTGGGTGTCCGTAACCGACCGCAAGGCACATCGTAATCAAACGTGCGCCTAAAATGACACCGTAAACAATCTACTACCGCCGTCGCTTGCGCCGATGAAGATCTGCTACCTTTAGCCGTACCATGTGCCGGTCGATGAGCTGTTTGGCTTTCTCGCGTTCGACTTGGTCGCCGGCCTCGTCGCGGGCTTTGATGGCACGCTCCAGGGCCGCCTGAGTCTCCGCCTCGATGATGTCGTCGCCATGATCAGCCTCGTCCACCAGGATTTGCACCGATGAATAATCAATTTTCACCACGCCGCCGGAAATTGCGAAATACTCCAACTGATTATCAGAATCTTCTTGACGCCAGCGCACGGTGATCACGCCGTCCTTGGCCACCGTCACCAGCGGCTCGTGGCTCGGTAGCACCGAAATCTCGCCGTCAATCGTCGGAATAGTTACCGAGTAGACCGTTTCATCCAGCTTGACACCACCGAGCGTTACCAGCTTCAAATTCATCAGGCTAGTCCTTCTTTACCTCTGGTTGCTTTGCACGTTCGGCATCGCGAGCTACCTGGTCAGCCAAGGTGCCTTGTACCATGTAGAACCAGCTTTCTGGCTTGTCGTCGTATTTACCGGCCAAGATGTCGGCAGCGTCGCGGATAGTATCCTCTAACTTAACGTACACGCCTGGATTGCCAGTAAACTTCTCAGCCACGTGGAATGGCTGCGCCAGGAAGCGCTGGATACGACGAGCCCGAGCAACGATTTGTTTCTGGTCGTCTGACAATTCTTCCATACCGAGGATGGCGATGATGTCCTGTAGTTCCTTGTACTGCTGCAGCACTCGCTGAACTTCGCGCGCCACGCGGTAGTGTTCCTCACCAACGATTTCTGGATCCAACGAATTAGAGCTAGAATCCAACACATCGACAGCTGGGTAGATACCAATTTCCGTCAAGGCACGGTTCATCACGATGGTCGCATCCAGGTGGGCGAAGGTGGTCGCTGGCGCTGGGTCGGTCAAGTCGTCAGCCGGCACATACACCGCCTGAACAGAGGTGATCGAACCCTTTTTCGTTGAAGTAATACGCTCCTGCAGGGCACCCATTTCTTGCTGCAAGTTTGGCTGATAGCCCACGGCGCTTGGCAAACGACCGAGCAATGCCGACACCTCAGCACCAGCCTGGGTGTAGCGGTAAATATTGTCGATAAACAGCAGCACGTCTTTGCCTTCGTCACGAAAGGCTTCGGCCATCGCTAGACCCGAGAGCGCTACGCGCAAACGTGCTCCAGGTGGCTCGTTCATCTGACCAAACACCAGCGAAGTCTTGTCCAGCACGCCGGCTTCTTCCATTTCGTAGTACAAGTCATTTCCTTCGCGAGTACGCTCACCAACGCCGGCAAAGACCGAGTTACCAGAGTGGAACTTAGCGATGTTGTTGATCAGCTCGGTGATTAGGACGGTTTTACCGACACCAGCACCGGCGAACAGACCAGCTTTACCACCTTTGGCCAGCGGTGCGATGAGGTCGACAACCTTAATTCCAGTTTCCAAAATCTCCGTCTTGTTCGACTGCTCAGACAGATCCGGAGCAGGGCGGTGAATTGGCGCGGTTTTGCCCTTTGGCTGCGGCTTTTCATCAATCGCTTCACCGACCACATTGAACATACGCCCCTGAGTCTCGGCGCCCACTGGCACAGAAATCGGCGCACCAGTCGCCACCACGTCCGCACCACGAGCCAACCCGTCAGTCGACGACAGCGCGATCGTCCGCACGGTGTGCTCGTCCAGGTGCTGCGCTACCTCCAACACCAGCGTCTCTTTGCCATTCTTGACATGCAACGCATCATAAATTGCCGGTAATTTAACGTCGCGCGGAAACTCCACATCGACCACCACGCCAACAATTTGAATAATTTTTCCTAGTGTTTTACTCATCAATTCTTCCTCCGCACTTCCTTTTTATTAATCTCACTTTTCATATCGCGTCTATACTTCCTGATAATCCATAATTATATCCAAAGAATAACTCTTATCCGACAATGCTCGACGAGCTGGTTCTATCATATCATCAGGAAAGCGTAAGTTCAGTTTCTCTAAAGCCTCTAACGTCACGAAGTCAACCTGCTGGATTCCTTCTTCGCGCGCGACAAGAAAATCATCGGCAATGTGTCCCAGAAAAAACACAACCAGCGACATACAGGAATCGACATTCTTCAGCAGCACCGACAGAACACCGTCAATTGCAACTGTATAGCCAGATTCTTCCTTCGCTTCGCGCACCGCCGCCTCCACCAAACCTTCGCCCGGCTCGACATGTCCCGCCGGAAAATTCCACGTGCCTAATTGCCCGTAGTTATCTTTGCCCTCCTGAACAACCAATAGCTTGCCGTCTTTTACGACAACAGTACTGACGAATAGGGTTGTGTTATTCATTTGATTCTCCTTGTTTTGCAATCTCAACAATTTCACCATTACCAAGCCCCGGCATCTCGACAAACTTTTCCGGCGAAACATTATGTATATACGTTTGCAGCGCTCGGTATACGCCATTATGCGAGACGACTAACACATCCTCTGAAAGACCCGCCAACTCGTCATAAGCCTCGGCTACACGCTCACAAAAAGCCTGCCGTGTTTCGACGCCCGCCGCCGGGTCGTCCTCGAGGTGATACCACGTGCCGTGCTTCATTCCGGCAGCTTTGCCAATCCCGCGCTCGCGCCAGCGTTGATCAATCTCAACTGGCAATTCGCCAAGAGCCTCGTGGCTAATAATCTCTGCAGTCTTCTGCGCTCGCTGCAGCGGGGAACTGACAATTTTATTAATATGCAGCTCGCCAGCTGTAATGCGCTTCGTGATTTCTCGCGCCACCGCCTGCGCATCGCGTAAGCCTTTCTCGGTCAACGGAGAATCGTCTTCTGCACCAGCCGCTGTGCCATTGACATTAGCCAAGCTCTCGCCGTGCCATACAAAGTACACGCTCATTGTTCCATCGCCTCCACGCCGCCAGAAATTTCGGCCAACTCTTGGGTGATTGCACCTTGACGGGCTTTGTTCATCGCTAGCGTCAAGTCATCCACCAGATCAGACGCATTGTCGGTGGCATTCTTCATGGCCATCATCCGCATGGAGTGCTCACTAGCGCGGGCATCCAGCAGCGCCTGGAGTAGCCGCGCACCCGTCAAACGATTCGCCACGGCGTCCAGCACTTCCGGAATGCTCGGCTCGTACTTGGCATCAGAAACTGTGTTCGAGACCTCGCTCGGATCAATTAAGGCTTTAGTGCCCGCCGGCAGCAAGCGCGACAGCTCCGCCGTCTGCACCATACTATTGACAAACCGCGTGTACACCAGCGTCACCGCGTCAACCTCGCCATTCTCAAACATACTAATGGCAGTGTTCAAAATCGTATGAAAGGTCAGTCCCGACGGCTGATCTGGCAAGTCCTCGTACGTACCGATAATCTTCGTATCCTTCAGGCGCGAGGCAAACTGCGACGCCCGACGCCCAATTGTCAAGGTTAGATTCTCAATGCCGCGCTCATCGTCGCGCTTCAGCAGCTCCAGATATTTCTTCAAGACATTGGTGTTATATGCGCCAGCCAGACCCTTGTCGCTGGCGATGACGACGATCAAGCGCTTGGTAATTTTGCGGCGCCTAAACAGCGGGTGATTGTCGGTCGCACCTTGGCTGGCTAGGTAACTCAGCAATTCCTCAGCCGCCATGGTGTAGGGAGCTGATGCCTTGTCCGCCTCTTGGGCGCGGCGCATTTTGCTGGCCGCCACCAATTGCATCGCCTTGGTGATTTGCTTGGTCGAATCCACCGAGCGAATGCGATTTTTCAATGCGCGGGTATTAGGCATGCTTTTCTCCTCTGCGTTTCTTTTGCCTTCTCAGAGCCTTTAGAACATGGCGAGATACCGATTTCCACATCACCCAATAATCTTGCTCTCTAGGAATCTTTGGACGATGCGTTTCCAATTGAAAATCATGCGCGCTAACTATAGCTTCACCGTAAGAATCAGCAGCTTGCTTAAATTCAGCCGAATCTCGTCTTAATTTCACGCGCCAAATCCTTTCGCCGCTACCTGCGTTGCCTCATCAATCAGTTTCAGCTGCTCGTCAGTCGGCTTGGCGCCCTTATTCAGTTCGCGCATGGCGTCTTTGCTATTCTTCCAAAGCTGCGTCAGCAGGGCAGCTTGTGCTTCCTTGATCTTGGCGACTGGCACATTATCAAACGCACCGCTAGTCACTGCATGGATGCTGACAAATTGCTCCCAGACGCTCATCGGCTGATACTGCGGCTGCTTCAAAAGTTCAGTCAAACGTTGACCACGGTCGATTTGCGCCTTGGTCGCGTCATCCAGATCCGAGCCAAATTGAGCAAATGACGCCAATTCACGGAACTGACTCAGGCCTAGTTTCAAATTGCCGCCGACCGACTTAACCGCTTTGGTCTGGGCAGCACCGCCGACGCGGGAAACTGATAGACCAGCGGAGATAGCTGGACGAATACCTTGGTAGAACAGATCGGTCTCCAGGAAAATCTGACCGTCAGTGATGGAAATCACGTTGGTTGGAATGTACGCCGAGATGTCGCCAGCCTGCGTCTCGATGATCGGCAGGGCAGTCAGTGAACCAGCACCCAATTCGTCTGACAACTTGGCTGAACGCTCCAACAGGCGAGAGTGTAGATAGAAGACATCACCAGGATAGGCCTCACGTCCTGGTGGACGACGGAGCAACAGCGACATCTGGCGGTAGGCCACGGCGTGCTTGGTTAAATCGTCATAAATCATCAGCGCGTGGCCGCCATTGTCACGGAAATATTCACCCATGGCCGTACCAGCATATGGCGCCAGGTATAGCAGGGAGGCCGCGTCTGACGGACTGGTCGCCACCACGATGGTTTGCTCCATCACGCCTTCTTCTTTCAGGCGATCAACCAACCGGGCAATCTTTGACAATTTCTGTCCAATCGCCACGTAAACGTTGACCACGCCGGTCTTTTGCCGTGCCTGGTTGATCATGGTGTCGATGGCAATAGCCGTCTTACCAGTCTGGCGGTCGCCGATGATCAGCTCGCGCTGCCCGCGACCGATTGGGAACATGGCGTCAATTGACATGATACCGGTCATCAGCGGCTCATGCACCGACTTACGGCCCATCACGCCAACAGCTGGTCGCTCAATTAGTCCGCGCTGCTTGGTCTTGATAGCTGGTCCGCCATCTAGCGGCCGACCGAGCGGGTCAACCACGCGGCCGAGCAGCTCCTCGCCAACTGGCACATCCAGCACCGCACCCTTGCGGCGGACGCTGGCGCCAGCCTTGACTTTTTCTTCGCCGCCGAGGATCACCGCACCGATTTCATCTTCCATCAAGTTCAAGGCAAACGCCTCCACCGTGCCGCCATCAGTCTCAATTTCTAGCACTTCGCTGTAGCCAGCTTTACTGAGGCCGTGCACCCACGCCACGCCGTCACCAACGCGGATGACCACGCCAGCGTCCTCTAGTCCTTCCGTCGCCTCCAGCTGCGCGATTTTTTCCCGCAGGCTTTTGGCTAGTTCTGTCACATCAATCTTGCTCATTTTTCCTCCTAGATTTTCTTCGCCCGCAAGTCGTTTAATTTCTTGGCAATTGTCACGTCCATCATTTGAGTCGGCGTGGTAATCTTCACCCCGCCGATCAACTCGGAACGGATGATTTCGCGCAGGCGCACCTGAGCGATGCGGTCGCTCGGGACTTCCGTATCAGGAAGTTCGACATGCTGAGCGGCGTGGTCGCTACCATTTGTTTCGGGTGCGCGGGCTTCGCTCCGGGCATCCTTTCTGGACGCTCGGGCTGCAGAGCGACCCTCCACAGATGTCAGCGACTCCATACCCGAGTTAGATGATAGTATCCGTTTAATTGCATCCTTCGTCGCTGCGTCCAGCGCCCGCGCGCTTTCCACCGTCGCCACAATCGTCCCCTGCGCCGCGAGTTCTGCCTCAATATCCTGCACCAATAAATCAATCTCTCGCTCGCGCCGCTCGGCTATGATCAGCGCCGCTAGTTCATCGATCACTGCTGCATCGCCCGCCAGCAGCCGCTCGGCCGCATGCTGCGCCAACTTTCGCCGAAGCGTCCGCGCCATGACTAGGCAACCTCCTTGACCGCAGTCGCAATCAGCTTGGCGTCTGCCTTAGCATCAACCTTTTCGTGCAAAACCTTGCCAGTTGCCTCAGCCACTAACTCCAGCGTTTCGTTATGTATCGCTTTCTTGGCCTGCTCAACTTCCTTAGCAATTTCCGCCTGCGCCGCGCTGACGATAGTCTCGGACTTGGCAGTCGCCTTGGCCGCGGCCTGCTCGACGACCGAGGCCGCCTCCTCACGCGCTGCTGCCACGATATCACTGGCCTCCGCCCGAGCTTTTCGCATTAACTCGTTGGTCATTTTTTCGGCTTTATCAGCGTTGTCGCGCGCCGACTGCGCCGCCTTTTCGGCTGTGCGCATGTCTTTTTCGCGCTTGTCGAGCATCGCTGCCAGTGGCGGATACACCCACTTGCGGAGAATCACCAGCAAGATCAAGAACGCCACCGTCTGCAAGATCAGCAGCTTCCAATCAATACCGAGCGAACTGAACAGATCAGCCTTTTCGGCCGCGTGCGCTTCGGCACTCGCAAATTGTGTCAATATAGTCTCCACAATTTACCCCTCAAATTACATAACTTTGCCGACGATAGCCGCCACGAAACCGATGATCGCTAGGGCGTCGATGAACGAAATACCGAGGATCATCATGGTGCGTAGATCGTTAATTTTCTCTGGATTGCGGCCAGCCGCGTTCATCGCTGCCGCGCCGACGATACCAGCGCCGATCGCTGCCAGCGCAGCCGGAATGGCGTAGGTGAGTGCAAATGCTAATTCTTTCATATAATTTCTCCTTTATTTATAATTATTACTTACCTAGTGTCGCTCACTCTCTTGCACCAGTTTAGGACTATGGACAGGGGAGTGAACAGATTCATCATGCGACTCAGCATGGTCGCCATGTGGTACGAGACCCAGGGAAATAAAGACGGTCGAAAGCATAAAGAAAATGTACGCCTGAATACCACCGATGAACAGCTCAAACAGATAAAATGGCTGGAGCGCCGCCGGGGAAATAAACTGCGTCAAAAAGGCGATCATGATCAGCAGCACTTCGCCGGCCAACACGTTGCCAAACAAACGGAAGCTCAGCCCAAGCAGGCGCGAGAACTCCGCCACCAGCTCCAGAATGCCGACAAACGCCATAATCGGATCGCGCAGTGGATTAACAAAGTAGCGGCCCATATTACCCCTAAAGCCAAGGTATTTGAAGGCGTACACTTGTGCGGCGACAATGGTCACGATAGCCAGGCCAAACGTCATATTCAGGTCGGCCACACCACCGCGAAACAGCGGTGTACCGTGACTTCCCACGGTGATCGGCCCGACGATCGGTAGCAGCCCCAGCCAATACTGCGCCACCACGAAAAAGAATATAGTGATGCACAGCGGCGCTACTCGACGCGCCCACGTCTGGTCCGGGATGACTTGGCGAACCGTGTTATACAGCCCATCAAATGTCCAATGTACCAGCCGCGTCGCAAAATTATGCTTTTTCTTGCCCAGCACTGCCGCCCGCGTCCGAAACATCAGCCACACCAAAACGATCAGCCCCAGCGCGCCAAGCATGTGCGAATTAGTAATTGACACGCCCATAACATTCGCTACTTCATCAGCCTTGACTGAAATGTGCGGACCGGCACTGGCAAATAATTGCATCATATATTTTTACGCTCCTTTTTTCGTTTCACGCGTCCCAGCTGCTTATTTACTAGTAGATACGCGCCCAAAAAACCAACTACCACGCCAGCAAACATCAGCCACGGCTTCAAGCCAAACACACTATCCAGCCACACACCCAGCAGCGTACAGCCGATGCTCGGCACAAACATTCGCCACGTTGTGTCGCCGATCGTCCCGAGAATAACCCGAGCCGCCGCCACTTCCGTTGCTGCCGTTACGCCATTCTCAATATCTGGTCTCTCAGCCATTACTCTGTCACTATAGCAACATGCTATACTCTTGACAAGATGCCACGGCGAAATTATCCCAAAAACCAACCAAAATCGGCCCGAATGCTCGTCAAGCCGACGCTGACAACTACCGATCACGACGCCTGCCGGCGCAAGCGTCGCTTCGCCACCGAGCAGATCGCCAGGCGAGCGGCTGATACGCAGGAGCTGATGTCACCAAAACTGGAATTAGACGTGTACTATTGCCGAGGGTGTGACGGCTGGCACTTAACGAGTCGGGCGTCCCGAGACTAGATGGCATTGCCGAGATACCAATGCTTATGCTACAATAGAGAAAAGCCATAAGGAGGGAAGTTATGAGCGAAGATAACACGGCCAATCACCAAGACGCTAAAGTCACTGTCTACAGCACCAGTTGGTGCGCATTCTGCCACACCGAGATGGAGTGGTTGAAAAAACTCGGCATCGATTTTGTCGCCAAGGACATCGAGGCTGATCCAAGCGCCAAGGAAGAATTGCTCAGTAAAAACGGCGGCAATTTCCAGGGCGTGCCAGTGACCGATGTTTGCGGCGAGGTCATCCTGGGATTCGACCGGCCGAAACTACAGGATGCGCTGAAGAAGAATGGTTTGATGAGCGAGTAGAGATATCTAATTTGCGTATCAAAAACCTGCTGCCTGGAGGCTTACCGGCAGCAGGTTTTTTATTAGCATATCTCCTTATGCTGCGCCAATCTGCACGACCTCGCCGCCAATTGCTTGACGGAAATAATTGTCGTGGCTAACGTAAAGGATGGCGCCGGAATATTTCGCCAGTGCCATCTCCAGTTCCTCGATACTCGGCAGGTCAAGGTGGTTAGTCGGCTCGTCTAAAATCAGCAGCTGCGGGTCATTCGCCAGCATGGCAATGATCTGAAAGCGGGCTTTTTGGCCACCCGACAAGCGCGCCAGTGGCGTCATCCGGTCCGCTTCGGTGAACAGATAATCGGCTAGCAATTGGCGGATTTTGGTATCAGAAATCGGCAGGTCACGGCTAAGGTATAATTTCTCAATCGCCGCCTCCAAAGGATCTGCCAAATACCGCTCATCAATTTCTTGCTCGTACACACCCACCCACACCTGCGGATCGAGGAAGAGATTACCGGAGTAGAGGATAGGCGAGTGGATAGATTTATCTGGTGCGTATGACAACTCAGATTTATTCTGAGTGTATTCAAGCTGGCTCGTCAAACTCTTTTTCTGAAGGCTTTGCCTTTCCGGCAAAGGCGCGCCAAGAGCGCCAGCTGAATCAATTGGCGGCGCGCCGGCCTGAGGAAAAAGATGTTTGCGAGACGGGCGAGCCACACCACCGCTTGCCAACAGCATCCGAATCAGCGTCGTCTTGCCAGCGCCATTACGGCCGCGCAGCTCCACCGCCTCGCCCTCGCGCAGATCAATATTCACGCCCTCAAACAATATCCGCTCGCCAACCCCAACTGCTGCATCCTCAACTCGCACCAGCACATGCTGGCTACGACTAGCCGTGTCCTTCATCGATAGCCGAATATTGCGTGCCTTGAACTTGCCGTAGCGCTCAGCCGACTTATAATCAAGCCGCCCAGCCGACTGCTTATCAATCCAAAACGTCGGCTTATCCATCTCTGATAACTCCGCCAGCTCGGCCCGCGCTTCATTTTCCAGCCGCTTAAACTTTTGGATAGTGCCGGGGTTGCGCGACTTTTCTTTCAGCCGCTGATAATCCAGCACCTTTTGCCGAAGGTTGGTCATCCGCTTCTCAACTTGCTCAAAATTATTCATGCCCGCTGCCGTCGCCTGAGCATTCTGCTTGAGGTAAGCATCATAATTACCGCGGTAGCTGACCGCTTGGCCGTCTTTAAGCTCAATAATCCGATCCACCCGACCCAGCACATCGCGGTCGTGCGTGATGATCAGCATGGCCTGGCGCGGCTGCGAGCTCATCCAGTCGATGAATTGCTGCTTGGCCACATAATCCATGTGGTTGGTCGGCTCGTCAATCAGCGCCAAATGCGCCCCCGAGTGCATAATCTTCACGATCTCCACCAACCGCTTCTGACCGCCAGACAGAGAACCAAGCGGCCGCTCGCCGCACCCGCTCAGCTGAAAATTATCGAGCTCCCGCCCAATCTTCTCCTCAATCTGGTAAAACCCTTTCTGGTCAAATCGCTCCAGCGCCTGGGTGTACTCCTCAATTTTGCGCATATTATCACCCATGGTTTCAGGATATTCATCAATAATTTTCTTTAAGCTCGCATATTCCGGTAGCCCCGCTAGGATGTAGCTCGGCACCGTCTGATCGCCCAAACCATGATGCTCCTGCGCTGTACTAGCCACCGTGATGCCGCGGCGAAAAATTACCTCGCCGGTATAATCAGTGTCTGTGCCCGCCAAGATGCTAAACAGCGTCGACTTGCCAACGCCATTGCGGCCGACCACGCCAACCTTCTCGCCATCATCCACGCTAAACTTGACGTCGCGCATCAACGTCTTGTCGCCAAAACTTTTCTCGGTGATGTGAATGTCAGCTATCATGCTTGGGATATTGTAGCATATCGCGATGTGAATCATTGACTTTTCTGTAATTACATCGTATTATTTAACACATGCCAAGAACAGAAGCAGACCACGGCAAGGCCAGAATTATACCATTCAAGACCATTGCCGGAGATCGCGCTATACCACCAGTATCAGACACGGAAGTACCACCAAGTCACAATGAAGCTAATGTAGCTGCCACCGAAGACGTAATCATATCACTGACAGAAGCCTACATCCAACGATCAGAAAGTAGCAGCCTCCTTAGTTACCAGCGCCTCAACGAAAAGTTCCGCGCCGCCACCAACCAGCTCGAAAACTTCGACGAGACTGTTAATATTTGTGATATTCTCGAGAATATTGCGAATATAGCACACTTACTCGAGAAACACCCAGAGTTTAAGCCAGACCTTTCTGTATTACGACTCGTTAATACAATCGAGAGGTCTGCTAACCAATCAGTTATTATGAATCACATCGACAATTACCCCTCATTAGTACGGCTACTTGGCTGGGCTATCAGAGGCAAATGCCACCATCCAGCAGTCGGAGAACTCGGCCATAATGTCCTGGCTCTCGTATGCCAGTGTCAGCATAATGCCAAATGGGATTTCACAACCGGTGAAGCACACGAGCTCGAATGAGACAAAGTAATGGCCAAGCATTGCATTTATACTTAAACAATGTTATAGTATAAAACTATGAATAGAGAGACGACACCACAAGAAAAGCAGACACATAAAGTAGATAAAAGATACTATACAGCCAGCGGCGAGGATATTACCCATATCGCTGCACCGGCTGAAAAGTTTGTTAAAAAGTTCTGTCCAGCCGAATCGGAGACTAACAATAATGAGTTGCCCCTTTCGCCGCACACCCAAGCAGCCATACTATACACAATCAGAACGGCACTGTATGACAATAATATGCGTGGGTATAATTTCCCATGGAACACTTCAGATGGCGATATTCACGACGATCACAGCACAGCTGAAAAGATGGTAAATGAGCGCAAAAACTACCAAGAGGCCATCAAAGATATACCAGAGGAAGAACTGCAAGCGCTTAAAGAGCTTCAGGAGATGCTTGGTACAATTCTCAGTGATGGACTCGCACCAAACGCAGCGAAATACCACGTCTTAGCCGGGCTAGAAGACAAAGTGAAGACAATGGATACATTGGATGCATCAGATAAGCTCAATTGGATTAGCCAGAAAATTTTAGCCTCCGAAAAGGAAATTCCACGTCCCGTTGACGCAGAGACCGTCATTGAAATTACCCAAAAAATCCTCAACAGCAAGCTAGCTGAGCTGCGGGGTGATACAAAAGAGAGGTGTCGCTTGGAGGAAGAAGCGTCAGTAGACATGGCAGGGATTCAAACTCTCTTTGGCTTAGACAAGTCAAGGCTGCTTGATCAACTATACAAGGAGATCTTAACCCGTATTGATAGCATATATAGTGATGACGAACTAGGGGTGTCGCAAAAGCAAGTATCCCTAGAGGAGCTCGCAACCGTCATAGACGAAATGCGAGAGGATATGATGAATGCAGATGAAGAAGGAATTGCTACGCTAGCGAGGCTTGATTAGACAGGTATCCCGCTTCGGTACGTTCCAGATAAAGAGTACGACCCAGACAGATCAATCCTCTTCTAGCTAAGGCTCCATCCTACATGCTACAATAATCAAGTGACCAAGCCCACCAAGACCAAAAAACTATTCACTCACGCCGTCGTAAATCGCCAAGCGCGATTTGACTATGAGTTGGGCGAGGAGGTTGTGGCCGGGCTGGTGCTGACGGGCATGGAAGTGCGCGCTGCCAGGGAAGGGCACGTGCAGCTAAAGGGGGCGTTTGTTAGCATGCGAAATGGTGAATTGTGGCTGAATAATGCTAGTTTTTCGCTGCGGCTGAACGTTCGCGGCCAAGCCAACGCCCGCAGCATTGATACCTCGGCGCGGAAATTATTAGTCAGCAAACGCCAATTAGCACGCTTTTCTGAGGCAAAAAAGCAGGGCATGACCATCGTGCCGACCAAATTATTAACCAGCGGCAAATTTATCAAGGTGGTCATCGCCCTCGCCAAGGGCAAAAAAACCTACGACAAGCGCGAAACCATCAAGCGGCGCGATCAAGATCGCGAGACGCGGCGGCAGCTTTCTGGGCGATAACCCGGCGATATAATTTCTCTAATTTGCGGACCTGGCGGCGCTCGGTGAACGTGGCCGCTAATTTTTTGCTCTCAGCGCCAAACCTCGCTCGGCGAGCCGGCGAACGGAGCAGTGTGATGATAGCATCCGCCATACTCTTGGGCCGATTTTTCACGAATATACCGTTCACGCCGTCACGCACCACCTCGGATACTTGCGTGTCAATGATGATAATTGGTTTGCGAGCATGCGCTGCTTCGTGTAGTACCCAGCCCTGCGTATCCTTGAGTGACGGGAAGCAAAACACATCCAGCGCCTGATACGCTACGCCCAATTCCTCGCGCGGCAAAGCACCGGTAAAGATGATCCGATCAGCGTACTTGCTCTCGGCCGCCATCTCCTCGAGTTTTTTGCGGTACTCGAAATCACCAACGAACAGCAATTTGGACTTGGGGCGAGCCTTGGCGACGTACTTGTCAAAAGCCTGGATCAGAATCGGTAAGTTTTTCTCTTCGCCCAGCCGCCCGATGAAACCAAACACTTCATCAGACGCTCTGAGGCCCCATTGCGCCCGAAAGGCCTTGAGCTGAGCCGCCGACGGCCGCGGCAGGGCATTGACACCATTTGGTAGCAATGTCAAATCATACAGATGATCATCGTCCTGCCAGCCGCTGAGCTGGGCGACGCTTTTGCGACTGAGGGCGATGACAGCGTCAGCTTTGCTGTAGAGAATGCTGATGGTGCGCTCGATGATGGTCTGATTCCATTTGGTGATACTGCGCGGCCGGTATAGCTTGACCAGCTCAAATAAATCACGCCCCCTCAGTTTAATCGACAACGGCAACACCACGCCAGCCAGCGTCAAAATCCCCGGCAGTACCGCCGGATAATGCTCGGCAAATTCGTACATGTCGGTGCAGTGCTGGATAACGAGGGGGATCTGCTGCTTGTGCGCCGCACTGACGCCAACCAGCCCAATTTGTGACGGCGTAAAGATGTGCACGATGTCCAGCTCCAGCTCTTTGATGCGGCGCTGCACCACCGGCGGGAAGAACACCGACGTATCGTAATCATCAAAAAACGCACCCTTGATCGACGGAAAGCGGACGATGTGCGAATCCGGGTCTTCGTTAAGCAGCTCAGCCTGCTTGGCCGGATTTATCGACTTAGCTGGGCAGAACACATAGACATCGTGGCCCAGCGCCTCGAGCTCGCGCTTGAGCGATTCGACCACAAAAACGATGCCGTTAATCGACGGCCGATAGGTATCGGTGAATAAACCTACACGCATACAATTCTGTTATTATACCACGAAATGGTATAATGGGGTAAGTTATGAGGAGACAGCAGCGACTGCGGATCGCATTGGTGACTGACGATTTTTATCCAGCATCCGGCGGTATCGGACGATCAATCCAGACGCAAATTAGCGAATTGATCAGCCTAGGGTACGAGGTGACGCTGCTCGCGCCGCGGCATTTTTTGGAGCGACCAACTGGCTGCAAAACCGTGGTTGTACCCTCATTCTACATCCCCGGCACGCCCTCGCACATGTGCGTTCTCAAGTGCGGCCGGCGTAGCGCACGGCGTATCTGCCGCCAGCACCGCTTTGATATCATCCATAGCCAGACAGAGCGGGGCGGCCTGATGTTGGCAGCGCGCATCGCCAAAGAGCAGGGCATCCCTCACATTCACACCTTTCACGCCAATCTCGCCGGCACCCACACGTCGCAGCCGTTCGGTGCATTTTGGGGGTCAATGGCCTATCTGTTTTTGATCAATCCAATGATTTCGATGATCGCCGACAAACGGCTTGACCAGCCAGTATTCTTTGCGCCAAAAAGCCCCGACGCACCGGGAATCTTGGCACGATTTGACTGGCACACCATGGCGACCGTCGCTTCGCGCGTCGATGCCTTTACCGCACCGGCTGACTTTATGACCCAGCGAATCAGCGACTGCGCATCGTGGCTGGACGAGCGCTCACACATTGTACCGACTGGTGTTAACCCCAAGCTCAGCCACGCCATCGCCCATGCTAAGCGCCACCGCACCGACCGCACCATCCGCTTTTTGAGCGTCTGCCGCCTGGCGCCCGAAAAGCGCGTTGACGCCATCATCCGCGCCTTTATCCAGGCTGACCTGCCAAACGCCGAGCTCCACATCATCGGTGACGGCAAGCAGCTCAAGCTCCGACTGCTCGCCGAAAAGCACCAGGGCATTATCTTTCACGGGCATGTCTCGTGCGTCAAGCAGATGGCCGAGGCATTCGTCAACGCCGACGTCTTTGTCCTAGCGTCGCACGGCTTTGACACCCAAGCCATGACCATCGGCGAGGCAGTGACTGCAGGACTGCCGATTATCTACTGCGACCCGCGGCTGACCGTCGGCACGACAAAGGATAACAGCATCCTGGCGCGGGACCCGTCAGTTGAGCAGCTGGCGGCCGCGATGCGTCAGATGGCCAACGATACACGACGACGCCAGATGGCCCGCGCCTCGTCTCGCCTAGCACCCGAGCTTAGCCCAGAACACATGGCTCACAAATATCTAACAATTTACCGCGACTTGATAAAGCATACGGTATAATGGGTTTATGCGATTATTTTCTTGGAATGTTAATGGTATCCGCGCCGTCATCAACAAGGGTGAGTTTGCCCGTTTCCTGCAAACCTACGATCCAGACATTATATGCTTGCAGGAAACCAAGGCCGCCCGCGACCAGGTGGAAATTGATCTGCCGGAGTATCACGAGCATTTCTATTCAGCCGCCAAAAAGGGCTATTCCGGCACGGCGATTTTGTCGAAAATCCGGCCGCTGCACTGGCGCGACGGGCTGCCGCCGGCTATCATCGAGCGGTTCAATTTGACCGGCGATCAATACGGCAATCCGGCGGACGAAGGGCGCATCATCACCGCCGAATTCGACGATTTTTGGGTGGTGACGTGTTATACGCCAAATTCGAAAGGGGATTTAAGTCGGCTGAATTTACGCCATGATCAGTGGGATCCGGCCGTGCTGGCCTATCTGGAGGAGTTGGAGCGAGTGAAACCGGTTCTATACTGCGGCGACATGAACGTGGCGCATACAGAAATTGACCTGGCAAATCCAAAGCCTAATGTCGGCAAGCACGGTTTCACTAACGAGGAGCGAGAAGGCTTTCAGAATTACCTAGACGCTGGATTTGTCGATACCTTCCGGGCGGCTTTCCCTGACAAGACCGGGGCGTATACCTGGTGGACGCACTGGGCCAACGCCCGGGCACGCAATGTCGGCTGGCGGATCGACTATTGGCTGGCGTCGCGCGAAATCGCTGAGCGTGTCAAAAATCCTGAGATCCACGCCGAACAAATGGGCAGCGACCACTGCCCGGTAAGCATTGAGGTTGAGGTATGAAAATCACCAAACGCTCGAGTGAACGCAAGCTACTCATCAGCCTTGGGGCTATGTTGGTTGTCGCCAGTAGCGCCGTAGTGACTTATTTCACCCTCCGTCATTTCAACCCGCCGCACGTCACCACCCAGCAGCCAATTAGCAAGGAGCAACCCGCGCCAGCACCCAAAGAAAAAACTCCCGACAGCCAGAAACCTCCAGCGCCAGCTGCGCCGGGCCTTGCTCTGCCAAACGCTACGCCGATCCCCGCTCGCATTGTCAACAGTGCCGATGACGCCGATCTCTGGAAAATTGCTAACAAATCCCGAGCCTTCGCCAATCCTCGCTATCAGCCCAGCGACCTCCGCATCGTCAGTGTGCCGACATTACCCGGCCGCGGCCAGGACGAGCGTTCACTCCGCGCCGTTCTCATGCCTGAGCTCGAGAAATTAGTCGCTGCTGCCCGCGCCGCTGGCGTCACCCTTCGCGTCGGCTCAGGCTACCGCAGTTACGCCACCCAAGCCTCGCTCTTCGCTAGCTACGTCCGCCGGCACGGTGAGGCCGCAGCCAGCCGCTTTAGCTCCCGCCCCGGACACAGCGAGCACCAATCAGGCCTAGCCGTTGACTTCGCTGGCGCCGACCAAACCTGTTGGGTAGATGATTGTTTCGAGCGAACCGCCGCCGGCAAATGGCTAGCCGCTCATGCCCACGAATACGGTTTTATTCTGCGCTACCCGAAGGGTAAGGAATCGATCACCGGCTATCAATACGAGCCATGGCATTTTCGCTACGTTGGACGGGAACTCGCGGGCGCTCTATATCAGTCGGGCTTGACGATGGAGGAGGCTTGGTCGTATATTGAAAAGGCAATGATTGAACTCAAACAGCGAGGAACACAATAAATGAAGCACGGGGTGGGACGCGCAGTTGTGGCCATGGTTTTGGCAGCCTGGACGACACTGACACTACTGATGATCAATGGCGGCACGCAGCTCGTCAACCAAACGTCGGCGTCAGTCGCTAATTCGCCGCTGTATAATTTTCAGCCAGTCACCATCCGTCTTGACCGGACCAATCGCGACTTGACCTTTCCGTCGTGGAAGTATTTACAAACCGGGAAAATCTGGTCTTATGTGTCAGGCAAGCAGGGCATCGACCCAGCCTTTGAGCCGCCGCTGACTGATATTACTGATGGTACGCCGAGCTGGATAGAGGATAAGCGCGTGCAACCGATGGTTAAAGAGCCACTGGAGCAACTGCGTCAGGCTGCAACCAAAGCCAAGCTACCGGTCCTCGTCTCTAGCGCCTACCGCTCCGGCACCGCCCAAGCCAAAATCCGCACTGAAACCACCGCCAAAAACGGCGCCGCCCACACCGACGAGTATGTCGCCAAGCCTGGCCACAGCGAGCATCAGCTGGGCCTAGCGGTTGACTTAACCAGCTTTTCCGAGAAATGCAAGGCCCGCTTTAGCGACTGCGCGCTTGATCCAAAAACCGCCGGCTGGCTAGCCGCCCACGCTCACGAATACGGTTTTATTCTGCGCTATCCGAAGGGCAAGGAAAAAATCACCGGTATCGCCAGCGAAGCTTGGCACTTTCGCTATGTCGGTAAAGACCTGGCCGCGCTCATCCACGAATCAGGGCTGACCTTTGATGAAGTGTACCAAAACATGGTTAAATTACGCGACAATGCATCAGTTGCCAAGTCGTCTACCTCATGATGCAGTAAGCTATTGCGAGAAAGCCAAAAATACGAGATAATCAAGCGATGAAGCAGCAGAAATTCGCAGTTTTTGATATCGATGGTACGCTCATTCGTGGCGGGCTGTACCGGCAGCTAGTGCTCGGGCTGATTGATGCTGGCGCCATCCCCGAAGTCCACGCGTCGATCATCCAGCAGAAATTACTCAGCTGGAAGCGGCGAGAGTCAAAAGATGCCTACGACGAGTACGAACTGAGTTTGGTCAATGCCATCTCTCGTTCGCTGGCTGACATCCCGACCGCGGTGTATGACGAGGTTGCGAATAGCATCGTCACGGAAGAGCTTGACCACGTTTACACCTACACGCGGCATCGCCTGCGTGAGCTAAAGCAGGCGGGCTATTTTCTGATCGCTATCTCTGGTTCGCAGCAAGAGTTAGTCGAGCCATTTGCTAAAAAATACGGCTTTGACGCCTGGGCGTCTCAGGTGTATGAACGACAGGGCGACACGTTTACTGGCACAATTATCGCCAAAACGTATACCAACAAAGACAAAATTCTCCAAGGAATTATCGATAAATACGGATTGACCCTGACTGACAGTTATGCCTTTGGCGACAGCGAGGGCGATCGACACCTCCTGGCGATGGTTGAACATCCCGTCGTCTTTAATCCGACGGAAAAGCTGCTTGAAATTGCCAAAACCAACGGCTGGCCAATTGTCCTGGAGCGTAAAAGCGTGGTGTTTGAACTCGAGAAAGGCGAACGTGGATACCTTTTGGCGCAAGCAGGAAAAATCTAAGCCGCTGTTTCCCGACGTTGAATGGAATCGGCCAGAGCGCCGCGATCAGGCCGGGCGGCTGGGGATCGTTGGCGGTAACAAGCTCGGCTTTGCGGCGGTGGCAACCAGCTACCAGGCAGCACGTGACGCCGGGGCAGGCGAAGTACGAGTCTTGCTACCCGACACACTGCGCCGCACTGTGCCAGCGGCGATGACCGACGTCCTGTTTGCGCCGACCAATCCGTCCGGCGGCCTCAGCGGCGCAGCAGCAGGCGAATTAGCCGCACTCGGCGAGTGGGCTCATGTCATACTGCTGATCGGCGACGCCGGCAAAAATAGCGAAACGGCCGCGCTGTACGAGCAGTTTGTGCGCCAGTACCACCGGCCGATCGTACTGAGCCGCGACGCCATCGACTTGGTGCAAAACAGCTTTCCCGCCATCCTCGACAATCCCCACGTCGTCTTTGTCGCCTCATTTGCCCAAGTGCAAAAACTCTTTCGCAGCGTCTACTATCCAAAAATCCTGACATTCAGCATGCAGCTAGCGCAATTTGTCGATACCTTGCACAAATTCACCATCACCTATCCGGTCACATTAGTAGTTTTTCATGCTGATCAATTAGTCATCGCACGGGGCGGGGAAGTCATCACCCAAGCCTGGACCGAGCCAATGCAGCTTTGGCGCGGACAAACCGCCGCGCGCGCCGCCAGCTACCTCTTGTGGTCACCGGAGGCACCGTTGGCAGCCATCAGCACCAGCATTGCCACTAGCGTATAAACCGGGGCGGTTCCCACCAGCTCTTGACGATTTATAGACTACGCGGTATAACAAGGATAGTTATGTCACGAAAATGTCTCATTTACCGTCCTGTGGCTGAATTCCCCCTATCAGATCCAGATTTTTCCCAAGAAATACAGGAACGTTTTACCAGACCGAATAGCAACCCCATACAACCGACGCAGCCCGAGGAGCGTCATCTCACTATCTTAGGCGCACGAGAATACCCAAAGGTCCTACATCCATCTAGACTGCGCATTCATCTACCAGAGCAATCACAAAAGAACCTTGAGCTCAACGTAGTTGGTGCTCGTATGTTAGGAGAGTGTGCACTCACTCTGGTATTCAACGACCTCAGCCAAACTTTACCGCGGGAAGAAAGACGACGTATCAAGCAAGCATTTATAGAAGCAGGGGCTACCACTCCTCACCATAAAAAATTCAAGCCACACGTCACCATTGCCAAGATTCCCAGGGGGATTAGTAGACGACATGTGATTCGCTGGACAGAAAATATGCTACCGACAGACCCAACCGTCATCGTTGGCGGTATCACGCAGAACAATCTCTCGGGGAGAGAATTTAACGAACAGTCCCTCATCGAGTTTGATTTTAGTAATGAGGGTCATTTTCTCGATCTACAGGTTGCTGACTGTATGCTTCTGCCGCCACTAAAACAAAAGCCAGAGAAGAAAGGGTGCGGACATCATTCTCATTCTTAACATTAGCTTCTCGTAAGGTATTGCCATCAATAAAATTCCCGCTACAAAAACGGGAATAAAAATTAAACAAACTGAGGCGACCTCTGGTACCGCGGGCCGGACTTGAACCGGCACGAGCGATTGCTCACCAGATTTTGAGTCTAGCGCGTCTACCAATTCCGCCACCGCGGCACGAGAGAACGCCCCAAGTCATCCGAGGGTAATTATACCACGGCCGCTACCACATCAGCAAGAGCCCGGATACTTTATCTTTCCGGCGTTTTCCCGTATAATAAGAGGTGATGAATCCACATGACGATCAGTTTGGCAGGCGAGTGGGAGCGCCAATCTCGAGTCAACCTCGTCCACTGACGCCGCCACCACGTGATTATTCCGGCTCGCAAGCTGCTGCCGCCAATGTTATTCGTGATCAAATCAATGCTATTTACGGCGGTCGCGGCACCGAATCAACGCCACACACCACACCGGTGGTTCAGCCGCGGCCCACGGAGCAGCCACATCCAGAACCGACCGAACGTACCACTGTTACGCCGCCACCACGCACGCCAAGCCCGCACGCCCTGAACACCGCGCCACCGGCAGCACAACCGACCCAGCCGATTGCAGCGCCATCTCCCGCTCATCCCGCTCACATCACCGAGTCACCCCAGCCCCAACCAGCGAACAAATCAACGGACAAGCCCACCGTCGCGCCACCAACCACACAGCCACAGCCGGCCGCCCCGGCAAAAACTCCCACTCATCAGCCGCAAATCACCGCCGATCAGTGGAAGCAGTATCACAGCTCGTGGCAAAAATATTACCAGATGTACTACGAGCGCTATTATGCCTCGCACCTTGATCAAAAGCAACAGGAGTTTAACCGGCTGGTCCAGTCTGCTCGCAACGCTAACACCGCCGCCGCGCCGGCCATGACCGATATGCTGTCCGCCCAAAGCCCCATCAAGCGCCTCCGTGCCCAGATCCAGCAGACCGTCCGCGACAAGGCCAAAAAAGTCACCAAGTCACGCCACTTCATCCCGGCACTAGCGGGTGTATTGGTGCTGCTAGCGTTCGTCTTTTTGCAGTACAACCGCGTTCTGTTTGGCATCGCCGCTGCCTACACCACCCCGGGCAATGTTGATCCACAAAACATCATCGTCAATCCAGCAAGCAGCGCGGCTGTTGGCCCCGACCCACGGCTGATCATCCCCAAGCTCAACGTTGATGTACCAGTCATTTATGGCGTTAACGCGGCCGACCATAACGCTCAAATGAAAGCAATGGAGAAGGGCGCTGCTCACTTCGCGATCGCTGGCGCTAACGCCGTGCCTGGCCAAGTTGGTAATGCCGTCTTCTCAGCACACTCTTCTAACGATGCCTTCGCACCCGGTGACCACAAGTTTGTCTTTGCTCAAAACGAAAAGCTCGTCAAAGACGACATCATCTATATGCACTACCAGGGCAAGCGCTACACCTACGCCGTCACCAAGAAAGAAGTCGTCCTGCCGAACGAGGTCAGCCGCATCCAGATCCAGACCGACAAGCCGATCCTCACTCTGATCAGCTGCGTACCGCTCGGCACCGCTGAAAAACGCCTCTTGGTCTTTGCCGAGCAAATCAGCCCCGACCCATCTGGCGCTACCAAATCAACCGAGCCAGTCACCACGCAGTCCGGCGCTATCCCGGGTAAGCCATCGCCAACACTACTCGAGCGATTATTCGGCGCCAAAGAGTAAACGCCAAAGCATAAAGAACAATAGATTGCGATAGTTTCAAGTTAGCGCTTGATCGTCATGCGCAGCCGCGACATCGTCACCGTGCCGTTATCGGCTCGGCGGAAAGCATACAACCAGTCGCCGTCGTGCGACAGTGACGCGTCAAACCCTTCGCTGGCCTCCAGCATTGTCGACTGATTAGCGCCGTCGAACTCGCGCATCACCACCTTGCCACCCTCAACACTCCACACGTGATAATCATCCAGCCAGTCAAGCACCGTTCCTGTTGGCAGCGCCGTATCGTGCGACACCGATTGCCGCTCAATGTCATAGCTCATAAAGCCAGCCCCCGTTCGCATCAAGACGAACCGCCCGGTACCGCTCAGATCTAGTTCAGTCAGTTGCTCGCCGACGGTGATCGACTTGACGCGGCTCAGTAGCTTTGACGCCGACGAGCTCGACCCGTCCAGCGCCGCGCCCATATGCAACGTCACTGCCGAGCCAACGCCGACCACCAGCACGTCTTTATTATCATAGCGCGAGAACTTAATCATCAACGGCGTCGAAGCCTCCGCCTCAGTCTGTCGCCGCACGACCACTGGTTCAGTCCAGTCCTTGCGCCAAATGCCCGCCAGCTGCAGCTTGCTCGTACCATTTGTCCCGACGTAGGTGATATAATCCGTGCCGTACACTGAGAACGACTGCACATGACTGATCAGCGGCGCAGAAATCGTCGCCGCGTTGAGGTCCGCTCGCCGCAGTTCGCCGCTCGACTGCAGTACATATAGTTCGTTGCCACTCTCACCGAGGAAGCGCACGTCTTTTAGCTCGAGCCCGATTACTTTCGCGATGTCAACTACTGTTTTGTTCTCGCGGTCGACCTTCAGCCACTGAACTTTTTCGCCTTGGCCTTCGACCACGTAGGTGTGTTTGAGAATGGCGTAGCGATTGCCCGAATCCCACTCAACAATCTTGAATGCATGCGCCGTCGACTGACCGCCATAGCCTGCCACCACCGACGTATCCAGCGTCACCTCATTAAACTTTGGCTTATCCGAATCGCGCAAATCGCCCCAAACGATCTTTGGCGCATCGGTCGCTTGCATCACACCCAGCATGAACCGCCAATTTGGCGAAAATCGCACCGAGGCCAGCGACGAAAATTCCTTGACCGAACTCACCACCCGTTCACTCGGCACCAGCCGCGCATACGATAACCAGGTCAGCGTTCCGGCCTTGACCTCGACAACTTTGCGCCACTCGTCATAACCATCCAGCCGCATGGAAAATTGATGCTGCCCCTCAGGAAGCATGCCCTTGATATGCGTCTTGCCGAGCTCCATGCCATCGACGGACACCCGTGCGCCTTGCGGCCGCGAATCATACTGCACCAGCGCCCGCTGCTCAACCGTCTGCGTCTTGAGATCCAGCTGATAGCCAAGCGTATGAAAAATCAAAATAAACGCCAACGTACACACCGCCAGTACCATAACTGTGTAAATCAGTGTCCTGCGGGCGAGCTCTAAACTGCGCTTTTGTTTTCGATACATGATTAGAGATTATACCACATTTCGCCCCTTGCAAAAAGCATGTCCTCTTTGTACAATAAAATATAAGCATTAGGAATACGAGGGGTTCATGAACAAACAAATCATCCATAAAACCGTCCATAAAACTGCCGGCCAAAAATCAACGACGCTCAGTCGCCGTCACGTCGCCGCACCATCGCACGCCAAGCGTCGCTTGGCCAGCCGCCCCGACATTACGCGCGACACCTCCGTCCCGATAAGTGTCCATGTCAATAAATTTGCGTCGGCCGCACCAGTCGTCCTGCCGCAGCCAACCAAGCGTGACCGTCCTGCCGAACCACACCCGACCGTCGTGCGCGCTCAAGCTCGTGCTGCCCAACAGCCTCATCAGACCACCCGAACTGCAACTCGCCGCAGTCCAGCCACATCACACCATTACTCGACTCGTATCGTTAAACCAAATCAAACTCCAGCCAAACAGAATCCTGCGACCCTCGCACCCAAGCCAGCCGCCGTTCTCAAAAACGAGGCCATCACCGAAGCACTGCAGCGCGCCACTACTCCAGAAAAAGCGCCGCGCCGCAGCAAAAAACCAAAGAACCGCATCGGTCGCTGGCTGCAAATCGCCTCTGTCGGCTTGGCCATCATGCTGATCGGCGGCTACTTTACCTACCTCGGCATGCCTAACATCTCCACCCGTATCGCCGCCATCCAATCTGGTGTTAACGCCAAATACCCCGGCTATCGACCGACCGGCTATGCCCTCAGCGGCCCGATTACCTTCAAGAGCGGGGAAGTCCGCATGAAATTTGCCTACACTGACGGCGGCCAATCTTACACCATCACCCAGCAAAAAAGCTCACTCAATTCCGCCGCCCTCAAAGAGACTCTGACCGCTGACGGCGGCGAAGTCCAAACTACCACCGCCGGCGGTCTGACTATTTACAGCACCGACCGGACGGCCAGCTGGATCAATGGCGGCGTCCTCTACCAGATCACCCTCAGCGGGGCATTGTCAAGTGAGCAAGTCACCAAAATTGCCACTAGTTTATAATCAGCCCCGTAAGCACCGCAGGCACCCCTCACGTTTACCAGCGCTGCGGCCTCATGCTATAATCACCTCATGACTACACGCACTCGTTTCGCACCCTCGCCAACAGGGTTTTTACATGTTGGCGGCATTCGCACGGCATTGTTTGCTTTTCTCGTCGCCCGGCAGGCCGGCGGGCAATTTATCCTGCGCCTCGAAGACACTGACAAGGTCCGCGAAGTTGCCGGCAGCCGCGAGCATCTCATCGCCAGCCTCAAGGCGCTGCACCTCGACTACGACGAAGGTCCGGACATCGGCGGGCCACACGGGCCGTACATCCAAAGCCAGCGGCTCGAGCATTACCGCCAGTGGGCACAAACATTAATCGACGCCGGCCGCGCCTACGCTGATCCCTACACTCCTGAGCAAATCCAAGCGTTTCGCGACGCCGCCCAGGCCGAGAAGCGCGCCTTTCGCTACCGCGACCATCGCCCCGATAGTCCACCTGCCTGGGACGGTACCATGCCGCTGCGCTTCAAGGCTGAGCCCAAAAGCTACACCTATCACGACGAGGTCATGGGCGATATTACCACCAGCCCCGAGGTCGTTGACGACTTCGTCCTCATCAAGTCCGACGGCTACCCGACCTACAATTTTGCCCACATCATCGACGACACCGAGATGAATATCACCCACGTCATTCGCGGCCAGGAGTTCATCTCCAGCATGCCAAATTATCTGGCACTCTACGAAGCACTGGGCTTGCCGCGGCCCATATTCGCCCATCTGCCACACATCATGAACGAGCAGGGTAACAAGAAATTAGGCAAGCGCGACGGCGCCAAAGACGTGCTGGATTATATCCGTGATGGCTATCTGCCAGAGGCGCTGGATAGCTTCATCGCCACCATGGGCTGGAACGACGGCACCGAGCAAGAGACCTTTACTATGGATGAGCTAATTACCAAGTTCAGCCTCGACCGCGTGCAGCGCTCGGGCGCTCGCTTTGACGAAAAGCGGCTGCTGTGGACGAATGGGCAGTTTATCCGGTCGCTGACGCTGGATGACCTAGCTGGGCGAGTCAATGATTTTTGGCCGGACAGTGCCGCCGAGGCGGACGAGGGGTATCGCCGGCGCGTCCTAGCGCTGGCGCAAGACCGCTTAAAAACCCTGCGTGATCTCGGCGGATTTGGCTATTTTTTCACGGAGCCTGAGATCAACATGGAGCTCATCGACAGCAACAAACAACTCAAGAAATTGTCTGAGTATGAGCGGCGCGAATTACTAGAAACCGCCCGCCACAAACTCGCCACGCTCACCGACTGGACACCAGACGCAATTCAAGTCCGGCTGAACGAACTGCTAGAAATCACCGGCCAAAAGCCCGGCATTCTCTTTAGCCTCATCCGTATCGCCATCACCTGGGCACCGTTCAGCCCGCAGCTGAGTGACACACTAGCGCTGATTGGCCGCGAGCGCACGTTGGCGCGGCTTGAGCGGGGAATTACCGCGTTCTCGGCGGCGTAATTCGGGGCAGGTTGTATACCGAAATACGCCGATCAGTCACTGCATTGTTCCGTTTACCGGATATGTCGCTTATGCTATACTAAACCCATGCACATCAAGAATCCTCGCCCAGCCACCGCGGCCCAAAAACCGACGGTAACATCAGCTAAACTTGAGCCGGCATCACCAAACGCCCCGGCCAAAAAACGCTCGTTTGCCCAGTGGTGCAAAAAGCACTTATGGGCGATTGTCCTCATCACCGCTTCGCTGGTTATCGCTGGTATTTTCATCGTCGCTATCAATTCTGTCCAGCACGACGGTGGTCTGCCGTTTTTCGCCGCTAAGAAAAAGCCAACCAAATTCTACTCACCACTCACTGGCCTCGAGGTTGCTGATGAAGCAGCCACCAAGCAGCCCGTCACCGCCGTCATGATCGAAAACAGCCCTGATGCCCGGCCACAGTCCGGCTTATCAAGAGCTGGCATCGTCTACGAGGCGGTTGCCGAGGGCGGCATCACCCGCTTCCTCGCCGTTTATCAAGGCGCCAAGCCAGCCCTCATCGGCCCAGTTCGTAGCCTCCGCCTTTACTATCTCAGCTGGGGCGCGCAGTACCAAGCCTCTATCGCCCACGTCGGCGGCAGCCCGAACGCTCTCGACACCGTCCGCAGCGACAGCTACCGCGACATCGACCAGTTCTTTAACGGCGGCAGTTACTGGCGGGCCAGCGACCGCCGTGCCCCACACAATGTCTACACATCCGGTGAGAAACTTGATGCCCTCAACGCCGCCAAAGGCTTCAAAGAGTCATCATTTACCGGCTTCAAGCGTGGCGATGGCAAACCGGCCGAAGCGCCAAATGCCACCACCATCCAGCTCAATTTTAGCAGCGGCACCTACAACACCGCTTACGCCTATGACAAAGCGACCAACACCTACAAACGCTCGCTAGCTGGCGCACCGCACGCCGACCGGGAAGGCGGCCAGATCGCCCCACGCGTCGTCATCGCCCTCGAAGCACCGCTCGAGCGACGCGTCGGGCCAGATGGCTACGAGGACACCGTCACCATTGGCTCGGGCAAGGCGACCGTCTTCCAAAACGGTACCGCTACGGCTGCCACCTGGAAGAAAGACAGCCTCACCGCACCGCTCAAACTGCTTGACGAAAATGGTAAAGACTTTACCCTGAATCGCGGCCAAACATGGATCGGCGTGTTTACGCCCGGGCGGGGATCCGTCACGTGGCGATGACAGCTGGCGGCACGTCAATTTGCAGCTTTCGACGATACCACCGGCGCATGTTGTTCGCTTGCGCACTGGCCGGGCAGATGGCGGTGGCGCTCATCGGCGGTGTCGTCCTTAGTATCACTGGTACTACTTCATGGAATCACCCAGCGTTCTGGTTAATTACTGGTACGATTTTCATCGTCGGCAGTCTTTTTTCGACCATGTTGATCATCATTGCCGGTCGGCCGCTGGATAATATCTTGACCGCCCTGATCCATAAACGCGGCGAGCGCACCACCACGCCGCTACCAAATCCAAACGCCGAGCAGCACGCCAAGACCGGCTTCAAGACCGTCCTTGAACTCATCTATGATGAGCCGGCTCAACCCGCACCGCCGCCAAGTCCCGACGCGCTACTGACCCAAGCGCTCAATCACACCAGCTGCGGCATCGTCGTCCTCGATCCCACCAAACGCATCATCTCCGCCAACAAGGCTGCACCAATTGCCACTGACGCCGACGGCCAGCCGTATCTGGCGCTGGATTTTCTCAACGAGCAGTCGCTCGACGCCTGGCTCAGTGACGCCGACGCCCGCCAGCTCTCCGCCGAGCGTACCTGGCGCCACGTTGCCACTACCAACGGTGCCTTCAAAAAAACTCGCTTCTTTGACATCATCGCCTCCTACCAAAAAGACGCACCCGGCGAAACCGTCATCATCCTCATCGACCGCTCGGCCCAGTACCTGCCCGAGGAAGAAGACCTCAATTTCATCTCCTTCGCTGCCCACGAACTCCGCGGCCCGATCACCATCATCCGCGGCTATCTCGACGTCCTCGCCGAGGAGCTGGCCGGCCGCCTGAAAGGCGATGAACCGCAGCTGCTGGCGCGGCTGACCGTTTCCGCCAACCGCCTGTCTGGCTATATCAATAACATTCTCAACGTCGCCAAGTTCGACCGCCACCATCTCAGTATCCACCTCGCCGAGGACTCGCTGTCTGACATCTACGGTTCGATCGCCGACGACATGCAGCTGCGCGCATCGACGCAGCACCGCTTGCTCAACATCAGCATCCCCTCTGACTTGCCGACCATCGCCGCCGACCGCTCCAGCATCAGCGAAGTCATCTCCAACCTCATCGATAACGCCATCAAATACAGCTTTGAGGGCGGCACCGTCTCGGTCAGCGCCGAACAAAAAGGCGATGTTATCGAAGTCTCCGTCACCGACAACGGCGTCGGCATGCCACCGAGCGTCGTCAAAAATCTATTTCACAAATTCTACCGCTCGCACCGCAGCCGCGAAACCGTCTCTGGCACCGGCATCGGCCTCTACATCTGCAAGGCCTTTATCGAGAGCCATGGCGGCCACATCACCGCGCGCTCCAAAGAAAACGAAGGTTCAGTCTTTTCGTTTACCGTGCCGGTGTACGCCGCCGTCAAGGACAAGCTACTCGAGGACGGACAGCTCAATCGCAATCTGATCCGCCAGGGCGGCGGCTGGATAAAAAATCACGCTATGTATCGAGGATAAGAGGAGGGAAGTATGGCGATCAAAACAATCTTGTGCGTTGAGGACGACCGCTTTATCGGCGAGATGTATGTGCGCAGCCTGCAAAAAGCCGGCTACGACGTGACCTGGGTGGTCGATGGTAATGACGGGCTAGTCATGGCCCGGAGTCAGCCGTTTGACTTGATTATCCTTGACTTGATGCTGCCCGAACAGCGCGGCGACCAAATTTTGGACGCTCTGCGCTCTGATGATACCGACCTGATTCCCAACAGTAAAATCCTCATCATGACTAACTTTGAGCAAGACGACGCCGCAAAGTCCGCCATCATAAACCGCGTCGACGGCTATCTCATCAAGGCCGACATCACACCCCGCAAGCTGATCGACGTCGTCAACAAGATGGGCTAGACGCCCCCAGCTAACCATGCTATAATGGCCCGGTAGCTTTGACGCGGCCCTATCGTCTAGCGGTTAGGACACTGGGTTCTCATCCCAGCAACCCGGGTTCGATTCCCGGTAGGGTCACCATACAGGGATGTATGTTCCGTTCGGATTTGAAACAGCTCGCTTACCTCTGGTGGCGAGCTATTTTTGTGGAGTCTGAGCTACAAAGACCCCCACACTCCTCATCAAAAATCCCGCTGGCAACGTTCTATTTCCGCGGCAATGAAAGAAACATGTTGTAGGACTGTTTCACCATACTACGCCTCAAATCTCTGAAACTGGTCATATTCACACTTTTTTTCTATAATATGCCCATGGGCAAAATTTATCTTCACATCGCCAATGCTAATCATATTTTTAACGACACCGACTGTTTCATATTTCGCCAGGCAACTAAAAAAGCCGAGGTATTTATCTCAGAAATGTTTCAACAATTCAATTATAACGTCGATATGGTCGTGATTACTCCGTCTTTCTTATTACCAACCATCACCGAGGACGGAATTGCAGGTAGAACACATAACTCGCGTCTCATTATGCTGTCTGTTAATAAACATCAGCACCAAATTAACGAAGATTTTGTTTTTGAGACAATATGCCACGAGTTGGCACATTCTTTGCGCTGGGAGAAAGTTCCAGAATATGCCGAGACAATGTTTGATGGTATGATATTGGAGGGATTGGCGGTTGTACTTGAAGAGGAAGCGATGAATAGGTTTAAGCAGTACAATAAACAGTTCTTCCTGCGTAAAATACAAAATACCAAACAAAAAGAAGTTAACGCTATGGTAGCGACACTAAAAAACAACTTTAACAACACGGCTTATGACTATAATACAATATTTTATACTGGCAATGATAATTTACCACGCTGGACAGGCTATAAACTAGGTTATTACTTCGTGAAACAATATTTACTAAAAACCAATCAAACGATTGCACAAGCAACTTTTGCTAGCTATAGAGATTTCACTCCGGATATTGAAAAGTCCCCATCGTGATATGCGTAACGACGGGGACGGGGGCGTAGTTTTAGCTACGTCTTATCTTCGTTGTAGTATCGGCATCACTTGCCGCAGCCACTGCCACAGCTGCTGCCGCCTCCGCACCCGGAGCCACAGCTACCGCCAGCACAACCGCTACCACCACCGTTACCACAGTTTCCACCGCCGGAACCGCCGCCACAGTGACTTCCGCCACCACTGGCCATGATTCGCGACAGTGGAGACACAGCCACTGTAATGGTCGAGAGAGTTTCGGTGTACATGTAAATCACCTCCTTTCTGTTTGGATTCGCGAATCCATCAAAACACAATCGCATATCAGTGTAAAATAGACTCAAGCAAAGTAGTGTGGCATAAGACTGTCGCCTCGTGCCACCCCAGTCAGAGAATGATGAGAATAGTGTCCAGTGCCAAATCCAAAGCTAATTGGTATCAGCTTGCAACTCAACACCTTAGCTACTTTCAGTATCGAGTGTTTCTCAGAGACATCCACCGCAACAATCTCCAGCTCCTTTTTCAAGGTATCAATTGATGCTGTTGGTACAGGAACTCTGTCCAAAGTTTTACCTCCGAACAGAAACCTCACATACTCATGGTATTGCTTTGATTGAGCGTAAAGCATCTCATGATCAAGAACACTATGAACATGACGTGGAATCAGTCTTCGTGGCTTCTGAGCGTTTAACCCATAGATCAAACGAGACTCAGCCTCCTGAAAAGCCTTGATAGTGGCTTCCTCAAACGTATCAAGCGAGCTGGATGCGCCACTTACGAAACAGGGGTACGAATCAGAAATTATTACCACCTCAATGATAATAACCCCTTTCTGGCTCAGATCAAGTACAACTATGTTGTACCCTCGGTCTTTCCAGTATTCCATTCTGTTTCGCAAATGAGTTGGCAAAACCGCAGGATCCAACTTATGCGGACTGCGCTTTTCGTACCAGCTTCGCATCAAACCGTCACGCTCAATGAGCTCTAGGAGACCTCGATTAACAGCCTCTTCGAAATTAGTATAGGCGGCGAACCCCGAAGAGCAGGTATCCACTACCAACTTTCTACCAAGGTTTTCCATGGAATAAAACACCAAGTCGATCGGTACGAATACCGCCTCTCCTTTGTGATTTACTCCTCTGATCCACTCAATTTCCAGATCCTCATTGAACTTTTGCAAATGCGGAAGCCGGATATACTGCGCATCAGTGAGAGGCGCAGCAACTCGAGGATCAAGCCACGGACCTGGAAGGTTTTGAGCCGATGAATAGACATCGTAGAATACGTCTGTTGAACGCTGTCTCTCATAACCTTCGGCTATGGCCTTAAGCCTCGCATCAGACCACGATGTCGATATCCCACTTGCGATTTGACCATTCTGTGCAACGGACAAAAACTGGAAATATGACTTACCGTAGTCATTGGATAGTGTGTTGTCGGTAAGCCAGACGCGACGAACTGGCTTTACATCTCCGACAACTTCATCCTCTAGCCGAGAGAGCAAAGATCGTTCTGTTCTTACTTCTGCACCAGCAGATTTACCAAGCGCAATTGCAAGGAATAAGAGACAGCCCTCAAGTTGCAGCTCATCAGAGACTTCTTTTTCTCTCATGCCCCCGAGAAGACAGGTATCCATGCCAGATTCTATCGCCCCAAGGGCAATATTCTGAGCAATTTCACCCGCTTCAATAGCCATAAAGCGATACCCCAAGTTTGAGTACTTGTACGGCTGGCGATTTGCATCGGCAGCAATCACAAGCATCACGCTCGCGCCAAAGGGCAACCCTACGGCATTAAATGCATGAGAAATCCGCTGAAAATCAGGAGTTCCGTTAAATAGTATAAGACGATCACATTCACTATCGTACTCATAATATCCAGCCGGAAAATCCTTTTGATCTTCTAGGGCAATGACAAATATCTTCATCGGATAAAGATTGCCCGCGGAAGGGACTGCATGCCTCTCAAAAGAGTAGCCAACATTCAGCAAGACGCCAACCTCTTCAATAGATAGAGGCTCGCCGGTGAAGTTTCTACAGCTAGAGCGAAGCCTCTGAAGCTCCGTGAGCTTAGAGAGGTTATCTTCAGCGGTGAATGAGAATTCGACACCCTCCTTGATTTTCATACGCGGAGACTTGACATGACTCATAACTTCTTTATCCGTAATATCAGAAGGATAGGTCATGGGGTTTGCACTGATTGCGTGAAAGTGTTTGTATACCTCACAACTATCAATGACAATACCGAGCGAATTCAAGTCATTCAAGAATCCTATCGTGAAATTTTCATCAATGCTTGAGAGCTGTTCGGCAATTGCATGAATGGGGTTCATTCCATTGCACAATTCCAGAATACTCCAAGCAATCGGTGCTATTTCAGATCCCAAGAAGATCTCTCGGTCGGACATAATGAACTTAATGCCATCATCTTTCGGGATACCCGGAACCGCGAGAAGCGGCCTCTTGAGCATTTACAAATACCTCCTTACTTTGGATAGTACAACGATGTGAAAGAACGGAGCCAGTAGACACTCTGCGTGCGCAGAGAACAGCCTACGACCCCTATGTAGGAATATAACATAAATGCTATTTATTGTCATCATTTCATCTGTAAAAATATAAATCTGCTAGTTATTGTGTGTGGAACTATTATTTTTACTAACATATGCTTAGTAGCAAATGGCGGTCCCTAGGGTCAGACGATTATTCGGAAAACGTGTTCGTGAGCTTCGCAAGAAGAGCGGTTTTTCGCAGGAACAACTAGCAGATAAAGCCGGGCTTCATCGAACGTATATAGGAGCAATAGAACGTGGCGAACAAAATATTTCAGTCGATAATATTGACAGGATAGCCAAAGCGCTAAAAGTCTCCATTCCCACCTTATTTACATAATATACTTTTCTGCTCCTAAGCACTAAAGACCTGCCGACCAACCGCGGAATCTATGGCTATTTTGTGTTATAACTAAAATAGTAACTTTACGGCAGACTATCTTATACAGAACATAATTATGACAATCCGCCCCTTCCACCCCGAAGACCGCGCCGCAATCGACAAGCTAGCGATTAAACTACACGCGCATTTTGCGCAGGTTGACGACGCGGCGGAGTCGCTGTCGTTCGCTAACCTGCGAGACGCGCACGGCTATATGCAGCGGATGATTGACGATAGTGAGGATATGGACGGCGCGATGTATGTTGCCGAGGAGAACGGCCAGGTGGTCGGCTTTATTCAGGGCGTGATTATCGATCATCAACCTGGTCAGGACGCCGTGTTCGATGCGGTGCATGCACCGCGAAAAGATGGCTGGATCGGACTGCTCTATGTCGAGCCAGAGCAGCGCGGCAGCGGTATCGGGCGAGCCTTGCTGGATGAAATGAAGCATTATTTCCAGAGTAAAAATTGCGATACCTTACGGTTAAAAGTGCTGAGCGGTAACCAGCGCGCCATAGCGTTCTATGAAAAATATGGCCTTACGGCCCGCGAAGTAGAAATGATAACAAAACTACGGTAGGTTTTTCGGGATCTCGGCTTGAAGCGGCGCCCCACCGCGCGCTATACTGATACTATGGCCCGCGAAATTCTTACCATTGAGCACCTTAGCAAGACGTACGGCTCGGGTGATAGCGCCACGCGTGCGCTCAAGGACGTCAGTTTTTCGATTCGTCACGGCGATTTTCTGATGATCACAGGGCGCAACGGTTCGGGCAAATCAACCTTTATGCATCAGGTGGCGATGTTGGATCGCCCTGATAGCGGCACGATTTGGTTTGATAGTAGGGGCGACGAGACACCAGCGATAGAGATCACTCAGCTGCCAGAAAAACAGCGAATTGAACTGCGCCTGCGCCAAGTTGGCTATATTTTTCAAGAGTACGCCCTGATCCGCGAGCTCACCGCCCTAGAAAACGTCATGTTGCCGCGGCTAATGTGGTGCTCGGCGAAGATTGCCCGACAAAAAGCCTTGCACGAGCTGGATCGTGTTGGTCTGAAGGACAGAGCGCGCCACCTGCCATCGCAATTATCTGGCGGCGAACAGCAGCGCGTGGCAATTGCCCGAGCGCTGGTCAATGAGCCGCACATTATCTTTGCCGACGAGCCGACGGCTAACCTAGATACGGTTGCTTCAAAAAATGTCATGGAAACGTTGAAAGAAATTAACGCCAGCGGCATAACCTTGGTGATGATCTCGCATGAAGCTGATGAATTAGCTTACGCCAAACGGCAAATCGTGTTTGAAAACGGCAAACTAAAAGGCGAGCGTCGGCCTGCAGCCGGGAGGCTACTATGAGCCAGTCTCACAAAACGCAGGAAACGCAAACGCCGCGCCAGCCCAAGAACAATCTGTGGCGCGAGTTCTTGCTGGGCTGGCGATTGATGCGGCAGTACATCGTGCACGGCCGCAAGTGGACGCTGGGCCTGACGACGCTGCTGGTGGCGGTGGCATTTATCAATCTGGCGTTCATATCGTCGCTGCTAGCTGGCGTCACCTCGGCGATTGAATCGCAGATCAAGAATCTGATGGTCGGCGAGGCCTATATTGATGTCAAAAAGCCCGGTGAGTACATCACCAATGTCGATGATAAGTTGGCCGAGATCAAACGCATCGACGGCGTGACGGCGGCTGACAAAATCCTGGCTGTGCCGGCGGTATTAGGATATAACGATGACAAGCAAGTACAGGCTCGGATCAATGTCGTTAATCCGCGAGACTTTCGCCAAACCCTGGAGGTCGCTAACCGCGTGTCGGATGGAACGTTTTTGGCGAGCGATGACGAAATCGTGCTGGGTAGCCGGCTGCTCGAGAGAGGTTCGCTTGAGGGGGTTAAAGTTGGCGATCGGGTAACGATAAATATTAACGGTAAAAAGGTCAACGTTAAGGTCGGCGGTATTACCTCGACGAAGTTCTATAATGCAGATATTCAAGCGTACATCTCGCGCGGTTTATGGCGCAAGCTCACCAGCGGTATACCGAGCCATTTGACGGCTGGCGAGAACGATGCCAGCATGATCGTCGTGCGCACCAGCCGCGACAAGGAAGCGTCGGTGCAACGAGCGCTTACTGACCTGAACTATCCGGGCCTGCGCGTTCACGATTGGCGTGACGGAGCGACGGTTATGGATACGATTACCGGTAGCTTTCAGTCGCTCAACGCCATTATGCTGATAGTCGGCATTATCATTGCGGCGGTGACGATCTTCATCGTGATTTATGTTGACATCATCAACAAGCGGCGGCAAATCGGCATTCAGCGGGCAATTGGCGTCAAGCCGCGAGTGATCGTCTTTAGCTATGTCCTACTAGCGCTATTTTATGCGGTGTGCGGTATAGCGGTCGGCTTGGCAATTTTCCTCGGCGGGCTGGTGCCATATGTGGTGGCACATCCGTTTAGTCTGCCAATTGCTGACGTGACACTCGACATCTCGTGGTGGGAATTGCTATTCCGTGCCGAGGTTGTGCTAGTGGTCGCCATCATCAGCGGCGCCATCCCTGCCATCATGGCCTCGCGAATGAAAATGCTCGAGGCGATTTTAGGGAAGGGCTAAGCACGCCCCTCAGGGCAGCTGAATACGCGTACCATTCTTGACTTGCCGTGACGTGGCTCAATGTGGGTATCATTTTTGCTCGTCTCGGTCTATAATACAAGCATGAAGTGGGCGGGGGATGTTTCGCAAGTCGGTGAATTGTCGCGATTTTGGCTACGGCGCCTATGCGAGGCGGCCTTGTTCGTCGGACTGGTCATCGTCCTCCTCTACTCCTGGGCGCGTTTTATCCCGACCGGCTACCGGCTACCCATCGGCGAAGCCATCACCGACCTCGCCGCCGCCATCAGCGCCCTCGTCAGCCTCGCCGCCCTCATCCTCTGTCTGTGGCTACCGCGCCGAGCCATCACCGCCGCATCCATCGCCGTCTACGGCCTAATCATCCTCGCTGTCGGCTCACTCGTTGCCACCAGCGGCTTTCTGGCCTCGCCATTCGCCGCTGCCTGGCTCAGCGCTGCGGTATTCGCTGGTTTCTTTGGCTGGCCCGTCGTCCTCGGCATCAGCCTCCTCGTCGTCACCGCCATCACCACTGCCGCGTTCACCCAGCACGCCAGCCTCATCGCCACGATTGGCGCCCTATTTTTTGGCCTGGCGCCACTAGCTCTTGGCTTTATCATCTGGCGCCATCAGCCGCGCGTCAGCAAACTCGGCGACATCTCTGAACTCCGCACCAAGCTATCCACCGCCGAGGGCACCTCTGATATTGTCATCAATACTATCGACGACGGCGTGCTGGCCATCTCGCGCGAGGGCAATATCGAGCTAATCAACCCCTCGGCTCAGCGGATCATCGGCTGGAACCAAGGTGACGCCCTCGGCCTCAAATGGCAAAGCGTCATCCAACTCGTCACCGCCGACGGCAAAGACGTCACCGTCACCGAAAACCCGGTCATGCAATCATTGATCAATAATCGGCCGGCACACTCCGACAAATTACTCCTTCGCACCGCCTCTGACAAGCAAATCCTCGTCTCCATCGTCGCCTCACCGGTCGGTAAAGACAACGAAGGCATCATCGTCGTCTTTCGCGACATCACCAAAGAAAAAGCCGAGGAGCGCCAGCAAGCCGAATTCATTTCTACCGCCAGCCACGAAATGCGCACTCCCGTCGCCTCCATTGAAGGCTATCTCGGCCTAGCGCTCAACCCAGCCACCGCCCACATCGACGACAAGGCGCGCGATTTCATCACCAAGGCCCACGCCTCGGCCCAGCACCTCGGTCGACTGTTCCAGGATCTGCTCGACATCAGCCGCGCCGAAGACGGCCGCCTCAAGAATGAGCCGCAGATTATCAATATCACCACTTTTGTTGGCGAGATTTTTGAGGGCCTGGCGCCACGCGCCGCCGAAAAGGGCCTCGTCTGCACCTTCCGCCCGGACACCGCTGCCACCATCCAGCCAGCCTACTACGCCAACGTCGACGCCGATCACCTCCGCGAAGTTGTTTCTAACTTGATCGAAAACGCCATCAAGTACACGCCCGATGGGGAAGTGGTCGTAGACATCACCGGCGATGACAAAACGATCACCATCAGCGTCCAAGACAGTGGCATCGGCATCCCCGCCGAAGATGTGCCACACCTCTTTCAAAAGTTCTACCGCGTCGACAATTCCGACACTCGCGAGATCGGTGGCACCGGCCTCGGCCTGTATCTCAGCCGCCGCTTGACCGAGGCAATGTCCGGCCGCCTATTCGTCATCAGCGAATACCGCAAGGGCAGTACCTTCTTTCTCGAGATTCCTCGCACCCGAACCGACGAGGCCATGCGCCAATTACCAGCTGCACCCGTACCCGTTATTCCACCGCTTGCGACCGAGCCACCAGTCGCCGTCGCCGTCCAGCCAACCGTCCCGATCAACGCCACGCAGCCGGACGCTGCTAACACCGTCCTAACCAAGCCTGCCGCGCCAGCCGTACCGCCGCCCAACTTCAGCCCGCTGCCGCTAATGCCCGCACCACCAACTGAACCAATCATCCCCGCGCCCGCCATACCCGCACCGCCTGAACCAACCGCTACGCCCACGCTATCAACACCACTCGCTACCCCAGAGCCAGCTGCTGCCCAACAAAAACCATAACCACTATAGTATTTTGGTGCAAACTTCGGTATAGTAGAGGTAGTTATGACAAAGATTTTACTAGTAGAAGACGACAAAAGCCTGCGCGAGATTTACGGCGTCAGGTTACTAGCTGAGGGCTACGACATCGTTTCGGCGGGCGACGGTGAAGAGGCCTTGGCTATGGCTATCAAAGAACGCCCGGCCTTGATCGTCAGTGACGTGATGATGCCCAAGATCTCTGGCTTTGACATGCTGGATATCTTGCGCTCGACCACCGAGACACGCGACGTCAAAGTCATCATGATGACCGCATTGTCATCCGAAGACCAACGGCAACGCGGTGAAGCCCTCGGCGCTGATCGCTACCTCGTCAAGTCACAAGTCGGCATCGAAGACGTGGTGCGCACCGTCCACGAAGTACTCGGCGACGCGCCAGAACCGACTCCCGTCGCGCCCGAGCCGGCCGCAGAGCCTGTAGCAGCTGACGCGCCGTTGGCGGCACCGGCCACCCAGCAAGACGCTCCGGCAGTCACCTTGCCATCACCGGCAGAGATAGCAGCCGCAACCCACGTTGTCACTCCGGCACCGACCGCACCAATAACTCCGACGGCCCACGATGATTCAGCCATCGCACCTACTCAAGCTAACCCAGACAATTCAACCCCGCCAGCAACCGACCCAGCACCGTTCGTCCTGCCGAGCGCCCCATTGGCACCGACGGCTCCGTCCGCATCGACTGAGCAAACCGCCGCGCCGGCCGCCAGCGAACCAGCGCCAACTCCAGCCCCCGAGGTAGAGCAAACTCCGGTCTCTGAGCCAGCGCCGACCCCATCCTCTGAAGCAGCACCGACCACCTCGGCCGACGCCTTGCCACAGCCAACAGCGCCGGCCTCATCACCATCGCCGCAGCCGACCGGCCTCGGTGGCGAGCGGGTGATCCAACCGCTGAGCCAAGAGCCACAGCCAGACATGTCCAAGATGATGGAGCAGGAGCTCAGCGACCAACTCGAGTCTATGCAAACCTCGCCGCAGCCAACGCCAGATTCAGACAATTTCACGCTGCCGACGCCTGATGCTATGGCCGAGCCGCACGGCAACCTGACACTGGACGCACTCGAGCCGCTACCGACGCCAGCCGATGACCAGCCGCTCGATACTGGTACCGCGATCAATGCCGAGCTGGCCAACGCGGCATCATCACAACCACAGGACGATGACACACCGTTCGTCCTGCCCACCCCGGCACCGATGCCGACCGACCCAGCTCCAGCGTCCGAGTCAGAGCAGACCTCAACCCCTGAAAAAGAGCCATCGCCCGCAGCACAGCCAGCAACACCCCAGCCACCGACCAACGCCTTTCCGCCGCAGCCACCAGCAGCCTCCTAGTATGACGACACCAACGCAAGCATCTAATTCTACCGATTCATCCGCCCAGCGCCTCAACAAATTCGTGGCGCTGGCGCTTGGTGTGTCGCGCCGCCAGGCTGACGAGCTGATCGAGCAGGGCAAGATCACAGTGAATGACCAGCCCGCCAAGCTGGGTCAACGCATCACCACGACCGACATTATTCGCCACGGCAACAAACCACTCACCGCCCAAGCCCACCAGCTCATCCTTCTCCACAAACCCGTCGGTTATCTCTGTTCGCGCGCCTCTCAGGGCGGTGTACCGACCATTTACGAATTATTACCAACCAACCTCCACCACCTAAAGCCCGTCGGCCGCCTCGACAAAGACAGCTCCGGACTGATTCTCCTCACTAACGACGGCGACTTCGCCCACCAGATGACACATCCGTCGTTTTATAAAATGAAGCGCTATCTGGTGACGCTTGACCAGCCACTTCAGCCACTTCACCGACAAATGATCAATGACTTTGGTGTGCAGCTACCTGACGGTCCCAGCCGCTTGACACTTGAGCGCCAGCACGACGGCGACGACCGCCGCTGGATCGTCCAGATGAGCGAAGGCCGCAACCGCCAAATCCGCCGCACCTTTGCCGCTCTCGGCTACACTGTCACCAAACTCCACCGGACAGATTTTGGTAATTACAGCCTCGGCAGTATCAAGCGCGGGGAATTTAGTGAAGGGCCACTGACTCACTAGACCTCCCCAGGCGCCAAAAATGCATATAATACCACATTTTTGACAAAATCCATTGACATTTTATTCTATTAGTGATATATATATATCAGCTTTCAGCTCAAAGTTTTCGATAAAGAGCGGGAAGTCGCCCTTTAGCTTTGAGCTTTTTCTTCTACCGAAAGGAAAGATTGTGAATCAGTTTGCGCCGATGATCATTATGATCGCGATCCTCCTTGTGGGGGCGACCATCGCGGCAACGGCCGCGGTCTGCACCGTCACCGACGAATTGAGATTCCGGGGAGCGGGGATCCTCTTTTGGTTCGCGGCCACACTATTCCCGCTACTCCTCGCCACCTGGGCAAGAGGGTGGGGGTTCGTCATTGCGATGACGATCTACATCGTCATCGTGATCGCCCCTGCGGGGGTGATCACGATGCTGAGTCTCTTCGACATCAAGAGAAAGGAGGCTTCAAAGAGATAGGGCTAACGCCCACCGAAAATAGCTCACCGACTGGGCTCAAACTGGTTGAGATGCATCACTTGCATTTCCTGGGTTGAGACATATCCAGTTCTGGTTTGAGCTCGTTCGGTGGGCTATTTTCATTGCCTCCCACCAAAATCCCGTGCTATACTACCACCATGTGTATGCCCGCTGTTAATCCATTTTCACCCGGTGTTCCGTATCACTGGAAGGAAAGCTACGTAGATTTCAATCACCCGTTCGCTCATCCACAGGATTTCGTGATGTTCATCATCACGCCGGTTCGCGAGCGTGACATCTGTCTGCTTGACAAAACACAAGCCTACATCGCTGAGCCGCACGTCATCCCGCTGGGGCAGGAGCCAAAGTTCGGGCTGAATTTGTATGCGTTAGGCATTGAAGTCGTCATCTTGGCTGGACTCATACTATTCGCCATCATCGCCCGGCGTCAGGCAAAACGCACCGAGAAATCATCGACCAAGCACGCCTGGCGCGGCAGCAGCTACCTGGCATTTTTCCTGGCGGCCCTCTTCGTCGGCTGCATCGTCTATTATTCGCTATATCGCCTCGGTCTGGTCGGACCCAGCATATAATGCTTATCCTCGCCAAATCCTCACGCCTCTGGTATAATAGGCGTAGTTATGTCTCATAAATTACCTACCGTCGCCATCATCGGCCAAGCTAACGTTGGCAAAAGTTCATTGTTCAACCGCTTGACGCGCGCCCGCACCGCCATCGTCGCCCGCGAAGCCGGCACCACCCGCGATAATGTTGTTGGCAAAGTATCATACAAACGCCGCGCCTCATCTCCTGACGAGGCAAGCCAGGCTGAATTCTGGCTCATCGACACCGCCGGACTCAAGCCCGCCGAAGACGAATTCGAAGCCACCATCCAAGACCAAATCGCCGACGCCTCCGCCGCGGCCGACGTCATTCTCGTCATGGTCGATTCCACCGTCTACCCATCAGACGCCGACCGCCAACTCGCCAAAAAAGCCTTAAAGAGTGGTAAACCCGTCCTTCTCATCGCCAATAAAGCCGACCTCAAAGGCTCACTTCCCACCGACGAATTCAAACGCCTCGGCATCAAAACCATCATCAAAACCTCCGCCGAGCACAACATCGGTATCTCCGAGCTGCTCGACAATATCGCCAAACTTATCCCGCCAGCTACCGACGCCACGCCTGATGACATCATCCGCGTCGCCTTGATTGGCCGGCCAAATGTCGGCAAAAGCAACCTGTTTAACACCCTAGCGGGCAAGCAGCAGGCCATCGTCGCCAACGTTGCCGGCACCACCCGCGACGTCAACCGCGTCCAAGTCCGCTACCACGGCCAGACCATCGAGCTACTCGACACCGCCGGCATCCGCCGCCAAGGCAAGCAAGAGACCGGCATCGAAAAGTTCTCGGTTCTGCGCACCATGCAGGCCATCAACGAAGCCGACATCTGCTTCCTGCTGATGGACGTCAATGAATTAAACGTTGGGTTAGACCAGCGCCTGGCAGGCATCATCGACGAAGCAGGCAAGGGGCTCGTGCTGGTGGTCAGCAAATGGGACTCCGTCGAAGGCAAAGACGCCTACACCCGCGACGAGCTGGCACCGCAAATTAGTTATCATTTCAAATTCACGCCCTACGCGCCGCTAATCTTCACCTCATCAGTTACCGGTCAAAACGTCGCCAAATTGTTCGACCTAGCCCTCGATATCCACACCCGCCGCCGCCAAGAGTGCAAAACCCGCGTCCTCAACGACCTCTTGCAAAAAGCCGTCGCCGCTCATCCGCCAGCCGGCCTAAAGAACTCGCATCCAAAACTCCGCTACATCGTCCAGACCGACACGGCCCCACCGTGGTTCGTCATCTACGGCAGCAACCTGAAATTCGTCCACTGGAGCTACAAACGCTACCTTGAGCGCACCCTGCGCGAAGCTTTCAACTTCGCTGGCACGCCCATCAAACTATCTTTCCGCGACGAAAAACAACTCAAAGCCAACCGCGAACGCATCGCCCGTGGCCTAGAACCGGTCACCAAAGCCTACAAACAGGCTAAAAACGCCGAAAAAGACATATAATACCACATTTTTGACAAAATCCATTGACATTTTATTCTATTAGTGATATATAACAGGCATGGAGCAAATTTCACGCAAGGCTATTGAGGACTACCGCGATGACCAAGAAGAACTTAAGGCTTGGCGCATCGCCGAACGGCGCAGACAGGAGGAAGCTTTCCTGCAGCGTGTCAGAGGTGAGGCCGCCGAGCTCGGACGCCAACTGGAGCCGACCCCTAAGTGGATGCAAGCAATCGCGCAGCTCCGCCGCCGGGTGATACAAACCCTTGCTGAGGGAGGCTCCAAAGAAGAGACAACTATATCTGCATCAATCTCCCTGTCCGACATGCCATGGCGGTGGCGGCGAAAGTGGAGCCGTCTTGCAGACGGATGCGGATTATACCAGGAACCGGTCGACACCCCCTTAGAATTAGCAAGAGGTCTCTTGGAGGGAGGCCTAAGACATTGTCTGGAAACTATCCTGCCCGTAGCGCATGCAAACTGCTACAAGGCAAAGGACACAGGATGGGTACTCATTGTAACCTTTTGGCCCCCGAAAGACTAGCCTCCCGCGAACCTCTGTCAGCTCTGCTTGTCATGTTCGCTCCATAGATGCGTGTCTATGCTGATGAGTCGGAAACGACGAAAGCGAACTTGATACAGAAAATACCGTAAATCTAGGCCGGCATTTAAGCGAGCAGGGGCGGCCAATACGTGTCTATATCTCTCGATAATCCGCCTCGGTAGCAACTCGCATAATCTTTTGGACAGCCTCAATCATAGGGGCAACTGTCTCAATCTTTGGTTCAAACTGATCTAACTCACGTAGGTTCACCCACCGATACTCAGAATACTCATCATTGAGCATAATTTCACCGCCAATAAACCGGGCATAATAATGTGGCAGCACCATGGCCTGCCCATTGGTTTTGACAAAATATTCATTAACACTGATGCTCGTTACCACCGCAATTTTAGCGGCCGAGCCAATTTCCTCGTTCTTCTCCCGCCGAAGACCATTCACCAAGCCACCATCCGTCGACTCCAACTTACCGCCAATAAACGAGAACACGCCATCATAATCAGCCTCCCCGCGGCGCCTAGCGAGCAGCACAGCAGAGCCGTCTTGACTGAATAGCACTATTTTTTGACAGTACTGAAATAATGTTGTATCCATATATCACCTTTCTCGCCTTACACTTCCTAGGATCATCATACCATAGGCACGGGTAGATCCTACAACCGCCTAGATAACGACTGGGATACGGGGGTAACGTTCAGTTGCGATAGGGCAGGGCCGCTCGCCAATCTCTGCTTTTTCCTGTAAAATAAAAGCAATGAAGCTCTATAACACCCTCACTCGCCGTAAAGATGAACTCCAGCCGCTCGACGGGCAGACGGTTCGTATGTACACCTGCGGGCTGACGGTGTATTCGCAGCCGCACATTGGCAATTGGGTTGGCTATATTTATTGGGATGTGTTGGTGCGGTTGCTGCGCTGGCAGGACATTCCAGTGATTCGCACGCAAAATATCACCGACGTTGGGCATTTGACCAGCGATGATGATGGTGGCGAGGACAAGATGGAGAAGGGAGCGCGCCGCGAGGGTAAAACCGCCTGGGATGTGGCCGAGCAGTATATCGCCATTGCCGAGCACGAAGCCTACGAGGTACTAAAGCTGGTGCGGCCCGACCATTTGGTGCGAGCAACGGACTACATCCAGCAGCAGATCGACTTCGCCCGCGGGCTAGACGAGAAGGGATTGTTATACAAGATTGACGGCGACGGCATGTATTTTGATACATCGCGGCTAGCAGATTATGGCAAATTAGCGCGGCTGGACGTGGCGGGCCTAGAAGCGGGCGCGCGAGTCAGCGTGGCAGGTAAGCGCAACATCACCGACTTCGCCGTCTGGAAATTTTCACCGACCAACACCAAGCGCGACATGGAGTGGGACAGCCCATGGGGCGTCGGCTTTCCGGGCTGGCATCTGGAATGCTCGACCATCGCTCGGGAGACACTGGGCGATACAATCGACATTCACACCGGTGGCATCGACCACATTCCGGTGCATCACGTGAACGAAATCGCTCAGAGCGAGAGTCTGACTGGGCAGCAATTTGCTCAACTTTGGCTGCACAATAACCACATCAAAGTCGACGGCCGCAAGATGAGTAAATCCCTGGGCAACATCATCACCCTCAGTGACATCACGGCGCGCGGCTTCAGTCCGATGGCCTTTAAGCTGGCAATCCTCAGCAAGCATTACCAAACCGAGGGCAATTTCACCTGGGATATTTTGGAGGCAGCCCAGGCGCGGCTGGATCATTGGCGCGGCTATGCGGCGCTCAGGCACCAGACGCACGACACGCTGGATGATGACGACGACAAAGACGAGCAGGAGGGCACGGTGTCACTATTAGCAGCGCGACAGGCGCTCGTCGAAAAGCTAAATGATGATTTGGATACGCCAGGGGCGTTGGCGCTGATCGACGAGGCGTTTTCACGGCTGGATCATGCGCCGTTAGAAAAAATCCATCGCGGTGGCTTGCTGCAATTGATCGAAATTATTGACGAGGTTTTAGGCCTAGAGCTAATGGAAACCACACCAGATATTGATGATGAAGCCAAGCGGCTCATCCTCGAGCGTCAGCAAGCTCGCCGCGCCAAAAACTGGCAGACTGCCGACGATATTCGCGCTCAACTCGACGAAAAGGGCATCGCCCTACGCGACACCCCATCTGGTCAAGTTTGGTCGTACCGATAATCCCTCGGCCGCTTACTCAGCTGGCTTCGTCTCAGCAACTTTTTTGAGCGCCTTTTTTAGCGGCGAGCGGCGAGGCGGCGCCTGCGGCTCGCGATTATGCGCCAGATAATCATCCATCAGCACCTTGAGCGATCCAGCGATCGGAATGGCCACCACACCACCGACCAAGCCGCCAACATACAGCCCCACCGTCACCGCCACCAAGATCGCCAGCGCCGACAGCTCGACTTTCTTACCCTGAATGACTGGCGCGATAAAATTATTCTCAATCTGCTGGTAGATCACAAAATAGATGAGATAGATGACGCCCGCCGACACGCTATTGAGCATCAGCATCAGCCCCACCACCACACCGGCGATCGTCGCCCCAAACATCGGGATCAGGCTGAGTAGGAACACCAGCAGAATCGTCGGCATTGCCAAGTTGGCTGCGATCTCCGGAATGAACCAGCTCATACCAAACACAAACGCCCCGGCGCACAACGAACCAATCCCCGACACCGTCAGCTGCCCGACGATGTAGCCAGTCACCACGTTATAAATCTTGCCAACCAGCACCTTGTGATGGTCGCGCCGCTGTTCATCCCGATACAGCCGCCACAGCCGCTCCATCCATTCCTGGCCCTCGAGCAACATCAAGAATGTCAGCACCAGCACCAAAAAGGCCGACGCTAAAAATGACGCCAGCGAGCCAATACTACCGAGAATATTCGCACCAAAACTCGCCGCCCAGCTAGACGCCTGCTCACGGATATTATTCATCAGTGAATCAATTTGCGGCTGCAGACCATTCTGCTCGACAAAGCCCTTCAGCCCGTGCCACTGCTCGTTAACACCATTAACCAGGCCAGGCAGCGTCTCGGCAAACTTAGCCGATTGCTGCACCAGCGGTGGCACCACGAACCAAATCACACTAGTCAAGATGATGATCAGCAGCATAAAAGCCAACGCCGTCCCGCCCAGCCGACTCTTGCCGGGTAGCCACGACGCCAACTTACGCACCGGCGCGTTCAGTGCCAACGCCAGAAACAACGCCGTCCCGAGCACCATCAGCGCATCCCGCGCCGAATAAATCATCAGCCCCGCCAGCCCAAAGCCAATCACCACCAGCCAAAACCGCACAAATGTTTTGGTGTCTATTTCAATGCGTACTTTCATACCCTAAACTTTACCAGTTTTTCGCTTCATCCGCAACGCCGACAGAGATAGCTTGCTGTCATATGACATCGCGCCGTAACGGAAAACTCGCACCGCCAGCATCATGATCAGCACCGCAGACACTACCAAGACCGCCACGCCAATCAAGGCCTCAATGAGCGACAGATTGCCGACCGCGTTCCTGAGCATCAGGGGGATCGGCGCCGTAAGCGGGAAATACGACATAGCCATCGAGAATGTTGACTCCGGATACGAGATGAAAACTGATCCGCCATACAGTGGGCCAAACAGCAGTATCATCACCAGACCAACCCACGAGCTAGCCTCCTTGGCGGTCGGCATCATCGCGCCCACCGTCACCAACAGCCCAGTCAACATCATAAAGCTTGCGCCGAATAATGCAATCGCCACCACGATTCTCGTCGGGTCAAAGACAATCTGCGACAGATCGAAATTAGGTAAATGTAATTGGTGTCCGAACAGCAAATAACCGATAAACACTGGCGCAACGATGACCATACCCTGAATTAGCGACAGCGTGATCAGCGCCCAGATCTTACCAACGATCAGTGTCTTGGCTCGCACTGTTGTCAGCAGCATCTCGACCGTACGGTTTTCTTTCTCCTCGATAGTGCTGGTAAGCATTTGGTTACCAAAGAAAGCGATCAACAGGTAAAACAGCGCTAGGAAAAATCCTGGTACGATTACCTCTTTTATGCCGCCGCTCTCCTTGCCGTTTTTGTACGTTGTCAGCGATGAGGTGATTTTTTGCTTGATAACCACTGCCTCCGATCCGGTCACCTTGCTATCAACCGACCGACTGAGCAGGGTACGGACCACTGCCTCGTACTTGTTATTTTCAAAGAGCCCCGTGTCTTGACCATATATCCTGACACTATCTTTTTCAAGGTTCTTTGGTATATAAAAGTACGCATCAGTCTGATGATGTTTGACCTTTTCAACGCCCTCGGCCTCGGAATTAACTCGCTGGACTTTCATCGCCGCAGCTATCTCTGGCTTGACCAATCCCGAATCGTCCGTCATCGTGATACTGAAATTCTGCTCCTGGAGCTTCTCAGCTGCCTCCTGAGTCGCCCGGTTCGACCAGAAAATGACCCCAAACATCAGCCCGATCATAACCGGAAAGCCAATCGCCACCAGCCAAAAGATCGGCTTTTTGAGTGTTCGAAGTACCTCGAACTTGAACACCATTCCCAAATTATGCATCTTACTCATGACGTACCTCCTGCTTTTCGCCACCGTAAACCTTCACAAAAATATCATCCATTGATGCGCCGCCGAACTGCTTTTTCACCTCTGCTAGCGTACCGTACGCCGCTGCTCGACCATCTTTTAATAGAATCAGCCGGTCGCATAGTCGCTCGACCTCTTCCATCTGGTGCGTCACGTAAATAATCGTCGCGCCAGCCTTGCGTCGCTCTTCAATGATGTTCATTAGTAGTCGGCGATTGACTGGGTCAAAGCCCTTGGTCGGCTCGTCTAAAATGAGCAGCTCTGGGTCGCCCATGATGGTCACGCCCAGCTGAATTTTTTGCTGCTGACCACCTGATAATTTATCCAGCCGGGTTTTTGCCTTGTCGCTCAAGTCAACTCGCTCCAGATAATTCATGGAGAAATTACGAGCTTCTTCTTTGCTGAGACCTTTCAGCCGGCCAAAGTACATCATGGTGTCGATGACTGTTTCCTTTTTATACAGGCCGCGTTCCTCTGGGAGATAGCCCAACTTGACACCATCTTCGACAGCAAACTGTTTGCCGTCAACCAGTAGCTCGCCAGCCGTCGGCTCGTATAGCCCTAACAGCGCCCTGAGTGTCGTCGTCTTTCCTGAGCCGTTGCTACCTAAGAATCCAAACACCTCGCCGCGCCGCACCTCAAAACTGAGGTCTTGAATGACCACCTTATCGCCAAACGCCATCTGAAAATGACGAATCTCGACAATCGGTCGCTGCTGTTTTGCTGTGTCTCGTCCCATATATCTCCCTTTCTTTCTGCTTATTATACTACCACAACTTGATATAATATACTCATGCGCCTCCTTATCATCGAAGACGAACGAAAGATTGCCCGGATCATTGCTGAGGCGCTGCGGCGTGAGCATCATGCCGTGGACGTGACACATGACGGAGATGAGGGGCTGAATATGGCGACGAGCGAGCCGTACGATCTATTGGTCGTTGATCGGATGTTGCCGGGGCGGAGTGGCACTGATATTGTGCGAGCGTTACGCGAGCAGGGTAAGGATATGCCGATTCTGCTGTTGACAGCACTGGGGACGACTGAAGATAAGACTTTCGGCCTGGACAGCGGCGCTGATGATTATCTCGTCAAGCCCTTCGCCATCGCCGAACTCACCGCCCGCGTGCGAGCGCTCCTTCGCCGCCCGCCAATTCAGCAACCGGACACGCTCCAGATCGCTGATCTCGTGATTGACCAGACAACGCAATCCGTCACTCGCGCCGGCACCGCGATCGACCTGACCAGCAAGGAGTACGCGCTCCTCGAATACCTAGCGCGCCACCCCGGCCAGACGCTCAGCAAAGACACATTGATCGCCCATGTGTGGGATTTTGATGCCGATATTTTGCCCAACAACGTCGAGGCTTACATCAAGCAGCTGCGCAAGAAAATCGACAAGCCATTTCGTCGGCCGCTGATTCACACCGTGCGCGGCTTTGGGTATAAATTGGAGGCTGGCGAGTGAAATTATTTTTCTCAGCAACGCTCAAGCTGGCCGGCTGGTACTTGCTCATTCTGATGACCGTCAGCTTACTATTTAGCGGCATCATCTTTCAGGTCGCCAGCTCCGAGCTTGACGTCCAGCTGAATAACTGGAGTAAGCATCACAAAACTGATGGTAACACCGAAACGACCATCATCCGCGACCATCCATCAATCTCGACCACCAACCTGCTGATCAGCCTCGGCTATCTCAACCTCATCGTACTGCTCGGCGGCGGTGTGTGTGCCTATATACTGGCCCGGCGGACGCTTGAGCCGATTGAGGCAGCACATGACGCCCAGTCGCGCTTTACCGCCAACGCCAGCCATCAGCTGCGCACGCCACTAGCTGTCATCAAGGCTGAGGCCGAACTGGCATTATCCGACCGGCGCGCCAGCAAAGCATCACTTCGCCAGACGCTCCAGAGTACGCTCGAAGAGACCGACCGCCTGACGCAACTGACCGAGACGCTGCTCAAATTGTCGTCTGCCAATCGACAGTTAGAAACCACCACCGAGACCTTTGACATCACCGACCTCACCAAAAAGCTGATCACTGAACGCAAAGCCGAGGCGCGCACCGTACTGATCACCGACGAGGCCATCACCCTGACCAGCCATCGCCTCATCGTCCGCGAACTCATCGCTATCATCCTCGACAACGCCCTGCGTCACAGCCCGCGTAAATCTCGCGTCCAGGTTGACATCAAGGCTGCCCATCACCGCATCACCGTCTGCCTGACGAACGATGGCCAAATCGCGGCGCGCGACTTACCGCATATTTTTGAGCGATTTTTCTCTGGCGATCAGCGAACTGGTGGCTACGGCCTTGGCCTCAGCCTCGCCAAGCAACTAGCCGGCGCCCTCGGCGGCCAACTCACCGCCGCCAGCCGCAAAGGCACGACAACGTTCACCATTTCGCTACCGAAAACCCTGTAATCTACCCCTGGTGGCGTGACTTTTTTTGACATTTTTACAATTTTTCAGCTAATTTTCAGAATGCCATGGTGTAATAAGTTACGGTGAGGTGAGCCTCACCAGAAAGGGTAAGGATGAATACGACAACATATCTCAGTAAAAAAGGCTTCAAAGAATTACACAAGCAAATCAACGAACTCGAAATCCGCGAAAAAGCACTCTCAGCTGAACTACGCGACATCGGCCGTGCTAAGTCTCGCGACGACAAACTCCGCCGCAGTGAGATTATCATGAATCTCGAAAACGTCCATGGCAAGCTCGCCGAGAAACGCACTGCGCTCAAGACCGCCAAACCACTACCGCGTAAGCGCGATCGGCTACGCATCGCCATCGGTTCGGTGGTTGATCTCATTGATCAGCAGGGTCAGCTCTTTCGCTACACCCTCGTTGACAGCCTCGAGGCTGATCCGTCTGACGGCCGCATCTCGGTCGATAGCCCTCTCGGACAAAGCCTCCTCAACCGCCACGCCACCGAAACCATCTCTCTCGGTCTCGGTCGCACCACCCGGCGCCTGCAAGTGGTCGGCGTCCGCTAATACGACCCAAGCGTCCCAATTTGACGCTGACCACGCGCCCCATGCCGCTCGTTTACCACGGGCGGCATTTTCGGTATACTACTTATATGACATCAACGGTTCTTATTGTTGAAGACGAACCTACTCTGCGCATTGGCACCGAGCAATTCCTCCGCCAGCGCGGCTTTACGGTACTAACGGCAACCAGCGGCGAGGAGGCCCTGGAGAAGTATGCCGAAGCAGATGTCATCATCCTCGATATCATGCTGCCAAAGATGAGTGGCATCGAAGTGCTGCGCCAGATTCGCCAGACCAGCGACGTGCCGGTGCTGATGTTGACGGCGCTGCATGATGAGCCGACGCAAGTTGCGAGTTTTGACGAGCTGGCGGATGATTATATGAGTAAGCCATTTTCGCTGGTGCTTTTGGAAAAGCGAATTAAGGCGCTACTTCGCCGCCAACAGTCTGTCAAAAAAACCTTGTGGCGCCGCGGCTTGGCCTCGGTGGATTTCGCGGCCTATCAGGGATTTTATGATGATACTGACGCGCATCTCAAGCCCAAGGAAGTGCAACTCCTCAAGCTGCTCGTCGATAATCCAAACATGGTCTGGAGTCGGCAGGCTATCATTGACAAGTTGTGGCGTGATGACGAGGTGCCGTTCGACCGAGTGATTGACGTCTATATCAAAAACTTGCGCAAGAAATTGCACCTAGACTGCATCATCACGGTGAAGGGAGTGGGCTATCGCTATGAAGCGGCTTAAATTATTTCCCAAAACATTTTTGGTATCAATCGGCCTGTTTGCGGCGTTGATCATCCTGGTGCATGCGTTGGTTTACACCTTGATGCCGCAATTTTATTTGCAGCAAAAAGAGCGTGAGGCGGCGGATAACCTGATAACGCTAACCACTGAGCTACGCGGCAAATCGGCCGAGGAAATGCGCCGTCTCAGCCAGGAATTTGCGAGCATGAAAAACGTCAATATCACGCTAACGATTGACGGGCGTGATCAGTATTTTCAAGGCTTTCAATCCGTCAATATCGTGACAGACAGTGGTAAACCGGTCGATACCAGCGTGGTGAAAATCGCTGATGGGCAGACTGTCGATCCGCGTTCGGTGATTTTGCGGCAGGGTAGTGTGACGGATAAACAGGGGCGAGCGATTACGGTCAAACTGCTCGCCGACGTAGCGCCCGTCACCCAGGCCAAACTCGCTACCCTGCACGTATTGCCATATACTATGCTCGGATCGCTGTTAGTGGCACTGCTATTCTCGTACATCTACAGCCGTTTTGTGACACGGCCGATTCGCCAGATGGCTGCGGTGACCACGACGATGCAGCAGCTGGAAAAGGGTGCGCACTACCCAGTGAATAGCCGTGATGAAATCGGCGTGCTGGGGCGAAATATTAACGAGCTCTATCAAAACCTGTGGCAAACGATTCGCTCGCTGGAGCATGAGAATAAGCGGATAACCCAGCTTGAAAAAGAGAAAATTGCCTTCCTCCGCGCGGCCTCGCACGAGCTGAAAACGCCGCTAGCAGCCCTTCGGATCATGCTTGAAAACATGCAACTCAACATCGGCGAATATAAAAATCGCGATCAGTACCTGGCGGAATCGGTAGCGCAGGTTGACCGCTTGGCGGCGATGGTGAATGACGTTTTGCGCTCTGGCAGCGTCGCCGAGCAGGCTCTGCGTCAGGAGAAACGACTGAGGATTGACAAGCTAATCGCCGAGGTGGTTGCTGACTATACACTGCTGGCAAAAACGCGCGGCATGACTTTCGCGGTTGACGCACACCCAACGACCGTGCGTGCTAACCGCGACATGATGCGCCACGTCATCTCGAATTTGGTATCAAATGCAGTGCGCCACGGCGATGCCAGGAGCGTGATAAAAATTACTTGTGACCAGCGTGAACTAGCCATCGAAAACGCCTGCAAACCACTCACTAAACAACAGCTCCAGCACGTCTTCGACCCGTTTTATCGCAGTTCTGACGGCACGAAGCAACATACCGACAGCAGTGGCATCGGCCTCTACACCGTGAAAATGCTGCTCGACGCCAAAGGCCTGGACTATGAGTTCGTGCCGCACGGGCAGGGTATGCGGTTTGTGGTGAGGTTTGAGTAGGAGAATGTAATGGACAGAGAGTTAGAGAGAATGAGTTTGAAAGAGTTGTGGCAATTATTCCCCATATTTCTTGTAGAACACAATAGAGAATGGGCACGCTGGTATGATGAGGAAGTGAAAGCCATCTTCTCATTGGTACCAAAAAAATACATAACACGAATATCTCACATTGGCAGCACGGCCATTCCAAATATACAGGCAAAGAATATAGTAGATATATTGCTTGAAGTCCCGTCGGAAAAAGAATTAGAGCCTGTAAAAAATATTCTTGTTGAAAATAATTGGTTGTGCATGAGTCAGAAAGCAAAACGAATCTCATTGAATAAGGGATATACCAAACAGGGCTTCGCGGATAAGGTATTTCATCTCCACATTAGGGTTGTGGGGGATAATGATGAGATCTACTTTAGGGATTATCTAATTGAGAATGGAGACATTGCCAAACAGTACGAGAAATTGAAACTAAAGCTTTGGAAGGAATTTGAGCATGATAGGGATGGGTATACTGATGCAAAAAGCGATTTTATCAGAAAGTATACTAAAATAGCTAGAGAAAAATACGGGTCCAAGAATAGGTCTTCCTAAATTGTGCATATTAAAGTCGTCAAACAGACTCTCAACTCCTGCTTTACATAAAGATTCCGCCGTCAGCATATCATGCTGAAGCGCTGGCTGTCTGTGCTACAATTAAACCATGAAGATTATTGATACCATAACCCTCGCCGAGCTTCGCCCGATGGCCGAGAGAATGTACGGGACGATGGTCAAGGCGGATGTCGATGTTGCGAAGAAAATTGTGGTGATCGACATGGATATGCATGCTGATGGTGAAGCGTATTTGTTAGAACGTGGATCGCAACAAGCAGATCTATGGGGGATCAACCTACATCCAGATAAGTTTGGCACTGATGACTTTATCGAGTTTGATAGCATGATAAACATCCGTCCGCGGCAAAACAATCCGTCGCGCGATGTGCTCGACCCAGCGGTACGCCAGCAAATCATCGATATCATCGCCGGAGTCGTCCGTGAGTGAACATGTCTTTGACCGAGAGAAGTGGCAAAGCTTGACGATTTTCGAGCAAATGGGCAACATCGGCTCGGAGGTTGGGCGAGCGTTTGCCGCCCGGCGCCGCGGCGACACGGCTGCAATGACTGGCGCCTGGCAGCGCGGCTTGGACTTATTGGACGCCACCGCCGAGCAACTCGCCCGCCAAAAATCACCAAAACTCCGCGAAGTCCTGCGCGCCCGCGAACTATTCGCTGGCATGGAAGACGAATCGTTGGAGGATTACTTTATGTGGTTTGCACTGGCGGCGCGAAGGGGGAGATAATAAAACGTATGAAAATCATCACCAAAAAATCCTACCCTGATTTATTCGAAAAAGTCCTAGCGGGCGAGAAAACATTTGATATGAGGGTAGCCGATTTTGACATCCAACCCGGCGACATTCTGGAACAGATTGAGGTAAATTATGACGGAACACCAACTGGCCGCAAAGTTCGTCATGTAGTCGGCGAAGTTTTACGCACGAAAGAAATCGATTTTTGGAAGCAAGAAGATATTGATCAATACGGCTATCAAGTGATGTCGCTTGCCAAGCGGGTTGATTAGTACAAATTTTAGAAAGTTACTGCAATAAGGAGCAAAGATGACCAAATCCATCATCTGCAAAGACGTCTTCGGCAATCAATACACCGTTCCCGTTGACGAGCTGAATATTCGCGTCGGCGTGTACGCAGTAATTATTAAGGATAATAAGATGCCAGAAAAATCATTCACCAGGCAACTACTTTCTTCAAGCACAACACTGAAGCGCAAGCTAACCAGTCGATTCAGCTGTACTTCACGCACGAGCAAATCAATAACGACAACATGACCGACAGTGAGAAGACCTACACCAATGGCACACCGGAGTGGGTTGATCTTGACAAAATTGACGACATAAACTTCCAGCATAGCGTGAGTTTGAGGGAGATTTTAGGGGCGTATCACAGAGCAAATGAATAGTAGTGTTTTGCGATAAATTCATTACCGCCACGCTGGATTAGGGTATTAATCAAGCTACTATAACTTGGTTGTGGGCTACTTATCAAGAGAGCTACTAGCATCAAAACTCATCATAAAAGTCTACACCACATAGTTCAAAATTATTCTCAGTAAGAATATTTTTATCTGCACTAGACACCCATTTTGGAATTATAGATTCATTTTCTCGCGAAATAAATTTAAATTCTGCGATTTCCGCCACGCCATGTGATGTTTTAACTAAATCTATGTCTATGAAATCTGCGTAGTTAGTGATTAAAAACAAGAAAGCAACTACATTCGTACCATTTTTACTATCAAAAAACTGATTGATACAAACTAATCTGCCAACCTGCGCTTCAATTCCGCACTCTTCAAATATCTCTCTTTTTAATGCCGAAGTAAGAGATTCTTTATCTTCAACTTTTCCGCCTGGTAAATACCAATTATTATTACCTTGTAATTTCTTCAATTTCTGAACAAACACACTATCAGTTTGCGGATTATAAATTATACCTCGCACAGTAAGTCTAGTTGTCATACATTTATGATACACGATTTATAAATTTATTGCATGGTGATATGATAGTAGTATTCAATTTTAATTAAGAAAGGTACGGTACATTCCATAATGGCCAATAATAAAGAAATAGAAAGTATTATAGAGAAGCTTTTGAAAGAGTTGGTAGAAGACTGCAATAGGGCGGGGCTTAAAGAAACCCCAATGCGCGTAGCTAAATCTTGGAGTAGATTACTTGAAGGATATGAGCGTAAATTTGAAGACGAGGCAAAAACCTTTGACAATACACACAACTATTCCGATATAGTTTTATCGGGTAAAATAAACTTCACCTCTGTTTGTGAGCATCATTTACTACCATTTTGGGGCGAAGCTTATATTGCATATATACCTAAAGATCGTATTATAGGTTTAAGCAAATTAGCGCGAGCGGTTGATATTTATTCTCGTAGATTACAAGATCAAGAACGTATTACACAGCAAGTCGCTCAAGCCATTAACGGTTACCTTGAACCTCGCGGAGTTGCAGTTCTTTTGAAAGCTCAGCATTTTTGTAATATAGCTCGCGGGGTTGAAAAAATCCAATCAAATATGGTGACATCTGCCTTTAGTGGTGAGTTTACTAATGATAATACGAGGAAACAATTTTACGAAATGGTTGCATTTGCAAATGACTAACGAGAGATTTAGACAGAGTCTAGGCTTAAAGCAGTACGTAGAAACAATAGCTGAGAGCATTTGGGTCGGCGAGTCTATAGATACCTATAGACTACAATCAATAGACAACCCTTGGGCTCTTTATGAAATAGCAAATAAAACACGATTCACCAATAAAGAAAGAATTTTAAATGCACTAAGCAGTAGCGATAGGTGCTTAACATGCACTAAGTGTTGTGAGCATCTTATACAAGACGAAAGTCGAATGCCCTATGATATATTTGCAAGCGATGAATGCTGCCTATTAAAATGGAAGCAGGAAATGCGAAGCAATCATAATTTTTATCAGCTTCCACGCCATCAGCTAGACGTGACGATTTCCATTCTTAAACCAAAAAGAGATGTTTATACTGAGCAACTTTTGATAGATAAAACTGGCGAAGAGGCTATTATTTCTTCAAGGGAAATATTTCTAGATAAAGAAGACATAGCCTATATCTACACGACAGCTTACGGTAAAGAGTTTATTGGACGTTTGGTTGACTATATGACATCAGATCCAGTTAAATTATTAATGATAAACAATGTAAATATAGGCGAATATCAAAACGAACTAAAGAAAGAAGTGCGAAACTCCCTATCTACTGCCAACACTTTAAGAAATAATATTCATTTTCCAGATTCTTTTTATGAGACTATGTCGCAACTAAGTTATTTTTTTCCGGAGGAATCTAGAAACTATGGCAGAATATGAAACCTTTACTGGTCTATATTGGCATAGTAGCGAGCCAACTATTACAAGTTTTGATGTAGGTGGTAGCGAGATAAAACGTTCTGTTATAGATAACTATTTTTCAATAGAGACTACCGGCAACAGGTTTTGCATAGGATACTTTGATTCAGATACAGAATCGAGAATACCGTGTCTCGATATGGCCCTTATACAGCAGCACGAAAGGCAAGGCTCACAATGCCCTGTCTGCACACAGAAAAGCAGAGGGTCGTTTGTAGCTAAGACTGGTAAAATAACCACAGAATACAATCGCAGTCTACTTAAATATAGACACATAGTTTATATCGCTTCTTTTGGCGATCAATCTAGTGTCAAAGTTGGAGTAGCGAGACAATCGAGATACTCAGACAGAATACATGAACAGGGAGCTACTGCAGCCGCAGTTATAGCGTACGCTGCAGAAGGAGTTGCAGCTCGCGGTATTGAAAAGGCGATATCAGAGCATTTAAATATAAAACAGTCTGTGCGGTATCAAGAAAAGATAAAGAATATTCTGAATAACGATACTAGAGAGGCTGCATATAGTCGATTGAAGCTGTGTCAAGAAAGAATAGAACAGACGCTTCTTGACCAAAATATCGTATATGATGATTTTATATTTGCAAGTCCCGACTACAGAATACAGGAGTCTGCTATTGGTGAAATTATCCATTTTATTGATAAACTTGACTCAATTTCCTATATTGGCGGTCGAGTTATAGGCATACTCGGTAAGATCGCGCTCTTCCATGTCGGTGGCGCTTGTTATGCAATTAATACAAAAATACTGGAGGGCAGAGAAATGAGAATTCAAACCCACACCGACACAACAGTAGGTAAAGTGTTCGGCATACACACTAAGAAAGTAGCCATAAACCGACAACAGGGATTATTTTGATGATGTACATTTCATTAGAAGGTATACCCGGAGGAGGGAAAACAAGTCTATTGAATGAACTGGACGCAGTTCTTGGAGACAAGGCATATTGCCTAGCAGAACACATTCTAAGAGAAGAAGATCTAAATCGCTATATTAAAGATGTTCCTGACAGCGAAGATGCATATAGATTAAATTGGTTAATCAAGAGTTCTATCGTAGATCTTTTTAGCTACAAAGACTACGTTATATCAGACAGGTGTTATATTACCGCTTTAGCTTATGCTTATTCATCCGACAAATATAAATACAACAAGCCTAGAACATTGTTTCCCAATACAATTCAGTGGTGCAGACATGAAATAAGAGCTGGTAGGTTACGAAAGCCGGACGATGTTTATATTCTAGACGTTAATCCTTATCAATCCAATCTGCGAAAGCATAGAGAAGAATCAGTTGATATGTTATGGTCAATCATATCCTGTATAGAATTTGCCAATGAATTCTATACCGAGATTCTTCCTTTGTATGATGAATTTTATAAAAATATTACGGTTATTAAAACTGATAATAGACCAAAGGATGAGATAGCAAAAGATGTTAGCAAGAGGATACTATCATAAGATATTCTTACTGATTCATGATGGCTTCTACTGTGCTCATACTGGAGCGGGCGTGCATAACTTTCGTGTAATTAAATTGCTAAGAAATTTATTTCCATTCTCAGATATTGAGATTTGTCCAATCTATACATCAAAGTTAAACAATGATTATCAGCCGCATTGGCACAGCAAAGTTCTCGATATTATTAATAAAGATAACCTGAGATTTTATCCTATAGATAATAATTCTAACGGCATGAATAGATATGGTGGGCTTACAGAGTGGTGTATAGAATCTCAAAGTGCAGCCCATCATATCCTAGATTATGTGAAAAATGATAAAAATATATTATGCATTAGCATAGACACTCCATTCATCCAGACCATTCCTGTTTTAGCAAATGCAAACAACGTGCACCACTTACATATACCTAAAAGTTCGGGCATTATTCATTCGCCAGAAAATCAAAGCAGAATCTTATTAGAGAGAAAAATCTATAATCATATTCCTGATAATACTCGAATAGGAGAAATTGGTAGATACATGAAAAAGCACTTAATCACTGATTATGGTCTAGATAAAGATAAGATAGTACCAGCACATAATGGATGTATAGTCGAAGACTATAGTTCGCTGGAAAAATCTCTGACAAAATATCTCGAAAAGAAATGGCATTTAGATACCGATGATAGAAAAGTCATTTGTGCATATGGTCGTTCAATAAAATATAAGGGATTCCATACCCTTGTTAACGCTATGTCAGCTCTCCCAAATAATCATTATAGATTACTACTGAATGCAAATACAGACTCAATTGAGTCAGAAAAATATAAAGCCAGTCTTGTAGAATTGGCAAAGAGAAAAAATGTTAGCCTTGAAATCCATACAGAGTTTGACCCATATTTCCCCAAATTTATTAGAAGACACAATAAAACTATTGCAATAGTAGTACCGTCTTTAAATGAGCCTTTTGGCTTAATTCCAAGCGAGACCTTTTTTGATCCAAAAGCTAAAGCTATAATCATATGTAGTAATGCTGGTGGCTTGCCGTATCAGGTATCTAACAGAATAACTGGTTTAATATTTGAAAGAAGTTCGTCTGAATCACTAATGTCAACTTTAGTTAATGTATGTAGTATGAGTCTAAATGACCGTAATCGTATGCTGACATCTGCACATAACTTTGCTTTGAAAAATTTTGACCTAGAAAATAACCTATTAAGGTGTTTTGATAAGTTCTTACAAAGTATAAATTCCTAAAATCTTATCGTATACTTATATCATGACAAATCCATCCCGTCCGATTCACTTCATCACCTCCAATCACCAAAAGTTCACTAGCCTCCAGAAACTCCTCCAACCGCTTGGCATTGACCTACAGCAACTTGACTATGATTTTGACGAGGGGCGGGGGTTAGATATTCAAACAATTGCCAAAAGTAAACTGGCACAAGCTAAAAAAGCTTTTCCAAGCAAGCGCCTGATCGTTGATGATCGCGGTTTTTTCATCCCGGCATTGAAGGGCTTTCCAGGGCCATTTGTTAAGTTGCTGCTGGACAGTTTTAGTTATCCCGGTATCATCAAATTAATGCAAGGCGAAACTGACCGCCGGGCTATCTTTTCTTTTGCGGTTGGTTATTTTGACGGTAAAGAAGACCACATCTTCGTGGCTGATGAAGAAGGGTTCATCATTAATGAGCCGCGCGGCGATAATCTCCATGGCTGGACGGAATTGTTATATATTTATGGGCATCCGAGATTTCCTGGCCGTAGTTTGGCAGAATTGAATGATGAGGAGTGGAAAGAGTACTTGGCGGCAATTGAGGCGGTTGATGGATTTGTGATGTTGAGAGGTTATTTAGCAAAAACATAAGACACCCCAGTGCCAAAAGCAGGAACATAAACCACCCAAAAGTAATGGGTGAGGCGGAATGTTTCGCGCCTTAGTAGTGGTTACGGTCTGTACTTGTACCAATTTGACTAGCTATAGCCATAAATTACGCATGTATAGCGATAGATAACTTGTATTATTGTATAGGGTATAAGACAATAAACTAATGCACCGATATAAGAAATCGTCAGTCACTGTAGCTATCCGTAAAGCT